>PWER01000097.1 GCA_003553565.1 Nitriliruptoria bacterium | reverse complement strand
TCGCGGCCTGGTCAGGAGCCGTGGGTCGCGGGGTCCTCGGCGAGCTCCAGGCACGGGGGCAGGCCGCTGTCGAGCAGCAGCGCGACCGCCTCGCTGGCCGACAGGTCGACCTCGACCGGCCCGCGCAGGCCGCTGGCCTCCAGGTGGAACGAGGGGAGGATGCCGGTGCGGATCGTGACCCGTGCGTCCTCGCCACCGAGCGCCTTGACGCACTGGCACAGCGCCCCAGCGCAGGTCGAGGGCTCCTCGGGGGCGCCGTCGCGGCGTGCGGTCAGCAGGTGCTCGACGGCCTCGCGCTGCGCCTCGGGCAGGTCGACCTCGAGGCGGGTGACGCCGGCGCGCGACAGCAGCTCGAGATGCAACGTCGCGTCGCGCAGCCCGACGGTCGCCAGCTTGCAGCGGTGGCTGCCGGCAGCGCCCATCGGCATCTCCTCGTTGCGGGTGGTCGGGGCCTGTAGGCCTCGTCAACGCCACCGCGTGTAAGGGTGGCCTTACTCGCAACGGTAGGTCGGGAGCCTGCCCACCGCAAGCGGTGCGTCCTGCCGCAGGGCCGGGTGCATCCGGGACCCATGGCCCGTGACGTGGGGCCGTCGCGGGGCCGGGCGCGGCCCCACAGGCTCAGGGCTCGAGCAGCAGCTTGCCCGTGGTGCGTCCGTCCTCGAGGTAGCGGTGCGCCTCGGCGGCCTCGGCCAGCGGCCAGGAGCGGTCCAGGCGCACCTCGAGCTCGCCTGCCGCGGCGAGCTCGAACAGCTCGCCCGCGCGCCAGGTGAGCTCCGCGCGGTCGGCGATGTAGTGGGCGAGCTGGGGGCGCGTGAGGTACAGCGAGCCCTTGCGGTTGAGCACCAGCGGGTCGATCGGCGGCACCGGGCCGCTGGCGTTGCCGTACAGGATCAGCATGCCGCGGCGGCGCAGGCAGTCCAGGCTCGTCTCCCAGGTGTCGGCGCCCACCGAGTCGTAGACCACGTCGACGCCCTCGCCGTCGGTGGCCTCGCGCACCGCGGCGACCATGTCCGCGTCGCGGTAGCGGATCACGTGATCGGCGCCGGCCGAGCGCGCCAGCTCGGCCTTCTCGGCGCTGGAGGTGGCCGCCAGCACGGTCGCGCCCACGTGCTTGGCGAGCTGCACCAGCAGGCGTCCGACGCCGCCGGCGGCGGCGAGCACCAGCGCCGAGGAGCCGTGCGCCAGCCGGTAGGCGCTGTAGGCCAGGTAGTGGGCGGTCATGCCCTGCAGCATCAGCGCTGCCGCCGTGCGGCTGTCGACGGCCTCGGGCACCGGCACCACCTTGGCGGCGGCCACGGCCACACGCTCGGCGTAGGAGCCCGGCGAACCGGCGAACGCGACCCGGTCGCCCTCGCTGACCTCGGTCACGGCCGCGCCGACCTGCTCCACCACGCCTGCGGCCTCCATGCCCGGCACGTAGGGCAGGTCAACGGGATAGAGCCCCGTGCGCTGGTAGGTGTCGATGAAGTTGACGCCGGCGGCCTCCACACGCACCACCACCTGCTCGGCGCTGGGCTCGGGTGGGGCCAGCTCGGCGGGGGTGAGCACATCGGGTCCGCCGTGCTCGGTCATCTGGATCGCGCGCACCGTTGCTCCTCTCGCGGGTCGTGATCGGCCCGGCGCGGGTCGCGCACCATCCTGCCCGACCCGCGCCCACACCCCAAGCGGGGCGACGCGCGCGAGCGGGGCAGCGCGCGCGGCCGGCGCAGGCGCGCGCGGCCCGTGTAGCCTTCCGACCAGCATGGCCGATCGCGACCTGACCGAGGTGCTAGGAGCCGGCTGGGCCCAGGCGCTGGCGCCGGTGCACGACCGCATCCGGGCGCTCGGCGACTTCCTGCGCGAGGAGCAGGCGGCCGGCCACCGCTTCCTGCCGCGCGGAGATCGGATCTTCGCCGCGTTCGCCACCCCACCCGCCGACGTGCGCGTCCTGATCGTGGGCCAGGACCCCTATCCCACACCGGGTCACCCCATCGGCCTGAGCTTCGCGGTGGCTCCCGAGGTCGACCCGCTGCCGGGCAGCCTGCGCAACATCTTCGCCGAGTACCGCGAGGACCTATCGCTGCCCGCCCCGCGCAACGGGGACCTGACGCCGTGGGCCCGCCAGGGGGTCCTGCTGCTCAACCGCGTGCTGACGGTGCGCGCCGGCGCTCCCGCCAGCCACCGCGGCCAGGGGTGGGAGGAGGTCACCGAGCAGGCGATCCGCGCGCTGGCCGCGCGGGAGCAGCCCCTCGTGGCCGTGCTGTGGGGGCGGGAGGCGCGCAATCTCAAGCCGCTGCTGGGTGACGTCCCGGTGGTCGAGAGCGCCCATCCGAGCCCCATGTCGGCGCGGCGCGGCTTCTTCGGGTCGCGGCCGTTCAGCCGGGTCAACGCCCTGCTCGCCGAGCAGGGCGCCGACCCGATCGACTGGCGGCTCCCCTCGGCGGCGAGCTAGCCCGTCGTGTCGGGGGTCACCGGTCCCGACACCTCGGCTTCGATCTCGACCTCGAGCTGGCCGGCGTCGACCTCGGCCTCGAAGTCCCATTCGATCGCGCCGCGGGTGAACTCGACCTCGACCTCCTCGCCGCCCTCCTCGTCGATCTCCATGCGCCAGCCCGGGTTGGCCTGGGCGTCCACGAGCGTCAGGGTGCCCTCGGAGAAGCCGATCTCGACCTCGCCGGCCGGCCCCACCTGGTAGCGCCCCGGCTCGGCGGGCTGCCGCTCGTGCTCGATGCTGACGGTCAGCACCCCGTTGTCGTAGTGCGCCTCGAACGCGTACTCCTCGCCGCCGGTGAGGAACTCGACCTCGAGGCGGTCGGGCTCGTTGCGGCGCAGCGTGTGGAACCAGCCCTCCCGGTGGCTCGCGTCGAGCAGCTCGATGGCTCCACGGCGGATGCGAAACGACACCTCGCCGGCATCGGCGATGGTCCAGATGCCGTCGCGGGCCTCGGTGATGTCCAACATGGTGGTCCTCCTGTGCGGGTGCGCGTCGTCGGCTGGCGCCGCGGTCAGTCGTCGAGGCGGGCGAGCGCCCCGTCGGGGTCGAGCTCGCCGAGGAAGGTGGCGCAGCGCAGGGCCTCGTCGTCCTCGCCGATCGCCTGGGCAGCCTGCCCGAGGGCGCGCACGCTGCGCAAGAAGCCGCGGTTGGGCTCGTGGTCGCCGGGGATCGGGCCTTGGCCGCGCCAGCCTGACTGCCGGGCGCGGTCCAGCCCGCGGTGGTAGCCCACGCGGGCGTAGGCGTAGGCGTCGACGGGGCGGTCGTGGGCCAGCGCGTGCTCGGCGAGGCGCCCCCAGCCCTCCAACAGCGTGGGATGGGCGGCCACCGCCTCCTTCAGCCGGGCCTCGCGTGGGGCATCCTGGGCAGCGAGCGCGTCGGCGAGCGCTGCGCGCGCCTCGTCGGGCTCCGGTGCGAAGCGCACCGGCTCGGCTCCGTGCAGTGGAAGGCTCATCAGGCGATCATCTCCTTGCGCATCGTCACGTCACTCGGAGGGTTCCCACCTGCGCCGCGCCCCCATCGACCTCATCCGCCAGGTCGTCGCCCGCCAGCCCGAGCCGCCACGGCTCGTGCCGCACTGGGCGCTGCTGGAGCGCGTGGTGCTCACCGTGCCCTCGCTGGCGCTGATGCTGATGGGCGGGGTGCTGCTGTGGGCGCTGTGGCAGGTCGGCGGCACGCCTGAGCCCACGCCGGGTGCGCTGGACGCCCTCGATGCCGAGACCGGCGACCCCGGCCCCGTCGATGGCGACGACGTCAGGCCGGTCGGCGCGCCGGGTCTGCTGCCGTGGCTGCTCGGCGCGGTGGGGGTCGGGCTGCTCGCGCTGCCGCTGGTGACGTGGTGGCGCCAGGTGAGGGTGGTGCGCGAGGGCCTGGTGGTCACCGGCCGGGTGATCCAGGCAGAGCCGCTCATCCGCCGCGACAACGTGCCGGTGGGCACCGTCGGGGTGCGCCGCGTCGACCATCCCCTCGGTACGTTCGACGAGCCCTTCCGCTCCCGGCCCTCCGAGCACGACCCCGATGTGGGCACCATCCAGACGCTGCTGGCCCACCCCCATCGGCAGCGCGTGTGGCTCGAGCTCGCAGCGGAGGACGCATGAGGCGCGGGACACCCTCGCCCGGTGTGCGGGTGACGCTGCTCGGCCTGGCTGCTGCGGCGCTGGTGCTGCTGGCCGCGGGCTGCGGCGACGACGACACCGAACCGGGCGCCGGGCTGCACCTGTCGGGGCAGGTGGACGGGCGCACGGTCAGCGTCTCCCAGCCCCAGCCGGTGCTGCTCGAGGGCGACTGCGAGGCCAGGGCGGGGCTGCCCGCCGCGGTGTGCTTCGCTGCGACCGCCACCGGCGGCACACCCTTGACCGTGGGTCTGGCCAACCTGGACCAGGTCAGCGTCGGCGAGCCCACCGAGGTGGTCGCGCCGGGTTGTTCCAGCGCCTCCTCGTGCGCGCGGATCGACGAGGGCGCGGTGGTGCTCCTGTCGCTCGACGAGGAGCTGGTGCGCCCCCGCGAGGGCGTGCTGACGCTGCGCCAGGCCACGGCGGGGGAGCGCTACGTGGGCGAGCTGCGCCTCGAGCTGCCCGGAGGGCGGCTGACCGGTGGGTTCGATGTGGCGCCGCGTCCCGACCCGCAGCCACCCGGTGGTCCCGAGTCGCCCGCCGACGACGGGCCGCCCGCCGAGGATGGGCGTCAGCGTGACCGGGGTGAGGATCCCGGGCCGGGCGAGGCGTTCACCCCCGACGAGGTCGAGCCGGCCGACCCCGACGACCTCGACGACTGACCTACCCGCCCAGCGCGCGTCGCAGCCGCGTCAGCGCCCCCGGGGGCTCGGCGCCCAGATCCGGGTCGGTGGGCTCGCTGACCGCTGGCCCGAGGACGGCCTCGGGCGCCTCGTCCGGTGGGCTGATGAGCACCTGCAGGATCAGCGGATCGGGTGCGTCGTTGCGGACGCCGTGCGGGGTCGCCGCGGGGATCCAGACCGACTGCAGCGCGGTGAGGGTGACCCAGGCGTCGTCGGCGACCAGCCAGGCGGTCCCGCCCAGCACCGTGTAGATCGCATCGGCGGTGGCGAACGTGCGCGCCTCGATGAGCTGGTGCGGCTCCAGGCACACCACGTCCACGGCGAGCACGTCGGTGGCGTAGACGCGCCGGCCGGTCGCACCCGCCTGATCGAAGGTGACGTAGTCGCGCAGGTCGACCGCAACGGGAGGGCGCGGCTCGGGCGGCTCGGACGGCTCGGACGGGGAGGCGCTCATGACGACCCTCCAGGCTATCGGGCGCCGACGCCCATCGGCGCTCGCTGCCGTCGGCGATCGGCGGCGCCGGCCACCGCTCGGAGCGGGCCGGCTTGTGGCTAGACTCGCCCGGACCCGGCTCCCCGACACAGCCAGAGGCATCACATGGTCACCGTCTCGTTCGCCAAGCAGAAGCCGACCAAGGCCAAGGTCGACGCGCTCGCGGTGTTCGCCACCAAGAGCGACGACGGCGTCAGCCCCCTCGCCGACGCGCGGGCGGCTGCCGAGGCCGCCGAGGTCGATCTGGACGCCGCGCTCGCCGGCCTCAGCGCCAAGGGCGACACGGGCGAGGTCAGCCGGCTGCCGGTGCGCGGCAAGCTCGGCTGCGACCTGCTGCTGGTGGTGGGGCTTGGCAGCGCGGACGCCGTCGACGCGGAGGCGCTGCGCGCCGCTGCGGGCGCCGCAGCGGGGGCTGCCCAGCGCGATGCGACGCTCGCGGTGACGGTCCCAGCCCGCGTCGGCCCCGACGACGACGCCGCCCGCGCCCAGGCCCTCACCGAGGGCGCGGCTCTGGGGTCCTATGCCTTCACCAGCTACCGCACCAAGACCGACGATCTGCCGCGCCTGGCCGCCATCGAGGTGCTCGCCGGCGAGGAGGTCGACGACAAGGCCGTCGAGCGCGGCGTCGCGACGGGCACCGTGACCGCGCGCGCCACGCAGGTCGCGCGCGACCTCGTCAACGAGCCCCCGCAGGCCAAGCGACCGCCCGACCTCGCCGACCGGATCGTCAGCCTGGCCAAGGACGCCGGGCTGAAGAGCAAGGTGCTCGACGAGAAGGACCTCGCCAAGGGTGGCTTCGGCGGGATCCTCGGCGTCGGCCAGGGCTCGCAGGCGCCGCCACGCCTCGTGGAGCTCACCCACGACCCGCTGCGAGCCTCGGGCCACCTGGTGCTGGTCGGCAAGGGCATCACCTTCGACTCGGGCGGCCTGAGCCTGAAGACTTCCTCAGGCATGGCCTGGATGAAGGCCGACATGGGCGGTGCTGCCGCGGTGGTCGGGGCGATGGTCGCCATCGCCGCGCTCGCGCCGAAGGTCAAGGTGACCGCGCTGCTGCCGCTGGCCGAGAACCTGCCCAGCGGCACCGCCTACCGGGTCTCCGACGTGCTCACCCACTACGGCGGCACCACCGTCGAGGTGCTCAACACCGACGCCGAGGGCCGGCTGATCCTCGCCGACGCGCTCGCCTACGCCGCTGAGTCCGACCCGGATGCGATCGTTGACGTCGCCACCCTGACCGGGGCGCAGATCACCGCGCTCGGCAAGAAGGTGTCGGCGCTGATGAGCGTGGACGACGCCCTGGCCGAGGAGCTGCTCACCGCCGCCGAGGCGACCGGCGAGCAGACCTGGCGCCTGCCGCTGGTCAGCGACTACCGCGAGCACCTCAAGAGCTCCGTGGCCGACCTGAAGAACATCGGCAAGGCCGGGGAGGCGGGCAGCATCGTCGCCGGGCTGTTCCTCAAGGAGTTCACCGCCGGACAGGCCTGGGCGCATCTGGATGTGGCCGGCACCGCGTTCTCCGAGGACGGCAACGGACCGTACACCGCCAAGGGCGGCACCGGCGTCCCCGCGCGCACGCTGGTGCAGTGGGTCGTGGACCGCGCCGAGTCCTGACCGCAGACGCACGCAAGGCTGCCGGTCGCGTGGCGATCGGCGGCGCTCGCCGCTGCGGGCGTCGGAGGTGATGGTGCGAGCAAGGCGCGAGGTGAGCCGGTGAGCGGCGCGCTCGGCACGCTCACCGTGGTCCTGCTGGAAGCCGCGGTCGGCGGCGCGGTGGCCCTGTGGCTGGTTGGGCTCGCCGGGGTGGCTCGGCGCGGCTTCTTCGTGCTGTCCGGGGTGGTGCTCGCGCTGCTGGCATGGGGCGCGTGGCTGCTGGCCCGCGGCGCCATCGCCCAGGCAGGGGAACGCGTCGCAGCCGGCGCCGAGGAGGCCAGCGCGCTCGCGGCGACGGGCGCGCCGGGCACGTGGCTGCTGTGGTCGCTGCTGGCCTTCGCGGTCCTGCTGACGGTGTGGCAGGTGGTGCTGGTGCTCACCGACAGCGACGCGGGCGCCCCCCTGGGCATCCTCGCCGCCGCCGCGGGCGTCGTGGCGCTGGGCCCGGCCGCGGCGGTGCGCGGCGACGACGTGCTGCTCGGGGCCGCGGAGCTGGTGCTGGGCGCGGCCCTGCTCGGCAGCGCGCTGCACGGCCTGGTGCTCGGCCACTGGTACTTGTTCCAGCGGCGCCTGCCCGAGGTGCACATGCAGCGCGGCGCGCGGCTGTACACCGCCGGGGTGGTCGCGGGCGCCGGGGCGCTGGCGCTGAGCGCGCTCAACCCCGAGCCGCCGCTGACCGGCGCTGCCTCGCCGCTGCTGACGATCCCCGGGTTCTCGCTGCTGCTCGGCGGTGGGCTGCTGGCGATCTGCGCGCTGATCGCGCCGTTCCTGCTGAAGCTCGCCGCCGAGGGCGGCCGGTCCATCCAGGCGGCGACCGGCTACTTCTACCTCGCGGTGATCATGGCGTTCTCTGCCGAGGTCGCCACGAAGTTCCGCTTCTTCTCCTAGCGCGCTGCCGGGTCGCGCGCCGTCTCACCGCGCGTGGTAGCACGCCACGCGGTGATCGGAGGTCACCTGCTCCAGCGGGGGATGGTCGTTGGACTCGCAGGTGTGGTCGGCCCACGGGCAGCGATCGATGAAGCGGCACGTCGGCGCGGGGTTGACCGGTCGGCTCACACCACCCTTGATGTCGGGCACGGGCCGCTCATAGGTGGGGTCGGGGACCGGCACCGCCGAGACCAGCGCCTGCGTGTAGGGGTGCCGCGGGTTGGCCAGCAGGTCCTCGGTGCGGGCGACCTCGACGACCTTGCCGAGGTACATGACCGCGATCCGGTCGCACATGTAGCGCGCGACGCCGAGGTCGTGGGTGATGTAGAGGTAGGAGACGCCGAGGCGCTCGGCGAGGTCGCGCATCAGCTGCATGATCGAGATGCGGATGGATACATCCAGCATCGACGTCGGCTCGTCGCAGACCACGAAGCTCGGGTTGATCACCAGCGCCCGGGCGATCGCCACGCGCTGGCGCTGCCCGCCCGACAGCTCGTGGGGGAACCGGTAGGCGAAGGTCTCGGGTGGGGCGAGGCCGACCAGGCGCAGCATCTCCGCGCCGCGCTCCTGCTGCTCCTCGCGGCTGCCGAGGTCCTGGAGCCGCAGCGGCTCGGTCACCGCGTCGATGATCGTGCGTCGCGGGTTCAGCGACTCGTAGGGGTCCTGGAAGATCATCTGGACGTCGCGGCGCAGCCGGTTGACGTCCTGCTTGTCGAGGTCGGTCAGGTCGTGGTCGGGCAGCTGATCCGAGCGGATGGCCACCGAGCCGTTGGTGGGCTCGGCCAGGAGCGTCAGCATGCGCCCGACGGTGGTCTTGCCGCAGCCCGACTCGCCCACCAGCCCGACGCTCTCGCCGCGCCCGATGTCCAGGTCGATGCCGTCGACTGCGTGCACGAACCGCGAGGGCTTGCGCAGGATGCCCTTGTCGAGGGGGTAGTGCTTCTGCAGCTCGTACAGCTTCAGCAGCGGCGGGCTCACCGCAGGACCTCCTGCTCACGCGGGTCGGGGACCTGGTCGGCGTACCAGCAGGCCGAGGCCTGGGCGCTGGAGAGCAGCTCCAGCGGCGGCTTCTCGGCGGCGCACCGGTCGGTGGCCATCGGGCAGCGCGGATGGAACGGACAGCCCGCCGGCGGGTCGTGGAGGTCGGGTGGCTCCCCGGCCAGCGGTGACAGCGTCCGCAGCGGCCCCTTGATGCTGGGCGTAGAGGTCAGCAGCGACCAGCTGTAGGGGTGGCGCGGATGGCCGAACACGGTGTGGCTCGCGCCGATCTCGGCGATGCCGCCGGCGTACATCACGGCGAGGCGGTCGGCGACCTCGGCGATCACCGCGATGTCATGCGAGATGTAGATGATGCTCATGCCCAGCTCGGACTGGATGCGCTTGAGCTGGCGCAGGATCCGGTCCTGGACGATGACGTCCAGCGCGGTGGTGGGCTCATCGGCGATGATGACCTTGGGGTCGCACGACAGCGCCATGGCGATGACCGCTCGCTGGCGCATGCCGCCCGACAGCTCGTGGGGGTAGCGGTCCATCATCTGCGCGTCGAGCCCGACGAGCTCGAACAGGTCGCCGACGCGGCGGCGCGCCTCGCTGCGGGTCATCGAGCCGCGCTGGTGGATCGTCAGGGCCTCCTCGATCTGGGTGAAGATCGTGTAGACCGGGTTCCAGGCGTTCATCGCGCCCTGGAACACCATGGCGATGTCGTTCCAGCGGTGCTTGCGCATCTGCGACTCGGGCAGGCGCAGCAGGTCCTGGCCCTGCAGGCGGATCTCACCGGCGTCGACCCGCGCGTTCTTGGGCAGCAGCCCCAGGAGGGACAGGGCCACCGAGCTCTTGCCGCAGCCGGACTCGCCGACCAGGCCGAGCGACTCGCCGTCGCCCACGGCGAAGCTCACATCCTCGATGGCGCGGACGTCGCCGCGCAGCGTCTCGTAGCGCACGGTGAGCCCGTCGACCTCCAGCAGAGGCGTCGAGCGCTGGCCGCCCGCCTGGGCTGTGGTGGTGGTGGCGGTCGTGGTCATGAGGGATCACCGCTGCCGCAGTCGGGGGTTGACGACCTCGTCCATGCCGCGTCCGAACAGGTAGAACGCGAAGGCGAGGAAGGTGACGGCCAGACCGGCGGGGAACAGCAGCCACCAGTACTCCACACCCCGCAGGATGTAGCCGGCATCGTTCGCGGTCTGGATCATGATGCCCCAGCTCATGGGCAGGTCGATGAGCCCGAAGGTCGACAGGATCGCCTCGGCGCTGATCGCCCCCGACACCGTGAACATCATGTAGAGGAAGGTCAGGGGCAGCACGTTGGGGATGACGTGGCGCAGCACCACCTGCATCCCCGAGGCCCCGGCCACGCGCGCCGAGTCGATGAACGGCTTGACCGCCACGGTCAACGCCTGGGATTTCAGCACGATGGCGGTGCTGCCGGCCCCGGACACGAGCCCGAACACCAGCCCCAGCGTGACCATGTTGAGGTCGTAGATGGCGCTCAAGAAGATGAGGAACGGGATGGGGGGCAGCAGCAGGAAGAAGTCGGCGGAGCGCATCGACACGGTGTCTACCCAGCCGCGGAAGTACGCGGCCACCGACCCGATGAACGTCGCCACGATCACGGTGGTCATCGCCGCGACCGCGCCCATCCCGAACGCGGTCTGCGCGCCGAGCATGAGCTGGCTCAGCACGTCGCGCCCCAGCGGGTCGGTGCCCAGCGGGTGATCCAGCGAGGGCGGCGCGGGCTGGATGGTGTCCTCGACGGTGTCGCCCACCTGGATCGTGGGGTCGTGGCGCAGCTGGGCGCGCTGGAGATCGATCTCCTGACCGGGGTTCTCGATCTCCTCGACGACGGTGAGCTCGACCTCCTGGGCGCTGTAGCCCACCACCGGGTGGTAGCGCTCGGGATCCCAGACGGTGTCCATGAGGATCGGGTGCAGCAGGGCCATGATCGCGAAGATCGCGATGACCACGAGCCCGACCACCCCGATGCGGTTGCGCTTGAACAGCGCCCAGTTCTCCCGGAACGACGCGCGCAGGACGCGGATGCGGTTGGCCAGGCGCGCGCGACGGCCGGTCGCAAGGCCGCGACCGGACGGATCGCTGCCGTCCTGCGGGGTCCCGGGCGGACCTTCGGCGCCGGCACCCGTGGTGGTCGCGGTTCGCTGGGGGGAGGTGGTCATGGTGCGGGCCCCTTGCGAGCGTCAGGTGCGCAGGCGCGGGTCGAGGGCGCTGTAGACGAGGTCCAGCAGGAAGTGCACGATCATGAACAGGAAGCCCAGCGAGATGATCCCGCCGATCGCCAACGGCACGTCGCCCTCCGTGGCGGCGTTCAGCAGGGTCAGGCCCATCCCGGGCCAGGAGAAGACCTGCTCGAAGACGATGCTGCCGGTGATGACCGTCACCAGGCTGATCAGGAACGAGGCGACCACCGGGTTGAGCGCGGTGCGCGCCACGTGCTTGTCGCGCACCGCGCGTTCGCTCAAGCCCTTGGCGCGCGCGGTCAGGACGAAGTCCTCCTGCATGGTCTCCATCATCGCGGTGCGGGTCAGCAGCATCGTGCCGCCAAAGGACAGCAGCGTGAGCGTGAGCGTCGGCAGCACCGTGTGGTAGGCGATGTTGGCGGCGTACTCCGCCATCGGCGTGGCGCTCCAGCCGAGCAGGAACACCGCCACCACCGCGGCGAGCCCACCGATCCCGCCGACCGTGCGCATCCATGGTGCGTCGAAGCGGCGGCTCAGCAGGAACACGGCGAACGCGGCGATCAGCAGCGCGGTGATCGACAGCAGCAGGGCGATGAACACCTCGTTGGCGGCGTAGGGGCCGCCGCGCCACAGCGCGGTGGTGATGAAGCCGCGCGAGGGGAACCAGTCGAGCTCGAAGGCGAAGATCCAGATCATCACCAGCGCCGCCCACACCGGGAAGACCGTGAGCAGGAACACCGCCACGATCGTGGCGCCGTGCTCGCGGCGGGTGCCGCGCAGCCAGGCGACGCGCTTGCCGACGGCGAAGCCGGCCACGATCGACACGACCGTGGCGACCAGCAGCAGCCCGAAGGTGCGTGGCAGCCGCTCGACGATGATGTCGCTGACCTCGCGGGGGTAGAGGTGGAAGCTGACCCCCATGTCGCCCTGCAGCAGGCCTGTCAGGTAGGTCCAGTACTGGATGTGCATGGGCTGGTCCAGGCCCAGGCGCTGGATCTGCAGCTCGCGGGCCTCGGGCGGGATGTTGGGGTCCATCGCCATCTGCTGGGTGGGATCACCCGCGAGGTTGACCACGAAGAACATCACCGTGACGAGCAGCCACAGCACGAACACCAGCTGTCCCAGGCGGCTGAGGAGTCGCTTCGCCATGTGCGTCCCTGATCCTCACTCGGTGGGCTGGAGCAGGATGTGGGAGGAGCCAACCGCCAGGGCGACGGCGGCGCTCCCGTTGGCGGCGCTGCCAGGGGGTGGATCGTCCCACTGTCGGCTGTGTTGGGCGCCACCTTAGCGATGGTGAGGGCCGGGGGCGAACCCCCGGCCCTCACCAGTTCGATCGTGGGTCTCGAGCGGGTGGGACGCGGGAGAGCGACCCACCCGTTGGATCAGCTACTCGGCGGCTGGCCGGACGAGCTCGGGCTGGCCGTTGACGAACTCGAGGCCACCCAGCACCTCGGTGTAGGGGTACTGCACCTCGTCGGGGCGGTAGCCCTCGACGTTAGGCGTGTCGAACAGCGGCACGTAGGGCAGCTCCTCCTGCAGGTAGGGCTCGAGGTCCTCCCACAGGATGTCGTAGGCCTCATCGAGCGAGTCGGCATCGAGGAAGGCGGCGGCCGCCTCGTCGTAGCCCTCGTCCTGGTGCCCGGTGTTGTTGATGACGCCGTCGCTGGCGAACATCGCCTCGTAGTAGGTCGGGTAGGCCACGTTGCCCAGGCTCCACCCGAGGATGTGCATGTCGAAGTCGAGCTCCTCGAACTGGCCCTGCGGCGTGTTCTCCAGCAGCTGGCCGAACTCGAGGGCCTGGGCGTCCACCTCGACGCCGAGCTGCTCGATCATGTCGGCGATCTGCAGGCCGGCGGTGTTGCGCAGCGGGTCGTAGCCGGCCGTGGGGTGCTGCAGGTCCAGCTCGCGGATCTCCTCGCCGTCCGGGTCGGTCAGGCCCTCGCCGCGGATGACCTCGCCGGTCTCCTCGTCGATGTCGGGCTCCTGCCCGGCCCAGGTGTAGCCGGCATCAGCCAGGATCTCGGCCGCGTCGAGGACGCGCTGGGTCATGTCGTCGTACTGCCACTGCTCTGCGAGCTCCTCGCCGACCTCCTCGTTCCACCAGGCCTCGTTGCCCGAGGGCATGAAGGTGTACAGCGGGAGCGCGCCGCCGCCGAAGATGTCGTCGGTGATGAACTCGCGGTCGATGATGGTGCCCACGGCCTGACGGAACGCGGTGTCGTCCATCGGCTCGCGCATGAAGTTGAAGCCGAGGTACTGCATCCCGTAGTCGGGGTTGATGACCGCCTCGACCTCCTCGGAATCGATGATCTCGTCCTGCTGGGCCTCCTCGATGCCGGGGCCGGTGAGCAGGAACGGGATCTCGCCGTCGACCAGGGCCGAGACCGCGACGCTGGCCTCGCCGTAGACCTCGTAGAGCACCTCGTCGGCGTAGGGCCCGACGGTGTACTCGGCCACGACCTCATCTTCCTCCTCGCCGGTCAGGCCGAAGCGGTCGTCGATGCCGAGGTCCTCGTTGACCATGTGGATGCTGCCGTCGGAGTAGTGGGTGTACTCGGTGCCCTCGAGGAAGTACTCCTCGTTGGCCTCGGAGGCCGCGAAGGCGCCCTCCTCCCACTCGACGAACTCATACGGCGCGCAGGAGGGCGTGCCCTGGCCGGACTCGGCGAGGAAGTCCGCGACGTCGTCGACGTCAGCGGCGAGGTCGCCCCAGTAGTGCTCGGGCATGATCGGCGCGGTGGCCATCTCGATGGGCCAGAAGCCAAGGCCGGGCTCGGTGTTGAACTCGATGCGCACGGTGGTGTCGTCGAGCGCCTCGACGCTGCGGACCTGGCTCTCGTCCTCGAGGAACTCGCCGGTGTCCTCGTCGAAGGACACGCCGTAGTTGCTGCCCCACTGGCCGCCCGGGTTCAGGTCGACCACCGTGTCGAAGGTTAACTCCATGTCCTGGGCGGTGATGGGCTCGCCGTCGCTCCAGTTGACGCCGTCGTGGATGTCGATCTCGACGAAGTAGACGTCGCCGTCCTCCTCGGGCTCGGGCGGCGCCTCGGCGGCCAGCGACGGGGTCAGCGTGAAGTTCGGGGGGGTGAGCCCGTAGAGGGTGCACGGCTCGCCGTCGATGACGTAGCCGGTCCACACGTCGGGGTCGGCGAGATACGCCCAATAGTTGTCGGCGTCCATGTCGTCGAACATGCCCATGGTGTAGGTGAAGTCCTCGACCTCCACCACCTCGTCGGGCTCTTCCTCGTCCTCGGGCTCCTCGGGATCCTCGGGCTCCTCCTCGGGATCCTCCTCGGCCACGTCGTCGGGATCCTCCTCGGGATCGCACGCGGCGATCGCGAGCGCGAGGATCGCAAGCGGGACGAGCCATCTCAGCACGCGTCGCGTGGAGCTGCTCATGTGCCGGACCTCCTGTGACGATGGGAGCCCCACCCGCCCTGCACAGCGAGCCCCTCCGTGCCTGCTTGATCCCCGAGTGCGCCCTGGGGCGACCCTTCAGGGCCCACTGCGGCCAGCCTGGTGGGGTCTTCTCCTAGTGCGGTGGGAGGCTAGCAACCGTCCAGGGGTGCGCGCACTTCGGACAGGTTTGCTCCCTGCCCGCAGTGGAACCGGCGGGTCGCTGGCGAGGCGCTGGCCGCCACCATCGATCAGGCCCCGTCGTCGTGGTCCCACTCGGCGAGGGCGCAGGCGCGCTGCAGCACCGCGTCGAGCATCGCCGGGGTGAGCCGACCCGTGAAGGTGTTCTGCTGCGACACGTGGTAGCAGCCGAGCAGGGCCCGGCCGTCGGCGAGCGTCGCCTCGGCGGCGTGCCCGAACCGCGGCTTGGGTCGCGGGGCGCCTCCCACCCGCAGCGCCGCGTCCCACGCGAAGCTGCCCAGCGCCACGATCACGCGGGCGGGCAGCAGCGCCAGCTCGCGGGCCAGGAACGGCTGGCAGGTGTCGCGCTCGGCGGTGGTGGGCTTGTTGGCCGGCGGGGCGCAGCGCACCGCGGCGGTGACCCAGCAGCCGTGCAGCGCCAGGCCGTCGTCGCGGTGGGTGGCGTGGGGCTGGTTGGCGAGGCCGGCGCGGTGGAGCGCGGCGTAGAGCGCGTCGCCGGAGCGGTCGCCGGTGAACACCCGACCGGTGCGGTTGGCCCCGTGCGCGGCCGGCGCGAGCCCCAGCACCACCACGCGCGCCTGCGGATCGCCGAAGCCGGGGACGGGACGGCCCCAGTAGGTCCAGTCGCGGTAGGCGGCGCGCTTGTCGGCGGCGACCTGCTGGCGCCAGGAGACCAGCCTTGGACAGGCGCGGCAGGTCGTGATCGCCTCGGCCAGCGTCGACAGGTCCTCGCTCATGGCCGTGGTCGGTGACGGGCCCCACGGGGGCGGGCGCTCACTGCTGCTCGGGCAGCGCGCGCACGTGATAGGTGATCTCGGCCTGGTGCAGCTCGCTGGCGCGGTCCATGGCCGACACGACCGCACCGACCGCAGCGGTGGCCGAGGTCGCCTCGAGGACCACGCTGCCCTCCAGCCACTGGTGGTCGGCGCTGGCGCGCGGCTCGACGGGACCGGGGGTGCCCACCGCGCCCAGCCGGTGGGCCACGGTGGTGTCGGCCTCGAGGCCCACGCCGGTGACCGTGACCACCACCTCGAAGTGCCCGCTGGTGCCGTGCTCCACGATCACCATGCGGCTAGAGGGTGGCTGGGCGGCCTCGTCGGGCACCGGCGTGGCGTCGAGCGCCTCGGCGAAGGGGGCGTGGGGGCGCACGCGCTGCCCGATGGCCACCAGCAGCCACGACTCGGTGCCCACCGAGGGCAGTCGTGCCGCGCGCGCCACGGTCCCCGCATCGGGGGCCACCGGCACGATGACGGCGTCGTCGGGGCGCTCGAGCCCCGCCAGCACGTGCTCCAGCGGCCGCGGATCGTGGTGGATGGGCCCCTCGAGCAACCCGGCGTCCTCGGGCAGCCCCAGCCGTCGAGCGCCGGCGCGCACCACCAGCGCCTGGCCGTTGCCGCCGTGCACCAGCGCTCGCGCGATCGTCAGGGCGAGCGTGCTGCTGTCGGCGCGCGTGCTGCTGTCGTCGTGGGCCGAGGTCTCGGGGTCGGATGGCGTTGACGCGACGGCTGCGCTCTCCTCGTCGCTGTCGGAGGGGATCAGCAGCTCGTCGTCGGACAGGGCGACGACGGTGCGCTGGAACGGCGCCGACCCGGGGCGCACCAGCAGCAGCGGGGCCTCGGCGTCCTGCACCAGCTGATCGACCAGGCCACCGAACTCGCCGGGGTCATCGGGGGCGCGCCACCCCATCAGCACGAGGCTGGCGTCAGCGTCGGCGCGCTCGGCGCGCACCGCGGCGGCGACCGAGCGGTGGGCGACCGCGCGCGCACGAGCGCTCGCACCCGCCTCCTCGGCGGCTGCGGCAGCCGTCCGCGCAGCACCCCGGGCGCTGGCCTCCTGCCCATCCAGGGCCATCACTGACAGGGCCACGACGTCGCCGGCTTCGTGGCGGGCGAGCTGGCCAGCCAGACGGCCCAGCGGTGCTGCGGTGTCGGGGCTCGCGACCAGGGCGAGCACGGTGCGTCCCGGTCCCATCGCGCTCCTCGTGATCGGGCAGGCCCGCCATCATCCTTCGTCGGGGGCTCCTCGGCAAGTCGTGGCGCAGCGCCGGGCGCGCGCCGGGTGGCGGGCGAGTGAGCGGCGCGGCGCACGCGGGTATGACGGTGGGCGAGATGGGCGCGCCCCCGACGCGCGCCGCTCGCAGCCGAGGGGGGCCGCGAGCGCTGCAGCCAGAGCGATGGAGGGTTGCCATGCCAGACACTCCGACCGGCACCATCGAGGTGCTCGACCGCCAGACGTTGCGCGAGCTGCTGCAGGAGGGGCACGCGCCGGTGGTGACGCTGGCGCACCCCACCGAGCGCGCCGTCGCCGACCCCCAGCAGAACGCGCTGCGCGCCAAGCAGCAGCGCAAGCTGGCCGCGGACGCGCTGGTGGCAGCCGGCGTCGATGAGCGCACCCAGGGAGCGATCCTGGCCGACATCGATGCGCTCATCGGCGACCACGACTACTGGGCCCACCAGCTCGAGGGCCTGGTGCACTACGCCTGGCAGGGCGGCTCGCGCACCTACCGCGTGCCCTACCCGGTGGACGCCCGGGCCGAGGTCGACCAGCGGCCGCACCTGCAGCCGCTGCTGCCCGCGCTCGAGCTTGGGGGAGCCTTCCACGTGCTCGCGCTCAGCCAGGGGCAGGTCCGGCTGCTGCGCTGCACGCGCAGCGCTGTGGAGCGCCTCGACCTGGCAGACGCCGGGATCCCCGCCAGCCTGGACGAGGCCGTCGCCGCTGACGACGCCGACCCGCCCCACCTCGACCATCGGGCCGCCTCGGCGGGCGGCGACCGACAGGTCTTCCACGGCCACGGCGGCTCGGAGCACGACAGCAAGCAGGTCGAGAAGTTCCTGCGGGCGGTGGTGCGCGGGGTCGACCGGCTGCTGGCCAACGCCAAGGCGCCGCTGGTGCTTGCCGCCGTCGAGGAGCTCGCGGCTGGCTTCCGCGCTCGGACGCGCCTGCCGACGCTGGCAGGCCCGTTCATCAGCGGCAGCCCCGACGAGCGCCGCGACGAGGAGCTGCGCGATGCTGCCTGGCCGATCGTGGAGGACGTCCTGCGCGCGCCGGTCCACCGCGCGATCGAGCAGCACCGCGCCAAGCAGGGGACCGGCCTGGCGTTGGCCGACCTCCCCGAGGTGCTCATGGCCGCCAGCATGGGTCGCGTCGGCACGCTGCTGGTGCGGCGCGGCGCCCAGCGCTGGGGTCGCTTCGTGCCCGGGGAGGGCCTGCAGGCCGAGCACGACGAGCCCACCGGGCCCCACGACGAGGACCTCGTCGCGCTGGCGGTCGCCACGACCCTGCTGCACGGCGGCGACGCGTTCTACCTGGACCCGAGCGAGATGCCGGTGGACGAGGCGCTCGCTGCGGTCACCAGGTTCTAGGCCGATCGCCTCCAGGCCGACCGCGCGGCGCACCCGGTGTCGGTGACAGCGGGTGCGCCGCGCTCACCAGCGCACGCCGGTGGCCCGCAGGCGCGGGCGTCGCCGCACCGGGTCGTAGCCCGTCGGCGCGTAGCCCTCGGCGTGGATCGGCACGCGGTAGCGCGTCGCGGGGGTGAGCGCCCGCAGCCGCTGGATGCGCTGCTCGGTCGGGGGATGGGTGCGCAGCAGCAGGGGATCGGGGCCGCGGCGGTGGGGCGCCAGGATGCGCTCCCAGCCACGGCCGTGCGCACGCTCGAGGATCGCCAGCGCCCGGGCGAGCCCGACCGGGTCGCCGGTGAGCCGGGCTGCCTCGAGGTCGGCGTCGTACTCCCGCGACCGCGACAGCGCGAGCTGCAGCAGCGTCACCACGGTGGGCAGGGCCAGCAGCGTCAGCGCCACCAGCACGATGTCGGTGGCCTCGGCCTGCAGCAGAGGCAGCCCCAGGGCGAGCAGCACCAGCCCCGCGTAGGCCAGGGCGTGCGCCAGACGCGTCAGCACGTCGGCCAGCGACATCACCCACAGGTCGTCGGCGCGGACGTGGCTGATCTCGTGGGCCAGCACCCCAGCGAGCTCGCGCCCGTCGAGGCCGCGCAGCAGCCCGTCGGTGACCGCCACCGCTGCCTCGTCGGGGCGTCCCACCGCGAAGGCGTTTTGCAGCCGCGAGGGCACGTAGTGCAGGCGGGGCGTGGCCGGGAGCCCGGCGCGCTCGGCCAGGGCGGCGACGAGCCGGTGCAGCTCGGGGGCGGCCCGGGCCGGCAGGGGCACCGCGCCATACATCCGCAGCACCACGCTGGTGGGCACCTGGGGGCGCAGCAGGAGCAGCACCAGGCCCGCCACGCCGACCGCGACCAGCCCCTGGCTGCCGGCCAGCAGCCAGGCCGTCACCGACAGCACCCCGACCATGCCGGCCAGCAGGGCCAGGCCATGCAGGACGTTGCGGCGACGCTGCTGCCGCAGGTCCCGGACGTCGAGGCTCATGGGCGGGCTCGCTCCGCGGGATCGCCCCGCAGCGGGTGGGCGCGGATCAGGCGCGCGCCTCCTCGAGGGCCTTGGCGACCACGCGGTAGTCCTCTTCTGGCCACTCCCTGATGTTGCCCTGGAAGGCGAGCTTCCAGTGCTCGCGCGGCCACTTCTTGACGAAGGTGAGGTCCTCGTAGAGCTCCGCAGCCGGCACCCATCGCTCCTCGTCCTCGAGGGTGACCTCGGGGCGGATCTCCACGCGCCAGGGGTAGTCCTCGCCGGGCTTGGACACCCAGATCGGCTCGCGGTCCTCGAAGCACTCGCTGGCCACCTCCACGACCGCGCCGAACGCTTGGACCTTGGAGAGGTAGTAGATCACCTTGTCGCCCACCGCCAGCTCGCGGGCGGTCTTCTCGCGGCGCGACTTGATCCCCTGGACCGTCCAGCCGAGATTCGCGGTCCGTCGGAAGTTGTCGGGATCGGTGGTCAGGCACCACACGCGCATGGCGGCCTCCTGGTCGAGCGGGTCGGCGGCGGGTCCGGTCGGTGAGGCGGCACCGGTCCAGGGCGAGCATGCCGCGGCGCGCCCGCTCCGGCACGCGCGGCGGCGACGTCAGCGCCCGTGCCGGCGGCGACGTCAGCGCCGACCTGCTGCGACCTCCTCGGCGGTGGGCGGGTCGGCGCCGGGGCGCGTGCAGGCAAGCGCCGAGGCGGTGGCGGCGTGCGCCAGCAGCGCCTCCAGCGCCGGTGCGTCCAGCGCCGCCAGCGTCTCGCGGCGCAGCGCGCCGCGCTGGTGGAGGTGCGCCAGCGTCCCGGCGGTGAAGGTGTCGCCGGCGCCGACGGTGTCGACCACCTCCACAGCCGGTGCGGCGGCGGTGGCGCGGGCGCGGTGGGTGAGCGCTATCGAGCCGTCGCCGCCGGCGGTGACGATGACCAGCGCGGCGCCGCGGTCCAGCCAGGCTCGGGCGATGTCCTCGGGGTCGACGCCGGGGTGCAGCCAGTCCAGGTCGGCGCGGCTGACCTTGACCAGGTCGACGCGACCGACCCAGTCCGCCAGCCGCCGGCGGTACACCTCGGGCTGGTCGATCATCGCCGGCCGCACGTTCGGGTCGAGGGTCAGCAGGCGCCGTCCCGCCTCGCGGCGTCCCAGGTCCTCCAGCGCCGAGGCGCCGGGCTCCAGCAGCAGCGACAGCGACCCGAAGTGCACCGCTGCTGCCGCGTCCGGCAGGCGCGGCACCGCGCCGGGGCGCAGCGCGCGGTCGGCGGTGCCCTGGATGTAGAAGCCGTACTCGGGCTCGCCGTCGCCGAGGTGCACCAGCGCCAGGGGTGTGGGCTCGTCGCCCTCCTCGGTGAGGCGGGTGTCCACCCCGTTGGCCTCGAGGTGGGCGCGCAGCTGGCGACCGAACCGATCGGTGGACAGGCGCCCGAGATACGCCGTGGGCGCAGCCAGCCGGCCCAGGCCCACCGCGACGTTGAACGACGAGCCGCCCAGCCGCGGGACGTAGCCCTCCTCGGCGCCGCAGCGGGCGGGGGTCAGGTCGATGAGCGCCTCTCCGGTCACCACGATCACGGTCGGGCTCCTTGGGCGGTCGCTTGGGGCCAGGTCAGGTGGGGTCGTGCAGGGCGGCGAGCAGCGCCGCGCTGGTGGGCAGCACCTGGGCGTGCAGGGCGGGGTCCTCGACCACGGCGGCGTTGACGGCGCGCAGCCCCTCCACCGCGGGATCGTCGGCGGCCACATCGGCGACGTGCCCGCCCGCCAGCGCATCGTGGACCAGCAGCAGCCCCCCGGGGCGCAGCAGGCGGCGCGCGTGCTCGAGGTGGTCGAGGTGCTCGGAGGGGTCGCCGGCTAGCAGCAGGAGGTCGTAGCCCTGATCCGCCAGGCGCGGCAGCACCGTCGACGGGGCGCCCTCGATGGAGCGGACCCGGTCGCCGACCCCGGCGTCAGCGAAGGCGCGCAGGGCCAGCTGACGGACCTCGGGGTCCTCCTCGACGGTGGTCAGCGCCGCCCTGGGGCCACCACCGCCTAGCAGCCAGAGGCCGGAGGCGCCGCCCCCGGAGCCGACCTCGACCATCTGGCGGGCGCCGCTCACCCGCACCAGCCACCGCAGCAGCGCCCCCTCCTCGGGGGATACCGGGGCGAGGTCGGCCTCCTCGGCGCGGGCGCGCGCTGCGCGCAGCGGCTCGTCCTCGGGCTCGCGCAGGCCCTCCAGGTAGCGAGCGATCTCGGCGGCGGACGGCATCGGCGGGGAGCTCCTCGGATGGGCGCGTGGTGGTGCGGACCCTAGCCGAGGCGGCCACGCGGTGACCAGCGGCCGGGCCGTGCGGCGGGCGCTGCGCCTGCTAGCAGCTGCGCCTGCCAGCAGTCGGTTGCGCGCGTGCTCGCGCGGACTGTCCCATACTGGAGCCATGGCCGAGCCAGACGAGGCCGGCGCGGCTGATCCCGCCGAGCCGGTCGACGCCCAGCCCGACGGGCAGGACGCCGGGCGCGCACCCAGCTGGGAAGAGGTCGCCGAGGGCTACGGCGACGCCATCTACACCATGGCCTACCGCCTCACCGGCAACGCCGAGGAGGCCGCGGACCTCAGCCAAGACGTGTTCGTGCGGGTGCTGCGCAGTCTGCACACCTACCGTCCCGGCACCTTCGAGGGGTGGCTCTACCGCATCACCAAGAACCTGTTCCTGGACCGGATGAGGCGCCGCAAGCGGGTGCGCTTCGAGCCGCTGGCCGACGAGGAGTGGCGGCACCCGGTCTCCTCCGAGCCGGGGCCCGCCGACCTGATCGACCGCAGCACCTTCGAGGCCCGGCTCGATCGCGCGCTGGCCTCCCTGCCGCCGCACTATCGCTTGGCTGTGGTGCTGTGCGACGTCGAGGGGCTGACCTACGACGAGGTCGCAGCCACCACCGGCTGGCCGCTGGGCACCGTGCGCTCGCGGATCCACCGCGGGCGCCGCCAGCTGCGGCAGCTGCTCGAGTCCGGGGCGGACGCCCTCGCAGACGAGACGGCCGAGCAGGCAGCCGACGCGGGCGGTCCGGATCCGGCTGACGCGGCTGACGCGGGCCCGGTGGCGCACACGCGCGGCGGAGGTGGCCATGCCTGACTGCCGCGGCGTCGAGGTCCTGCTGTCGGCGCACCTGGACGGCGAGCTGCCGGCGCCAGACCAGCGGGTCGTGGACGCGCACCTCGCGGTGTGCGAGGCGTGCCGTGCCGAGCAAGCGCGGCTGGCCGAGCTCCGCAGCCTCCTGCGCAGCCTGCCCGCGCGCCGCGCGCCACATGGGCTCACCTGGCAGCTCCACCGCGCCGCCGCGCGGGACCGCAGCCGCCAGCGAGCGCGGCGCGGCCTCACCGTCGCCGCGGTCGCGGTGGCGCTGACCACCGGCGCGTTCGTCGGCGCTGATGACGATCCCGATCCCTCGGACACCTCGGCGCGGGCGAGCATCGACGACCTGGTCAGCGAGCACCTGTCGGTCATCGACGCGCCGGAGGAGGCGACCGCGCCGTGAGGAGCAGGCGCTGGTCGGTGCTGGTGGGCGCGGTGGGGCTCGTGGTCGCCGCCGCCGCCCCGAGCGCCGCGGCGGTGAGCGTCGAGGGCGAGCCGGCCTGCCTGACTGCCCGCACCGAGGCGGTGACCTCTGCTGAGCCCGCGCCGGGGCTGCTGCCTGGCCGCGACCACAGCGCGATGCTCGTGCTCGGGCGCGCGGCGGTGCTCGCCCACGGCCGCGCGGCGAGCGGGGCCATCACGACCCGCACCACCCCCCGTGCCGAGACCGGCGCCAGCCGTGGTGACCGCCACCGAGCCCGCGCCCTGCGCCGGGCCGGGTGGTCGGTGCCAGAGGAGCTTCCGGGCGGCTACACCTTCGCCGAGCTGCGCACCCTGGAGGACGGCGCGCAGCCCCAGGGCCTGCTCCAGGTCCTCTACGTGCGCGACGAGGAGCGGGTGTCGGTGTTCCAGCGGCGGGGCTCGGTGGAGCACAGGGGGCTGCTGGCCGACGCGACCCCCGAGCGCGGGCGTCAGGCCTGGTGGTGGCCGGAGGCCTCCCCGCCCCGGCGCGCCTGGGAGGCGGAGGGGACCGTCTACATCGCGGTGGGCGGCGCCTCCGCCGAGGACCTGGCGCGTGCGACGGCCGGGCTCCCCCCGCCCGACGCCGCCCCGGTGGAGCGGCCGCTGCTGCGACCGCTCATGCGCCTGGTGGAGGGATGGCTGCGCCTTGTCCGCTGAGGGCGTGCAGCTCGGACGGACCGTGATGGCGGTGCAGCTCGGACGCACCGGGTGCGGCCAGCGACGCCCCGACGCCGGCGACCCACGCGGCGCGCGCGGCCTAGGCTGGGCAGCCGCGCCGGGCGCATGATCGTGGCGCGGGAGGGAGCAGACGCGGTGGAGGTCGAGCAGCCCAGCGAGCGACCAGCAGCGCGCCGCGGTGGGCGAGCGCCCTCGCCGGCCACGGTCGCGGCGCTGGCCGGGCTCATCGGGGTGCTGGTCGGCTCGGCCACGGTCCTGGTCGCCCTCGGGGATGCCGCGGACCGGCCCGGAGCCGAGGAGCTGTCGGCCCAGCAGACCGGGCCGACCATCGAGCTCGAAGGCGGCGGCCAGGATCTCGACCAGGTCGCTGCGGTGGCCCAGGCCGTGCTGCCCACGGTGGTGCGCCTGGACTCCGGCAGCGGCTTCGGCGCGGAGGCCTACGGCTCGGGCGTGGTGTACCGCGCCGATGGCTACGTGGTCACCAACGAGCACGTGGTCAACGATCGCGAGACGGTCAACGTCACCTTCTCAGATGGGTCGGAGACCCAGGGCACCGTCCGCGGCACCGATGAGCGCACCGACCTGGCGGTGGTCGAGGTCGATCGCGACGGGCTCACGGCGCTGCCCATCGGCGAGAGCGAGGACCTCACCCCCGGGGCGCCGGCGATCGCGGTGGGCAGCCCCTTCGGCCTCGAGGGGACGGTGACGTCGGGGGTCATCAGCGCGCTGAACCGGCCGCTGCAGGTCACCACCGACGAGGGCCCCCAGCAGTACGACAACGTCATCCAGACCGACGCGGCCATCAACCCGGGAAACTCTGGTGGTCCGCTGGTGGGCACCGACGGCACGCTGCTGGGCATCAACTCCGCCATCTTCACCCAAGGGCCGACCCCCGCCAACGCCGGCGTCGGCTTCGCCATCCCCGTGGAGACCGTCACCAGCGTGGCCGACCGCCTGATCGAGTCCGGCGAGGTCGAGCACGCCTTCCTCGGCGTGTCAGGCGAGGACGTCACGGCCGAGGTCGCCGAGCGCGTCGGTGTGTCCCGGGGCGCCTACGTCGAGGAGGTCTTGGAGGGCACCCCGGCGGAGGAGTCCGGCCTGGCCGCCGAAGACGTGATCGTGGGCGTGGAGGGCGACGAGGTCGCCTCGTTCACCGAGCTCATCGGTCGCGTGCTGCGCTTCGATGTCGACGAGGAGATCGTCGTACGCTACGTGCGCGAGGGTGACGAGCGCGAGACCACTGCGACGCTGAGCGCTCGCCCGGAGGACGACACCCTGGATTGAGGCCGCCGCACCGCAGGCGACGAGGGAGAGGACGAGCATGAGCACCCCCGGTCTCTGGGAGCTGGTCGCGCTGGCGGTGCTCGCACTGCTGATCTTCGGGCCCGACAAGCTGCCGGGGATGCTGCGCAGCGCGGGCAAGACGCTGGGCGGCCTGCGCCGTGAGGCGCGCGCCGCGGTGCGGGAGCTCAAGGAGACCGGCGAGCTCGACGAGCTCCAAGAGGTCGCGCGGGACCTGCGCGGCGAGAGCGAGGAGCTGCGCCGCGCCGCCGACATCCGCGGCAGCGTCAAGCGCCCGCCGCGCAGCGCCCGCGGCATCGCCGCTGCCGCGGCCGGCTCGATCATGTCCGATGCCGTCTCCGACGACGGCGATCAGGGCGCGCGCGCCGCGTCCACCGACGATGACGACGCCGGTGATCACGGCCACCCCGAGGCCGCCGAGGAGCCGACCGAGCCCACCGACGAGGGTGCCGCGGCCCAGCCGGTGGCTGCCGGACCGGCACCGTTCGATCCCGACGCCACGTGAGCGGCCGCGCGCCGCGGCCGCCGCTGCGACGCGCGCTGCTCGGAGCCGCGCTGCTGGGCGTCAGCGTCGCCCTGGTCCGCTGGCCACAGGGCCGCGCGCTGGATGTGCGCGCCGGCGCGGCGCTGCGCGGCGCGGTCGGCGCGCGCGGTGATCGGCTCGCGGTGGGCACCACCGACCTCGGCAGCCTCTACGCGGTCGCGGGGATGGCAGGGGTCCTGGCCGCCGCGGGACATCGCGACGACGCCGCCGATGCGCTCGCCGTCGGCGTGGCCGCCTGGGGCCTGTCGCAGCGGAGCAAGCGGCTGCTGGACCGAGCGCGACCCTACGAGGCCGACGGTGTGCGCCGGCTGCTGCGCCCGCCGTCGGGCTCGTCGTTCCCCTCGGGCCATGCAGCGGTGGCTGCGGCCTGGTCGACGCTGCTCGCCGAGCGCGCCGAGGCGCCGGTGGTGCGCGCGGCGCTGCCGGCCGTCGCCGCCCATGTGGCCGCTACGCGCGTCCACGTCGGTGTGCACTACCCCAGCGACGTGCTCGCCGGCGCAGGCCTCGGGCTGCTGGTCAGCGCGGGCTGGCGCGGGGCGCACGCCCGCATCACACGGGCGGCGGCACGCCGCCTGATCCGCGGTGTGCGCGCCAGCGCCCCCGCGGCGGTGGGCGTCAGCCCATCTGCAGCGGGAGGCTCTTGCCGACCAGGGAGGTGCCCTGCTTGGACAGGTGCTGCGCGATCGCCCTGACGGCCTTGCTGGCGGGGGCGTCGGGCTCGCCCAGCACCAGTGGGCGCCCGTCGTCGGCGCCCTCCCGCAGCCGCGGGTCGATCGGGATCGAGCCGAGCAGCTCGGTGGACAGCTCCTCGGCGAGGAGCTCGCCGCCGCCCTCACCGAAGATGGCGTACTCGCGGCCGGTGTCAGGCGCGATGAACGTGGCCATGTTCTCGATGACCCCGCTGACCTTCATGCCGGTCTGAGCCGTGGTCTGCCCGGCGCGCAGCGCCACCCGCTGTGCCGCCGGCTGGGGCGTGGTCACCACGAGCATGTCGGCGTTCGGCAGCATCTGGGCCAGCGAGATGGCGATGTCGCCGGTGCCCGGCGGCAGGTCGCACAGCAGGAAGTCGACCTCGCCCCAGTGCACGTCGGAGAGGAACTGCTGGAGCGCACGGTGCAGCATCGGCCCGCGCCAGATGACCGGTCGCTCGCTGTCGACGAAGAAGCCGATCGAGATCACCTTCACGCCATGGGCCAGCAGGGGCAGGACCAGATCGTCGAACGCGACGGGCTTGCCGCCCGCCCCCATCATCCGGGGGATCGAGTAGCCCCAGATGTCGGCGTCCATGATCCCGACGCGGTAGCCCTCCTCGGCCAGCGCGCACGCCAGGTTGGTGGTGATCGAGCTCTTGCCGACCCCACCCTTGCCCGAGGCCACCGCGATGACCTTGGTGGTCGACTCCACCGAGTTGAACGGGATATCGCCCTCGTCGCCCCCACCGCCGCTGGGGCGCTTGCTCTTCGCCTTGGCGACAGCGGCCTGGCGCTGCTCCTCGGTCATGATGCCGATGTCCACCGCCACCTGTTCGAGCCCCAGGTCGCGGGCGGCAGCGGCCGCGGCCTCGCGCAGCGCCCCCTCGGCGGGATAGCCCGGCACCGGCAGGCGCAGCGTCACCTGGGCCGAGCCGTCGTCGGTGACCTCGGCGACGGCCACCGCGTCCAGCTCGCCCAGCGTGTGATCGAGCAACGGATCTCTCAGCGCGGCGATCGCCTCGCGCAGCTCTGCTGACGTGGCCACAGGAGCCTCCCAGGGTCGCGGGCGAGCGCCTGCTCTCGCGGGCGGTGGCTCGCCGTCCGCGAGCGCCGATGGTGCGCTCGCATCCTGGCGCGAGCGTATCGGCGCCCCTGCGGCGACGCACCGGCTCGGCGGTGCGCGCTCGCACGTCGCCCCGCTACGAGCCCTGGCGCTGCTGCTTGATGAAGGCGCGCTTGGCCTTGGCCAGCGCCACCCGCTCGGGGTGGCCCTCGGCGAGCAGGCGGTCGTAGGTCTCCTGATCGACGCCATCGGGCGCGGGCTGCGGCTGCGCCGAGCCCTCGCTCTGGTCGGGCTGCGGCTGCGCCGAGCCCTCGCTCTGGTCGGGCTGCGGCTGCGCCGAGCCCTCGCTCTCTGACGGCGCCTGCTTGCGCTTCTTCGCCGCAGCCGCCTTCGCCTTGGCCTTGGCCACCCGCTCGGGCTTGCCCTCGGCGATCAGGCGGTCGAAGGTCTCCTGGTCGAGGTCCGCGGCCGGCGTCGCCTGGGCGGCCGACGTCGGCTGGGCGGCCTCCGCGGGCGCCTGCGCGGCAGCAGCGGGGGTCTCGGCCGCGGCCGGCTGGGCCGGCGCCTGCGCGTGCGCAGGCTCCTCGGCCTGCTCACGGAAGCGGCAGGTCAGGGCCACGATCTCGCACTGCTCGCGCCAGCGCGCGAGCGCCTCGTCGTCGTCGAGCAGGTTGAGGCGCTCGCCGAGCATCGACCGCGCGATGCGCTCCCAGGTCTCGTCCTTGGGCAGGATGGCCACCTCGGCCGGCACCTCGGCGATCGCCGAGCGCACATCCTTGGAGCGCACGGTCAGCCAGACCTCGCGCGCGCGGCGCAGTCCGCGGACCTGCTGCTCGGTGGGCCCGTCGAGCACGTAGACCGTCGGCGGCTCCCACACGAACCACACCGCCTGCGAGTGGTCGCGGCGCACGCCCTTCTTGGCCTCGCGCTTGGTGCGCGGCGCGCCCGCCCCGGGGACGGTCACCCACAGGATGTCGCCCTTCTTCAGGGCGCTGGCAACGGTCTGCTCCACAGCGGTGCGCACATCGCCACCCTGGGCGGCCTCGGGCGTCACTCGCACCGAGCCCGCGGGCTCCCCGTCGATCTCGAAGTGGGCGGTGTGCTCCCCGCTGTGGTGGATGACGAGGTCGTCGACCCGCGACACGAAGCGATCCTCGGTGACCTGCCCGGTCAGGGTGACCCGACGCGCGGGGGCGCGGTAGACCTCGCGACCGTCGGGGTCGGTGATGGCCAGCTGCTCGCGGTAGGACCCCGGCGGGCCCGTGTAGGCGCGCACGATCGCAGCTGGCTTGATGGGTCCGGGCAGCACGCCTGCGACGCGCACGACCGACTCGCGCGTGCCGGGAGCCGGCTCGTCGTCCTGGTACAGCTCCTGATCGAGCACCAGCGCGTCGTGCAGGTCGGCGGGTGCCATGCAGGCGCTCCTCGTCCGGTTCGGTCGCCGCCACCGTGGGCGATCTGCGCTGCCGCACGGCGATCAGGCAGTATACCGGGGGCCGCCGTCGAGCCCAGGAGGCGCCGTGCCCCCCAGCCCTCGTGCCCGTGCCGCAGCGGGCGCACCATCGTCACCCGCCGACGGCTCCGGGGACGCCTGGATCGATGCCCAGGGGGTGAGCCTGCGGCTGCGCTGGTATGAGCCCTCGGGCGGGGTGCCCGCAGCTCCCGCGGTGCTGGTGCTGCACGGGCTGGTCACCGGCGTCGACCCGTTGCGCCAGGCCCGCCGCGGGATCGACCCCTTCGCGCGGCTCGCCGCAGCCGGCGCGCCGGTGGCAGCGCTCGACTGGCCCGGGCACGGGCGCAGCGGTGGGCGACGCGGCTGGCTCGACTACCCCGGCGCGATGCGCGCGGTGAGCGCCGCGATCAGCGCGGCGCAGGAGCGCTGGCACCGGCCCGTGGTGCTGCTGGGCGTGGGGCTCGGCGGCACGCTGGCGCTCTACGGGGGGATCGAGGACCGGCGCGTGAGCGCCGTCGTGGCGCAGTCACCGATCGACCTGCGCGATGTGCGCGCCGCCTCGGCCCGGCTGCCCGCACAGGCGCTGCTGCCCACCGCCGCCCGCGCGCGGCGGTGGCTGGACGGCCGCGTCGACGGTCTCCCGGTGCCAGTGGGGCTGCTGCTCGACCGGGCGGCGCTGTCGGAGCACCGTCGCACCGCGCTGCGGCTGTGGCGTCATCCCCAGGCGGTGCGGCGCTACCCGCTGGGCGCGCTCGGCGAGCTGCTGCTCGAGCCCGCCGACAAGCCCGACGTCGCCGCTGCGCGCGCGCCGACGCTGCTGGTCGCCGGCACCGCCGACCGCACGACCCCGGCCACGATGCTGCGCCGCGTCGCGGGGCGGCTCACCGCCCCGCATGCGACCTGGCAGCTGCCCGGCGGCAGCCACCAGCTGCTCCTCGACCATCCCGACGCGCTGTGCGCAGCGGTGGCCTCGTTCCTGCGGCGGCGGGTGCGCTGAGGGCCTGGCCGCGGCGCGTCAGCGCTGCGCGAGCCCTGCGGCCACACCGTGCCGCGTGAGCCAGTCGGCGAGCCCGGCCGCCAGCGGCAGCGCCCCCAGATCGGCGGCGCTCGCCCACGTGAGGTCGTCGGCGTCGTCGGCGGCCGCGGCGTGGGCGTGGTCCTCGACGGTGACCCAGAAGTCCAGGATCACGAAGTGGTGGGCGGCGTCGATGCGCTCGGCGTAGCCGCACAGGCCGGTGGCCTGACCCCGCACCCCGGTCTCCTCGGCGAGCTCGCGCACCGCTGCGTCGGCGGCGGGCTCGCCGGGGCGCACCCGCCCGCCAGGCAGCGACCAGCGCCCGGCCTCGGGCTCGTGACCCCGGCGCACCAGCAGCAGGCGGCCCCCCACCACCACGACCGCCCCGACGGCGACCTCGGGCGCGGCGACCTCGCGAGCAGCGGCCATGCGGCGCAGCCTAGCCCGCCGCCTCGGACGCCCGTCCACTGTCCAGCGGCAGCGGCAGGAGCGCCGCGGTGGCTGCCGACGGTGCCTGTCACCGGCGGGGTCGCGCCCGGGTTAGGCTGCACGCGCGGCGCACTCGCCGTGCATCGACCCGCGCCGGCGACCCAAGGAGCAGACCCGTGGTTGGCCCAGCGAAGCGGCTCACGCCGCTGCCGACGTTGGTGATCGTCAGCGAGGGGAGCTTGCAGGGTCAGAGCTTCTCGCTGGATCAGGACGAGGCCGTTGTCGGTCGACGCGAGAGCAGCGACGTGCACCTGCCCGACCCGCACGTCAGCCGGACCCACGCGGTGGTCCGCAAGCACTCGGGCGCGGTCTGGATCGAGGACCTCGGCTCGACCGGCGGCACGTGGGTCAACGACGAGCAGGTCACCGGTGCCCGCGCTCTGCAGCACGGCGACAGCGTGCGCTTCGGTGCGGTGCAGGCCCGATTCGACGACCGCACCGCCGCCATGGAGCGCGAGGACGCCACCGAGATGCTCGAGGTGGTGCCCGATGTGGAGCGTCCGGTGCTCTCGCCACGGCAGAAGGAGGTGCTCGCCTACCTGCGCGACGGGCTCACCAACCCCGAGATCGCTCGACGGCTCGGCGTGACCGAGCGCACGGTGAAGGCGCACTGCCAGGAGGTCTTCGACCGCCTCGGCACCCGCAACCGCACCTCGGCGGTGGCCGCTGCGCTGCGCCTCGGCCTCCTCGACGACGCGGAGTGACCCTGCGGCGGCTGCCTGCGCACCGCCGCGCGGGGGGCGCTCGGCGCTCGAGAGCAGCCCGCGGTAGCCTGGCGTGCTGCGAGCCGGCGTGGCCCCGCCCTCCGTCGGATCCCCTCGGAGGCTTACACGCTGAAACGGCGGTCCACTCAGTCACCTCTCGCCGTCCGCGGCGACCGGTGACGGGGAACGCCTACCGCCGCCCCTGGGCCCCCGCAAGGCCGCGCAGGCGCGTCGCACATCGCGGCGTGGGGCCTACGCGTCGGACTGGAGTCCCGCTCTGAGCTGGGCTCACGGAGGGCGGGACCAGGCCGGCTCGCGCGCTGCGGCGCCGCTGGTGCACCCCTTGCCGCCGACCCGCGATCGCTGACTCGAGCGGAGAGCCGGATGTCCGCCGACGTGTCCGAGCAGGCCGCGGTCGTGGCCGTGGCCAACCAGAAGGGCGGCGTGGCCAAGACCACCACGACGCTGTCGATCGCCGGGGCGCTGTCCGCGCGTGGGCTGGCGGTGCTGGTGATCGACTGCGACCCGCAGGCCTGCGCCACGTTCAGCCTCGGCTACGACCCCGACGCGCTGGCACCCACCCTCAACGAGGTGGTCGCCGGACGGGCGGCGATCGCGGACACGATCGTGGCGCACCCCGAGACCGATCTCGTGCCGGCCTCCATCGACCTGGCCGGCGCCGAGACGGCGCTGCTGACCCGCACCGGACGCGAGCACGTGCTGCGCGGCGCCCTGGAGCCGGTGCGCGACGCCTACGACGCGATCCTCCTGGACGGCCCGCCCTCGCTGGGGGTGCTCACCCTCAACGCGCTGACCACCGCCGACCGGGTGCTGATCCCGCTGCAGTGCGAGACCCTCTCCCACCGGGGCGTGGCCCAGCTGCTCGACACGATCGCCGACGTGCAGCACCTGACCAACCCCGACCTGACCGTGGCGGGTCTGACCGCCACGATGTACGACGGCCGCACCCGCCACGCCCGCGCGGTCCTCGCCGACGTCACCGAGCGCTACGACCTGCCGCTGGCCGGGCCGCCGGTGCGCAAGAGCGTGCGCTTCGCCGAGGCACCCAACCGTGGGGTGACCATCCACGCCCACGACCCCTCGGTGCCCGGCGCCGCAGCGTATCGCGTGCTGGCCGCGCGCCTGCTGGACCTGCCCGTCGACCCCGACGACGAGGCCCGCGCCGAGGGGCGCCCGCCACGGTGACCCCGCCGGCGCGGCCGCCCCCGCGTCAGCCCCTCCCAGGGAGGATCGCCATGTCCGAGACCCCGCGATCCGCCACATCGCCGGCCGAGGCCGAGGCGCTGCTGGGCCTGGCCGACGAGCTCGCGCGGGCTGCCGGCGCCGAGCTGGTGCGCTGGTTCGGTCGCGCGGGGGAGGTGGCCACCAAGTCCTCCTCGGTCGACTACGTCAGCGACGCCGACCGCGCCGCCGAGACCGTGCTGCTGGCGCGCCTGCGCGAGGCCCGCCCCGATGACGCCGTGCTCGGCGAGGAGAGCGGCGACCACGCCGGTCGCGGCGGTCTGCGCTGGGTGCTCGACCCGCTCGATGGGACGGTCAACTTCGTGTACGGGCGTCGGCCGTGGTGCGTCAGCGTGGCGTGCGCGGACGCGCACGGGACGCTGGTCGGGGTGGTGCACGACCCGCTGGTGCCAGAGACGTTCGCGGCCGCACGCGGGCACGGCGCGTGGCGCGACGGCGACCCCATCGCGTGCCCCGACGCCGTGGCGCTGCCCCAGGCGCTGGTGGGCACCGGGTTCGCCTACGACCGGCAGGCTCGTCGCGCACAGGGCGCGGTCGTCGCGCGCGTCGTCGGCGAGGTCGGTAACCTGCGCCGGGGTGGCGCCGCGGCGCTCGACCTGTGCGAGGTCGCCTGCGGCCGCCTCGACGCGTTCTACGAGGACCACCTGAGCGCGTGGGATCGCGCCGCCGGCGAGCTCATCGCGCACGAGGCCGGCGCGGCGCAGCGCACCTTCGGCGACGACGGGGTGATCGTGGCCGGTCCCTCGCTGGTCGAGGGCCTGGCACGCCTGGTGCGGGACGGCGCGAGCGCCGAGCCCTGACGCCCCCCACCGCGCCGTGGCGCCGCAGCGCGTCAGGGCAGGTGCTCGACCTGCAGCGGGCGGCGGATCATGGGCTGCCCCTCGCCGCGAGCGGTCTCGGCGGGGACATCAGCGGTGGGGATGCGCTGGCGCTGCCCACCGCGCCGGTTCCCCTTGCGCCCGTCGCGGGAGCGCCCGTCGCGCGAGCGCCCGTCGCGCGAGCCGCTGCCATCGCCACGGCGGCCTCGGTCGCGGCGACCGCCGCCGCCACCGCGCTGCTCGCGGTCGCCACCGTCGTCCTTGGAGCGGCTGGTGCCGCGCTCCTGGCCGTCCCGCTGGCCGTCTCCGCTGGCCTGGTCCCCGCCGGCTTGGTCGCGGTTGCGTCCGCCGCGGTTGCGGCCACCCCGGTTGCGGCCACCCCGGTTGCGGCCGCCGCGCCGCTGGCTGCCGCTGCCGCGCCCCCCCGCGGAGCGCTCACCGGGCCCCGCACCGGCCTCGTCCGAGCCGGCCTGCGGTGCGCCGTCTGCTGTGGGCTCGTCGGCGGCGTGCCGGTCGCTGGTGCCAGCCCCCTGCTGGTCGGCGCGTGCGCCATCGCTGCGCGCGCCCGAGCCGGTGCCGCTGCCCTGGGTGGTGCTGCGCCGGCGCGTGCGGCGGCGCACGCGACCGCTGCCGTCCTCGGCGCTGTCGTCGGTCCGAGTGGAGGAGGCAGCAGCGGCGCTCGCGCTGTTCGCAGAGCGGTCCGGGCTGGGGGAGCGGTCCGAGCCGGATGGCTGCGCGGCCACCTCGGCTGGGGCGTGACCATCGGCCTGCTCGGGCTCGGGGCTCGCATCGCTGCCGCGGCGCCGAGAGCGTGTGCGCCGGCGGGACCGTCCCTGCTCGCCCCGAGGCGTCGGGGAGCGTTCGCCACGCTCGTGCGGCGTGGTGTCGGCGGTGGCTTCGCTCTCACCGGAGCGTGCCGTCGCGGCGTCCTGCGTCGCGCCGCTCGTCGCGTCCTCGCGCGGCGCGTCCTCGCGCGGCGCGTCGCCCGAGCGCTTCCCACCCGAGCTGCGATCGGGCTTGCCACCCTCGCGTGCTGGGCCCTGCTTGCCGCCGCCCTGCTTGCCGCCGCCCTGCTTGCCACGACCGCGAGACGTGGCGTCGCCCTGCTTGCCGCGGCCACGAGACGAGCCGGCCTCGCCCTTCTCGCGCGTGGACGGGCTGCGATGCGCCTGCCCGCGCGGTGGCAGATCGAACAGCTCGTCGAGCAGCGGCGAGGTCGAGAACACCTCATGGGTCGGCGTCTCGACGCCAAGCGCCTTCTTGATCATCTCGAGCCGCGCCAGCTCGTGCCACACCGCCAGCGTGATGGCCACCCCGGCAGCACCCGCACGACCGGTCCGCCCGATCCGGTGCAGGTACATCTTCTCGTCGTCGGGGCAGTCGTAGTTCACCACGTGGGTGACGTCGGTGATGTCCAGGCCGCGCGCGGCGACCTCGGTGGCCACCAGCACGTCGTCCTTGTGGTCGCGGAAGCGGCGCAGCGCCCGCTCGCGGGCCTCCTGGCGCAGATCCGAGTGGATCGGCGAGGCGTTGACATCGCGCTCGCGGAGCTCGTTGGCGAGCTGGTCGGCCATGCGCTTGGTGCGGGTGAACACCAGGCACAGCCCGCGGTCAGGCGCCTGGAGGATGCGCGCCAGCACGGCCGGCTTGTCCAGGCGGTGGCAGGAGAAGAAGTACTGCTCGGTGGCCGGGGCCACCTGGCTGGGCTCGTCCTCGCCGCGCAGGAACGTCGGCTTGCTCATGTAGCGCCGCGCCAGGCGCACCACCGGCCCGGGCATCGTCGCGCTGAACAGCAACGTCTGCCGCTGGTCGGGACACGCCTGGATGAGCTGCTCGACGTCGGGGAGGAAGCCGAGGTCGAGCATCTCGTCGGCCTCGTCCAGCACCAGCTTGTGGGCGCGCGACAGGTCGAGGGCGCCGCGCCCGAGCAGGTCCAGCAGACGACCGGGGGTGCCCACCACGATGTCGGCGCCCTCCTGCAGCGTCTCGATCTGGGGCCCGATCGGGCGTCCCCCGAACACCTCGAGCACCCTGACGTCGCGCGGTGCGCCGGCGGTGCGCAGGTCCTGCGCGACCTGCAGGCACAGCTCGCGCGTCGGCACGATCACCAGCGCCTGCACGGCGTTGACGTCGTCGCGCAGCCGCTGGACCAGCGGCAGGCCAAACGCCAGGGTCTTGCCGGTGCCGGTGCGCGCCTGGCCAATGACATCAGCGCCGCCCAGACCGAGCGGGAGCGTGAGCTCCTGGACCGGGAACGGCTGGGTGATGCCGGCCTCGGCCAGCGCATCGGCCAGGTCGGAGTCCACGCCGAGGTCGGTGAAGGACTGGGTGGTCGGCTGGTCTGTGGGGGTGGACATGACGAATCGCTTGTTGGAGTGGAGCGGGCTGGCGCCGATGGTCGCGCAGGCGCGGTCGGCGCAGACGGCAGCGTCGGAACACCGCCGCAGCGCCGGCCCTGAAGTGGTGCGGTCGGGCCGAGCGCAGCCGCGTTGCATCAGCAATGGTAGCGGTCGCCGCAGCCGTGGCCGCGCCGGCGCTGTCGTGCGCCCAACGCCGCGGCAGCGCTCAGCCGCCGGCTCCCTGGGCGCCGAGCCCGCAGGTCAGGCCTCGGACTCCGAGGGGCTCGCTGGTCTGGCATCGGCGCCCTCGGGCGCCTCCTCGTCGGGGCGGAACGAGCCGAGCCCGCGCCACGACAGCCGTGCGAGCAGCCGCACGGCCTCGTCGCGGTCGAGCGCGCCGTGCTCGAGCCAGAAGCGGGCGCCCTCGGTGGCGATGGCCTGGACCGCGCGGGCCAGGAAGCGCGCCCGGTCGTGATCGAGCCCGGCGTCGGCTGCGATCAGCCCACCCACGACATCGGCCATGCGACGGTTCGCGCCGTCGACCTCGGCCCGCACATCGGCGTCGGCGAGCTCCACCGTCCCGAAGACGAGCTTGAACCGCTGGTCCTCCAGGAAGTCGAAGTAGGCGTGGATCGCCTCGTGCACCCGCGCCTTGTTGTCGCGCGAGCCCTCCAGGGCACGCGTGACCTGGGCCTCCATCTCGCGCACCGCGTCGCGCAGCAGCCCCAGGTAGAGGTCGCGCTTGGAGGGGAAGTGCTGGTATAGCACCGGCTTGCTGACCCCGGCGGCATCGGCGAGCTGCTCCATCGACAGGCCGTGGTAGCCGTGCTCGGCGAACAGCGAGCCGGCTACGGCGAGCAGCTGGTGGCGGCGCTCGGGGGCGCTCAGGCGCGTGCGCGGCTCGCGCCAGCCGGTGGCTGTCGCGGCCTCATCCGAGCGCTCCGAGGGCGGGCGCGAGCTGGACGACGTCATGTTACCGCAGAGTAACCGATTGGGGTGGGGGACGCGGCACGAGCGCGGCTCGCCCGGGGTCGGCGGCCGCGGTCTCTCAACCTGTCGCGTCGAGCCCGTGCTGCAGCGCCTGCACGAGCTCCTCCTCCAGCCAGCCCAGGTAGAACAGGAGCACGCTGGCGGGGTCCTCGGGGTCTGGGCCCTCGTCCCAGCAGGACTCGTCGGTGATGCCCACCGCGGTGGCCAGCAGCAGCCGACCGTCGTTGACCACCGCCAGCCACGCCTCGGCCTCCTCGCCCGACAGGCGCGCCACCCACCGGCCCCGCTCGGACCTTCCGGCCTCCAGCGTGCGCTCGAAGGTTGCCAGCGCGTCGCGACGTCCCGCTGCGAGGTCGTCGCCCGCCAGCTCCTCGTACTCGGCCTGCCGGTCGGGGTCGTCGGGGTAGGCGGTGGGGAACAGGCGCTCGCGGATGGTGGTGGCCAGGTCGCCCTCGGCCTCGCCCTCGATCACCGCCCGCAGCTGGGGTGCGAGGTCGGCGAGCGCATCCCGCTCGTGGGTGCCGATCACGAGCTCCACGCTGCCCTGCTCGTCCAGGCGTCGCGCCCCGCGCTGCTTGCTCATCCGCTCGTCTCCCGCGTTCGGTGCTGGTGTGGGCCGCCGCGACCAGCCCTGACGGACCGGCCGCGCCGCGGCGAGCTCGGCCACGCCCTGGCGGGTCAGCCCCGTTGCAGCGTCGCCTGCAGCCCGTGCGCGTGCAGCCGGTGCACGTCGTGCTCGGACTTCTCGCGGGGCCCGCTGGAGACCACCGCCTTGCCCTCGTGGTGGATCTGCAGCATCAGCCGGGTGGCGGTGGACTCGTCGTGGCCGAACAGCTTGCGCAGCACGAACACCACATAGGACATGAGGGTCACCGGGTCGTTCCACACGACCACGTTCCACGGCTGGTCGTGGGCGCTGCGGGAGTCGGTCTCCTGGACCTCGGTGGGGTCGAGGACGGGCGCCTCGGTGCTCATCGTCGACCGTGCCTCCCGGATGCGAGGGGCCTGGCGCGTGCTGGCGTCGAGGGTAGCCGACCACGCGAGTGCGCTGCGGCGCCGCGACGTGTGAGCGATGATGCACTCACCATGCGCGCGCTGCTGTTCCTCGCTTTCGTCGCCGTCTCCCTGCTGGAGCTGTGGATCCTCATCGAGGTCGGCGGGGTGATCGGCCCGGCCGCCACGATCCTGCTGGTGATCGCCGTGGCGTTCGTGGGCGCCTCGCTAGTCAAGTACGAGGGCCTGCGCACCTGGGTGCGCTTCCAGCAGGCGCTGGCGGAGGGCCGCCTGCCCGCCGGCGAGGTCGTGGACGGCGTGCTGATCCTGGTGTCGGGCGCGCTGCTGGTCACCCCGGGGTTCGCCACCGACGCGGTGGGCCTGGCGCTGCTGCTGCCACCCACGCGTGCGGTGCTGGCCCGAGTGCTGCGCTCGCGCGTGCGCCACTCGCTGGGCTTCCAGGCCTTCGGCGCCGGCCGCGCTGGGCGACCCGGCCCCGGCGGCCCGGCCGACCAGGACGGGGTGGTCGACGTCGACGTGGTCGACGTCGAGCGCCACGACGAGCACGACCAGCGCGGCGAGGACCCCGACGACCCCGGCGGTGGCGAGCTCCGCGGCGGCTAGGTGGAGCAGAGAGAGGGTCGACGGCCCGGGCGCGGCCCTACACTCCTGTCGTGCCTGGGCCCCAGCGACACCGGAGCGCCCGATGACCGCGTCCGCGGCCTTCTTCGACCTCGACCGCACGCTCATGACCGGCAGCAGCGCCTACTACTTCGCCAAGGCCTGCTACCGCGAGGGCCTCGTGCCGCTGCACCGGCTCGCCCGCGACGCTGGGCGGGCCCTCGTGTTCAAGGTCTTCGGCGCCTCCGACGAGACGAGCGAGGCGCTGCGCGACCGCATCCTGGCCACCGTGGCCGGGACCGACGCGGAGACGCTGCACGCGCTGGCGCCCTCGGTGCTGGAGGAGCTGCTCCCACGCATCCGCCCCGAGGCGCAGGCGCTGCTCGACATGCACGAGCAGGCCGGGCGCGACACCTGGATCGTCTCCGCCAGCCCGAGCGAGATCGTCGCCGAGCTCGCCGGGGCGCTGAACCTCACCGGAGGGCTGGGCACGCGCAGCGAGATCGTCGACGGGCGCTACACCGGGCGGCTCGACGGTCCCTTCTGCTACGGCGAGGGCAAGGCGGAGGTCATCCGCGAGCTCGCCGCCGAGCGCGGCTACGACCTGCGCGCCTGCTACGCCTACAGCGACTCGGCCAGCGACCTGCCGATGATGCAGCTGGTGGGCAACCCGATCGCGGTCAACCCCGACCGCCCGATGATGGCCGTGGCTCACCGGCGCGGCTGGCCGGTCATCGAGCTGGCCCGCACCCGCCAGCTCATGACCACCGTGGGCACTGCCGCCTCCAGCGCGGTGGGGGCTGCCGCGCTGGGCTACGGGGTGGGTCGGTGGCAGCAGCGTCGCCGCGACGAGCTGACCCAGCGCGCCCGTCGGGCGCTGCCGTCGCTGTCGTGGACGCCGTGGAGGGGCGCGTGACCGACACCAGCACCGTGCCGGGGCTGCGTGAGCGCGCCCGGCTGTCCTACACCCACCACCTCGCCGACCTCATCGGCCGCGTCGAGGCCGAGGCTGCGCGGCTGCGCGTGGCCGGCGATCGCGCGCTGGCCGACGCGGCGGCGGCGACGCGCACCGAGAGCGCCCGCACCTCGGTGCGCCTGGACGGCAGCCCGCTGGAGGATGCGACCGCCGCCGCGGTCGAGGCTGGGCACCACCCGGCGGTGCACGACCCCGCGCTGCACGACCCGCAGACCGCCGCCGAAGGGAGTGGGCCCGACCCGGCTGCCCCGGCCGCCCCGGCCGAGGCGGCCGGTGGCTGGGCGCAGGCGCTGCGCCTGGAGGGCCTGCCGACCCAGGACGTCGCCGCGCTGGAGCACGCTGGCGTCCTGGCAGTCCACGCCGCCGAGGACCGGCTCGCCGGGGAGCTGTTCGCTGACCCGCGGGGGACGCTCGCGCAGGCGCACCGCCTGCTCACCCGCGGGCTGGTGGACCCCGAGGTGGCGGGTACGCCGCGCCGCACCGACCAGGCGGTCCATGACGGTGCCCAGGGCCAGCTGCTCTATCCGCTGCCCGAGCCGGCGCTGGTCCCGGCGCTGCTGGAGGACCTGTGCGCGTGGCTGGGGCGCGACAGCGCCACGGTGCCCACGCCGGTGGTAGCGGGCCTGGTGCACCAGGCGCTGCTGGAGTGGCAGCCCTTCGAGGCCGCCGGGGGTCGCCTGGCGCGCGCGGCGGCGCGGCTGGTGCTGCGCGCCCGCGGGCTGGACCCCGTCGGGGCGATCCCGCTGGATCGGCGCGCCGCCGCGGACCCCGCCCGCTACCACCGCGAGGTGGCCGCCACGCGTCGCCGCCGCGGCGACGTGGTCCCCTGGCTCGAGTGGTGGCTCGAGGGGGTGGCCGCCACTGCCGGCGCGCTCGCCGATCGCGCCCACCAGGTCACCGTCACCGCGCCAGCCACCGTCGCCTCGGTCCTGCGCCGGCGCCGTGACGAGGCGATCACCATCACCGAGTACGCCTCCGAGGTCGGCTGCGACCGTGAGCGCGCCCGCGCTGACCTCCGCGTCGCCGAGACCGCCGGGCTGGTGCGGACCGTGCCCGGCAGCCGACGGCTCCGCTTCGTCCTCGACGCGCCGGACGAGCCCTCTCGTCCGTTCGAACGAGGCTAGGGGGCTCGCGCGGCGGGCATCGACCCACTAGGACGGACAGTGACAACTTCGCGCTGCAGCGTCACGAAGGTGGCCCGCAGCGCAGGTCGAGCCCGCACGCGAAGACGAAGGAGAGAGCCATGCGCCGCAAGAACCTGCTCGCCGCCCTGCTCGCTGGTCTGCTGGCCCTGGGTGCTGTGGCCTGCGAGACCGAGGTCGAGGACATGGACGACCTCGAAGAGGACCCGATGGAGGAGGACATGGACGAGGACCTCTAGCAGGTCAGCGTCCGCTCGCGGGGTGGCGCCGTCGGCGCTGCCCCGCCTCTGCTCCGGCCGCGCGGTGCACCGCGCGGCCGTTGTCGTGCGGTGGGTGGGATCAGGCGCCCTCGGCGTGGCCGTGGGTGGCCAGGAGCTCGCGTCGCAGCGCCTTCAGCTCGGGGCTGCGACGCAGCGTCCACCGCTCCGGGTGCGGGCGCAGCTCGGCGACGCGGTCCAGGCACCGCGCCCGCTGCTCGGCGAGGTCGGGCGCGGGGCGCAGCCGGCGTCCCCCCGCCATGACCTGCTCCAGCAGCGGCGTGCCGGCCAGATCCTCGTGGGCCAGCCCGAGGACGTCGCCCTCGGGGGTGCGCCACACCTGCTTGCGCCCTGGGTCGGTGGTCTTCGTGGGCTCGCCGGACACCTTCAGGGCCGGGCGCCCCTCGACCTCGGCGAGCTTGTAGACCCCGGAGAAGGCGGGATCCTCGCGGGCGGTCAGCAACGAGGTGCCCACGCCGAAGCCGTCGATCGGTGCGTCGGCCTCGACCAGCTCGCGGACCCTGGCCACGTCCAGATCGCCAGAGACGAGGACCTGCACGTCCGACAGCCCCGCCTCGTCCAGCATCTGCCGCGCTTGCCGGGACAGCGCGTCCAGGTCGCCGGAGTCCAGCCGGATGCCACGCAGCCGGTGGCCGCTGGCGGCGAGCTCGTGGCCCACGGTGATGGCGTGGGGCACGCCCGAGCGCACCGTGTCGTAGGTGTCGACCAGCAGCACGGTCTGGTGGGGGAAGGTGTCGGCGTAGGCGCGGAAGGCGGTCAGCTCGTCGGGGAAGGCCATGATCCAGGCGTGGGCCTGCGTGCCCGAGGGGGGCACGCCGTAGTCGGCGGCGGCCACCACGTTCGAGGTCGCAGCACAGCCTCCCAGGTAGGCGGCGCGCGAGCCCGTGCGAGCGCCGTCGGGTCCGTGTGCGCGTCGCGCGCCGAACTCGAGGATCGGGGTGCCCCGCGCGACGGCGACGAGCTGGCTGGCGGTGCTGGCCACCAGCGAGCTGTAGCTGACCATGTTCAGCAGCGCGGTCTCCACCAGCTGGCCCTGAGCCAGCGGTGCGGTGACGCGCAGGATCGGCTCGTGGGGCAGCACTGGCGTGCCCTCGGGCATCGCCCACACCTCGCCGGTGAAGCGCAGATCGCCCAGCCAGTCCAGGAAGCCGTCGGGGAACAGGTCGAGGCTGTCGAGGTAGAGCAGGTCGTCGTCGCTGAAGCCGAGCTGCTCCAGCCACTCCAGGGTGGGCTCGAGCCCGGCGGCCACGACGAGGTCGACGCCGCGCGGCGCGTGCCGGTGGAACAGGTCGAAGGTCGCTGTGTCCTCGGCGTGACCGGTGCGCCAGTAGCCGGCCATCATCGTGAGCTCGTACAGGTCGGTGAACAGCGACTGGCTCACGCATCGCCTCCTCGGTCGGGACGGGTTGGTGCGCAGCGCTCCAGCACGGCGGCGCCGTAGCGCTCCAGCTTCGTCGGCCCGACGCCGGGGACGGTGGCCAGCTCCTCCAGCGAGGCCGGCTGCTGGGCAGCGATCAGCTCCAGGGTCTTGTCAGCGAACACGCAGAACGCGGGGACCTCCTCCTCGGCAGCCTGGTGGCGTCGCCACGCCTTGAGCGTGCCCAGCACCGCATCGGCCGCTCCGACATCGGGGCGGCAGTCGGCGCAGCGCCCGGTGCGTCGATCCAGGGCGGCGATGAGCGGGGCGCCGCAGCCGCAGGTGCTGGCCGACGACCCGTCCTCGGCGGGCGGCGCAGCACGCGCTCGCGGGTCCCGGTCCGGTGCGCGTCCCGCGCCCCGCCCGCCGGAGCGCGTGCTGCCGCGGCGACGTGCGCTGCGCGCGCTCGCGCCGCCCGCGGTCGCCGCGCCCGCGGCGGCGGGTGCGTCCTGGCCCAGGCCGTGCAGCAGCCGCGACGGGCGTCGGCTGCGCCCGCCACGCGCCCGCGACCAGGACAGGCGCAGGTGGCGTCGCGCGCGGGTGACGCCCACGTACAGCAGGCGCCGCTCGTCCTCGATGGCCTCCTCGGTCGCCGCATGCGAGATCGGCAGCAGCCCCTCCTCGCAGGCCACGAGGAACACCGCGTCGAACTCGAGGCCCTTGGCGCGATGCAGGGTCAGGAGGGTCACCGCGCCGTCCGGGTCGGCGGTCTCCTGGCCGGCGGCAGCCCGGGCGCGCAGATCGTCCACCAGCTCGGCGAACCCGCCGTGGACGCCGAACCGCTCGGGCTGCTCGGCCACCGTGCGCTGGCAGAGGTCGCGCAGCGCGGTCAGGTGCTCCCAGCGGTCGCGGGCGGTCGCTCCGGCGGGCGGCTGGCCCGGATGCCAGGCCAGCGCGCCGCGCAGCACCCGCTCGAGCGCTGCGACCGGGTCGGGCGCGCTCGCTGGGCTGGTGCCCGGCGGCCATGCTGCGCCCTGACGGTCCGGTGCGATGTTGGCCGGTGGGCCGTCCGGGGTGGTGGCGGCCTCGGCGGTGAGGACCCGCAGCGCCTGAGCCACCGCGGGGTGCGCGAAGAAGCCCCCGCGCTCGCCGCGCACCACCACCGGGATCCCGGCGGCGCGCAGCGGCTCCTCCCAGTCAGCGGCCTGGCTGTTGATCCGGTAGCACACCGCGATCTCCCCGGCGGGCACGCCAGCCTCCAGCAGGCGTCGGATCTCGGCGGTCACCGCGCGCTGCTCGTCCTCTGCGTCGGCGTGCTCGACGAGCTGCGGGGTGGGGCCGGCACCCCTGGTGCTCGTCAGCGCCTTGCGCAGGTGCCGCGGCTTGGTCCACAGCACGCGGTTGGCGAGGTCCAGCACCGGCGCGGTCGAGCGGTAGCTGCGGGTCAGGGTGACGGTGCGCGCCTCCGGGAACGCCTGCTCGAAGCCCAGCAGGTAGCGGCTGCTCGCACCGGTGAAGCGGTAGATGGTCTGATCGTCGTCGCCCACCACGCACAGCTCGCGGCGCTCGCCCACCCAGGCCCGCAGCAGCTCCCACTGTGCCGGGTTGACGTCCTGGAACTCGTCCACGGTGAACACGCGATAGCGGTCGCGGACCGCCTCGGCGACGCTGGGGTGCTCGCGCAAGGCGTCGGTGCACAGGCGCAGCATGTCGTCGTAGTCGATCAGGTCTCGGGCGGCCTTGGCGTCCTCGTAGGCCTGCCAGGCCTCGGCGAGGTGGGCCGGCTCGGCGGGGGCGTCGCGGCCGGCGCCTGCGACGCCCTCCACGTAGGTCTCGGGTCGCAGCAACCGAGCCTGGCCCCACTCGATCTCCGCGGCGAGATCACGCACGTCGACGCGCAGGCGCTCGGCCAGCGGGCGCAGCAGCCCTACCTTGCGGTCCAGCACCTGCGGGCGTGGCCGGTCGGAGAGCTGGGGCCAGAAGTGGCGCAGCTGGGCCCAGGCGGCGCTGTGGAACGTCGCGGCGCGCACCGGCCCGGGAAGCCCGAGGCGCGCCAGGCGCTCGCGGAGCTCACCGGCGGCCCGGTCGGTGAAGGTCACCGCGAGGACCTCGTCGTGGCGGGCCGTGCCGCTCGCGACCTGGACCGCGATCCGATGGGTGATCGTCCGAGTCTTGCCGGTGCCGGCCCCAGCAAGGATCCGCACCGGCCCGGTGACGGCGAGCGCGGCAGCGCGCTGCTCGGGGTCGAGCGCGTCGGTGAGCGCTCGCACCGCGGCGCTCTCGGTCGGGAGCCCGCCCGCAGGTGGCGCGTGGGAGGCGGACCCGTCGGCGAGCGCCGTCGCGGGCTCGCCGCGCTCGGTGTGCTGCGGCGCAGGGCGCAGCACACCGGACGCTGGGTGGTTGCCGGTCGAGGACATGCTTGCACGGCAGCCTATCGGCCCTGGCCGCCACACAAGGCAGGGCGCGGCATCCGCGGTGGATGCGCCGCGCGCCCGGCGCACGCGGTCGGCTCATCAGTCGCCGGGACGGTGCCCGCCGGGCGCGTGCCGAACCCGGCGGGCACCGTGGGGTGACGTCAGAGCTCGGCGACCTCCGGCTCGTCCATGGCGCCCTCCCAGGACTTGGCCGGGGGCGTGCCCAGCAGGCTCAGCGCCACCGCGGTGATGGCGGCGGCGGCCACGCCGGGGACCATCGAGTAGACGTCGGTCCCGAAGGTGGCGAACGCCTCCCACACGATGACGGTGCCCGCGCCGGCGAGCATGCCGCCCATCGCCCCGGCTGCGCTCATGCGCGGCCAGTAGAGGCTCAGCACGACCACCGGGCCGAAGGCCGCTCCGAAGCCCGCCCAGGCGTGGGCGACGATGTCGAGCACCGCGCCGCCTTGCAGCGCCAGCGCGTAGGCGACCAGCGCGACGCCGACCACCGACAGGCGCCCCACCCAGACGAGCCGGGACTCGGGGGCGTCCTTGCTGATCTGCGCGTGGTAGAAGTCCTCGGTGATCGCGGTCGAGGCCACCACCAGCTGCGAGTCGGCGGTGCTCATGATCGCCGCGAGCACCGCTGCCAGCAGGATGCCCGCCACCCACGGGTTCAGCTGCTGCTGCACCAGCGCGAGGAACACCGTCTCGTTGTTGGCGAGGTCGGGCACCAGGGCGATGCCGGCCAGACCGACCAGCACCGCGCCGACCAGGGTCGTGACCACCCAGAAGACGCCGATGCGCCGCGCCAGGGGCACGTGCGCCGCCGACCGGATGCCCATGAACCGGGCGAGGATGTGGGGCTGACCGAAGTAGCCCAGCCCCCACGCCAGGCTCGACACCACCGTCATCGTGGCCAGACCGCCCTCAGCGGTCCACTGGCCGTCGGCCCAGCTCACGTCCTGCCCGAGGCTCAGCAGCGATGCCGACTGCGACTCCACGCCCCCGGTGAACGCCGCCCAGCCGCCGAGCGCCAGGATCCCGACCACCGGCACGATCAGCAGCGCCAACCACATGAGCATGCCCTGGACCGCGTCGGTGAGGCTCACCGCCAGGAACCCGCCGAGGAAGGCGTACACCACGATGACCAGCGCGGCCACGGTGATCGCCACATCACCGGAGGCGTCGAAGACCTCCTCGAACAGCAGGCTGCCTCCGACCAGGCTCGAGGAGACGTAGACCGCGAAGAAGATGAGCATCACGGCAGCCGAGACGAGCCGCAGCGCGCCGGTGCGGTCCTCGAAGCGCTCCTCGAAGTACGCTGACAGGCTCAGCGAGTTGTTGGCCTGCTGGGTGTAGGTGCGCAGCCGCGGCGCCACGAACTTCCAGTTGAGGTAGGGGCCCACGGCCAGGCCCACCGCGATCCAGGACGCGCCGACGCCGGCGGCGTAGACCGCGCCGGGCAGCCCCAGCAGCAGCCAGCCGCTCATGTCGCTGGCCTGGGCGCTGAGCGCGGCCGTCGGGGCGTTGAGGCTGCGCCCGCCGAGCACGAAGTCCTCCAACGTCCGGGTGCGGTTGTAGACCCAGACGCCGATGCCGATCACCACGATCAGATAGACCGCGAAGGTGATGGTCTCGGGGGCGGAGAACGCATCCATCCAGGTCTCCAGAGCTCATGGCCGGTCTCGGCCGTCGCGTGCAGGACTGTGCACGCAGATGATGGTGGGGGGCGCTGGCAGTGTCCTTGCAGCCGGCTGGCAGGCGCTTGGCGTACGATGTCCAGCACCGCTGGCTGGCGGTGGGGACGTGGCGTGGCGGCGGTGGGCGGCTCGCCGGTGGCGCTCGCGCTACAGGAAGGGCAGGCCGTGGAGGCGCGTGTGCTGGGACCGCTGGAGGTGGGCCCTGTCGGTGCCGCAGCGCCACTGGGTGGTCCCAAGCCGCGCACGCTGCTCGCCGCGCTGCTGGCGGCACAGGGTGCTCCGCTGACGGTGGAGCGCCTGGGCGTCGAGCTGTGGGTCGAAGGCGCGCGAGCCCGCGGGGCCACCGCGCTGCAGACGCACGCGTCGCGTCTGCGGCGTGCGCTGCAGCACCTGGGCGCGACGGTGGCCCACAGCTCCGCTGGCTATGCGCTGGTCGGCCAGCTCTCCATCGATGCCGCCGCGTTCGATGTCGAGGCGTCGGCCGCCCGCTCGGCAGCCGCCCGAGGCGACGCCGCCACGGCGCTGGCCCACGCGGATGCGGCGCTGGCGTGGTGGCGAGGGCCGGCCTACGCCGACGTCGAGGGCGGGCCGCTGCTGTCGGCCGAGGCCGCGCGCCTGGATGAGGCCCGCTTCGCCACCGGCGAGCTGCGCGCGGAGGCTGCGCTGTCGCTGGGACGCGTGGCCGAGGCCATCGCCGGCCTCGAGGCGCTCACCGTCGCGCGGCCGTGGCGCGAGCGCCCTGTGGGCCTGCTGCTGGTCGCCCTGTATCGCGGTGGGCGGCAGGCCGACGCGCTGCTGACGTACCAGCGCACCCGCCAGCGGCTGCGCGACGAGCTCGGCATCGAGCCCGGCCCCGAGCTGGCGGCGCTGCACCGCCAGATCCTCACCCAGGACCCCGGGCTGCAGGCGCCGCTGCCCTACTCCAAGGAATCGCGGGCGCGCGCGGCCACGTCGAGCCGTTCCAGCGCCAGCGCCGACGCTGCGGTCCGCAGCGGCGCTCCGAGATCCTCGGCACGCGACCAGGTCTCCTCGGCTGCGGCGCGCAGGCGCTCACCCAGGCGCCGGTCGACCTCCTCGGGGCTCCAGCGCAACCCCTGGCGGTTCTGCACCCACTCGAAGTAGCTGACGGTCACCCCACCGCTGCTGGCGAGCACGTCAGGCACCACGGTCACCCCGCGCGCGGCGAGGATCGCGTCAGCGTCGGCCGTGACGGGTCCGTTGGCGACCTCCACGATCACGCGCGCGCTCACGTCGCCGGCGTTGTCGGCGGTGATCGCCGCGCCGAGGGCGGCCGGCACGAGCAGGTCCACGTCGAGGGGGAGCAGCTCGCCGGGCTCGAGGAGGTCGTGGCCCGGGTCGTCGCAGACGCTGCCGGTGCAGATGACGCCATCCAGGCTGCGCCCGGCGTCCTTGTGGCGTCGCACGCGCGGGATGTCCAGCCCCTCCCGCGCGAGGATCCCGCCCTGCGAGTCCGAGACCGCCACCACGCGCCAGCCCGCGTGGAACAGCTGCTCGGCGAGCTCGGCGCCGGCGTTGCCAAAGCCCTGCACCGCCACCGTCGGTGGTGTCCCCGACAGGTCGAGCTTGGTGCCCAGCGCATCGATGACGTGCTTGGCCCCGTCGGCGGTGGCGGTCGCGCGCCCGTGGCTGCCGCCCAGCGCCAGCGGCTTGCCGGTGAACGCCGCTGGCTGGTGGCGGCGCACCGTGGCCGTCCACTGGTCGACCATCCAGGCCATGACCCGTTCGTTGGTGTACAGGTCGGGTGCGGGGATGTCGCGCTCGGGTCCCAGCACGTCGGCGGTGCCCGAGACCCAGGCGCGGGCCACGCGCTCGATCTCGGCGGTGCTGACCGCCTTCGGGTCGATGCGCACCCCGCCCTTGGCGCCGCCGTAGGGCAGGTCCAGCAGGGCGGTCTTGACCGTCATGCCCAGCGCCAGGCGCTCGACCCCGGCGCGGTCCACCGAGGGATGGAAGCGCACCCCGCCCTTGCCTGGGCCGCGCGTGACGTCCCAGCGCACCCGGTAGCCGGGATAGCTGCGCACCTGCCCGTCGTCGCCGCGCACCGGCAGCGACACCTGCAGGCTCGACCGGGGTCGGCGCAGCCGGTCCAGGGTGGCCTCGGCCAGCGGCAGGTGCGCGGCGGCCTCGGCCAATCGCGGGTCAAGCTCGGAGAGATCGGGCATGGCGCTCGCCTCATCATCGTGATCGGTCGCCGCGCATCCTCGCACCCTGACGGGGCGTGCCCGCGCTCGACGCACCGGGTCGGTGTCGCGGGTCAGGCCTCCAGCTGCGCGCGCAGCGCGTCAGGCTCGCTCACCGGCGCCTCGCAGGCGAAGCCCTGGCACACGTAGGCGGTCGCGCGACCCTGTGCGGCGGTGCGGTGCGCCAGCAGCGGGACATCGTCGGCGGCCTGCGCTGCGGCCTCGTCGCCGGATGCCCACGCCAGCACCGCGCCGGGCCGCCAGCGCTCGCGCACCACCGCGAGGAGATCCTCGGCGCCCGCGGCGCCCACCACCGCGATCTCGCGCGGCCCGGCGAGCCAGCGCTCGAGGGCGAGCAGCACCTCGCCGAAACCGGTGGGTGCGCGCTCGCCCAGCGGAGCCAGCCGCGCGAGGACCGCCTCGGCCGCGGTGGCGTGCTGGCTCTCCCCGGTGAGCCCGTGCAGGCGCAGGTGGACCTCGGCCATGACGCTGGAGGCCGAGGGCACGGCGTTGTCGAACTGCTCGGCCGGGCGGGTCAGCAGCTCCTCGGCGTCCTCCGCGGTGGCGAAGTAGCGACCGCTCAGCGCACCGTCGTCGCCGCGCTCGGCGAAGCGCGCGTCGGCGTCGGCGGCCAGCGCGCGGGCCCAGCGCACCCACCGCGGATCGAAGTCGGCCTCGTAGAGCACCAGCAGCCCACGGGCCAGCAGCGCGATGTCCTCGGCCAGAGCCGGCACGGCCGCAGCGTGACCCTCGCGCCATGCGTGGTGCAGCGCCCCCTCGACCACGAGCTCCTCGGCGATGAACTCGGCGGCGCGCCGGGCGGCGGCGACCCACTCGGGCCGCCCGAAGGTGGCTCCGGCTTCGGCGAGCGCGGCGATGACCAGCCCGTTCCAGCTGGTGAGCACCTTGTCGTCCAGCGCCGGGGGCACGCGCTCGGCGCGGGCGCGGTGCAGCGCGGTGCGCACGCGCTGGTAGGCCTCGTGCGTCGCGGGATCGTCCTCGTCGCGCGGGGTGGGCTCGTGCAGTACGTTGCGGCCCTCGAAGTTGCCGCCGTCGGTGACGCCGAAGAAGGCGGTCCACCGGTCGGGATCCTCGCCGGCCTGTGCGACCACCGCGCGCAGCTCGTCGGCCGGCCAGGTGAAGAACCTGCCCTCCACGCCCTCGCTGTCGGCGTCGGTGGAGGAGGAGAAGCCTCCGCGTGGCTGCTGCATCTCGCCCAGCAGGTAGGTGGCGGTCTCCTCGACCACGCGGGCGAAGCGCCGGTCGCCTGTGACCTGCCAGCCGTGGGTGTAGGCGCGCAGCAGCAGCGCGTTGTCGTAGAGCATCTTCTCGAAGTGGGGGACCAGCCAGTCCGAGTCGACGCTGTAGCGCGCGAAGCCACCGCCCACGTGGTCGTAGATCCCTCCCCGCGCCATCGCCTCCAGCGAGTGATGGGCGGCCGCGCGGGCCTGCTCGTCGCCGGTGCGCAGATGGTGGGCGAGCAGGAAGTCGATCAGCATCGCCTGGGGGAACTTCGGCGCGTCGCCGAAGCCGCCCTTGGCGTCGTCCCAGGCGCCGACCGCGGCGGCGGCCGCCGCCTCGGCGTGGGCGCCCTCGGCGGCCTCGGCGCCGGCGATGAGCTGCTCGGAGCGCTGCACCGCATCGGCGAGCTGATCGGCGCTGCGCTCCACGTCGTCGCGCTGGTCGGTCCAGGCCTGGCGCACGCTGGTCAGCACCCGCGCGAACCCGGGCATGCCCCGCCAGTCGTCCTTGGGCCAGTAGGTGCCGGCGAAGAACGGCTTGCCCTCGGGGGTCAGGAACGCGCTCATCGGCCAGCCGCCGTGCCCCGTCAGCGCCTGGACGGCGCTCATGTACACCGCGTCGACGTCGGGGCGCTCCTCGCGGTCCACCTTGATCGGCACGAAGCCCTCGTTGAGCGCCTCCGCGATCTCGGGATCCTCGAAGGACTCGTGGGCCATGACGTGGCACCAGTGGCAGGAGGCGTAGCCCACGCTCAGGAAGATCGGCTTGTCCTCCTGCCGGGCGCGGGCGAAGGCCTCCTCACCCCACTCGAACCAGTCCACGGGGTTGTCGGCGTGCTGGCGCAGGTAGGGGCTGGAGGCGCGTGCGAGGCGGTTGGCCATGAGCGGGCTCCCGGATCGGGCTCGCAGGTAGCCGGACCCTGGGGCGCGGTGGGGCCCCGGGCCGGCGCGTCATCCGCGACGGTAGCGGCAAGCGCGCCGGCCGCCCCGGCAAGCGCGCCGGACGCCCCGGCTCGGGCGCCTCATCCGCGGGGCTCGGGATGCTGGTCGGCGAGCGCGGCCAGGCGCCGCACCGCCCAGGCCGCGAGCGGCCGGTAGGCCCGCAGCGGGCCCCAGCCGACGACCCCGCCCGCAGGGCCCTCCAGCCACAGCGCCACCGTCACCCGCGAGCCTCGGGGCAGCGGGGCCACGTGGTGGGCCGACACCAGCCGCCACGGGCCGGGGAGGTCAACCACGAAGTCCCAGCGTCGGCCGGGGTCGACACGGGTGACCTCGGCGTGCACGCCCACCAGCGGAGCGACGCTGTCGATGCGCAGGCGATCGCCGAGCGCGACCTCGCCGCGGACCGGCACGCCGTCCGTGTCGCGGACGCGGCGCAGGTGGGGCGCCCAGACGGGCCACCACCGCGGGGCGGCGGCGAGGTGCCACAGCAGCGGTGCGGCAGCGGCGCTGCGGGCGTGGACGCGCACGGTCGAGGGCAACGCCGCCAGCCTAGGCCGAGGGCGAGCACCCGTCGGCTCGCGGCACGCGCGAGGCCCGCGCGCCGGTGGGGCTGCCGGGCGCGCGGGCTATGGCGCGCAGATCAGTCGGTCGACAGCTCGCTGACGCTGTCCGTCGTCGTCTGGGCCAGCGAGCCCGGGATGGTCAGCTGCAGCGGGTCGCCGTTCCAGCGGGCGGCGAGCTCGTCGCTGGTGTGGGTGCACAGCGCCCCGTCGCTGTCGGCGAGCAGCACCGGGAACGGCCCCGAGGCGGCCAGCGGCGCGGCGGCCAGGCCTGCGGTCCAGCCGTCCGGGTGCGCTCCGCCGATGATGATGGCGCCGGCGCCGCTGCGATCGACCAGCTCCTCGGCGATGCGCGCGCTGGTCTCGGTGCGGTTGCTGCCGGCGATGCGCCCGGGCTCGCGGTCGGTGAGGTCGGCCACGGCCTCGGCCACCTCGTCGCCCAGCGCCGCGGTGCCTCCGAGCAGGGTGACGTCGTCGATGTCGTGCGCTGCGAGGTAGTCGGCGACGCGCGGGTCGAGCTCGTCGCTGTCGGTGAGCAGCACCGGGGTGCCGGTCGCAGCGGCGGGACCGCCCACCGCCACGGCGTCGGCCCACTCGTCCGCGCGCGCCAGGAACACCGTGTCCGGGTCGTCGATCTGCTCGGCGACTGCCAGGGCCGTGGCGATGCGGTCGCCGCCCGCCAGGCGCTCGACGTCGTCGGCCAGGTCCCGCAGCGCGTCGACGACGGACTCGCCCAGCGCTTGGTCCCCGCCGAGGACGTGCACGGTCGCGTCCTCGGCCAGCACGCGCTTGAGCTCGGCGAGCGTCTCGGTGGTCACCGTGTCGCCCTCGGCATAGAGCACCGGGCGGTCGCCGGCCAGCGTGCTGCCCGACAGCGCGTCGGGGAACGCATCGCTGCGGGTGACCAGCGCGCCAGGGGCCTCACCGTCGGCGAAGCGCTTCTGCGACAGCGCCACGGCCGCCTCGGCGGGCGCGTCGGGCAGCTCGTCGATCGTCGCGTCGTCGAGCAGGTGTGCCTGGTCGCCGTCGTCATCGCCGGAGGACTCGAGGTCGGTCCCGGTGCGCTCGGCGAGATCGAGCAGGGCGGTGACGGCATCGACCTGGCCGTGCTCCACGAAGCCGAGGTCGCTGTCGGAGCCCGCGATGGCTGCCACGACCTCCTCCGCCTCGGCCTCGGGGACCGCGCTGCGCAGCATCCCGGCGATGCCAGCCACCATTGGGGTGGCAGCCGAGGTGCCGCAGAAGCTCTGTGACCCCTCGAGCGGCAGCTCGGAGCAGCCCGGTGCGGCCACCGTGACCCAGTCACCGAAGGTGGACCACGAGTAGCGCTGCGCGGACTCGTCATGCGCTGCGACCGACAGCACGCCGTCGTAGGCCCCCGGGTAGAAGTCCTCCTCCTCCCCGGTGTTGCCGGCTGCGGCGACGACCACGACGTCGTCGTCGAGCGCATCCTGCACCGCCCCCTCGAGCAGGGCGCTGCCCGATGCGCCGCCCAGCGACAGCGAGATCACCTCGGCGCCCGCGGCGACGGCAGCGTCGATGCCCTCGGCGACGTGGCTCGCGCGGCTCTGGCCGTCGGTGGACAGGACCGTGACCGGCAGCAGGTCGCAGCCGGTGCAGGTCCCGTGCGGGTCGCCGGCGGCCAGGGCGCTGACCGCGGTGCCATGCCGGTCGTGATCGCCCTCGACCACCTTGATCGGGTCCAGCGCGCGGTCAGCGCTGATGTCGGCCCGCTGCACATCCGGTGTCGTGTCGAGCACCGCCACGGTGCTGTGCTCCGGCACGCTGAACAGGTCCCTGGCCTCGGGGGCGGCCAGGCTCGTCAGCCACCAGCGGTCGCTGTCGGCGCTGTCCATCTCCGCGCCGAGCAGCAGGTCCGAGGCCCCCTTCTCGGCGGGCTCGTCGGGGCGCTCCAGCATGGGGTCGTGGTCGGCGCTGGCGCGCTCGCCGTCGGACGCGTCGGCTGCGGTGGTCGCGTCAGCCTCGCCGGGGCTCCCGATGACGGTCACCAGGGCCACCACCAGCCCCAGCAGCACCGAGCGCAGCACCCGGCACGTCGCACCGCGGTCCTGTGGGGCGCGCTCGGGGTCGACGGTCCGCTGCTGTGCTGCCCGCTCCCGCTCACCGTGCATGGCCTGACCTTCCCTGGTCGCCCTACCGTGGGCTTCACAGAGAGTGTCGGCGTGTTACGCAGCGTTCTTGAGAGCGGATCGTCGTTCGGCTCGCTGGCCGGCACGCGACGGGGGCACGGCCAGCGCCGTGCCCCCGGCTGGTCGCCCCGGCGCTAGGCGCTCGAGGCGGCGCCCCGGCGCTAGGCGCTCGAGGCGGCGGTGTCGGGAAGGATGCCCTCGAACAGCGAGTGCTCGGGGATGGCTGTGGTCACCCGCGCGTGGGCGAGCTGGAAGTCCTCGTAGGGGTAGACCTCGCGGATGAGGTCCTCGGGGATCCGGAACCACATGCCATCGGGGTCGACCTGGGTGGCGTGGGCCAGCAGGGCCTGGCTGCGGCGCTCGATCCAGGCGCCGACCTCGACGTGGGTGGTGTTCGGATCGGGCTCATCAGGGTCCAGCCGGTCCAGGAACCGCTGCAGCGGCGACTCGATGCCGCGCTCCTCGCACGCGGCGTGCAGGGTCTCCACCCGTCGCCGCGACAGCACGTTGGTGTAGTAGAGCTTCAGCGGCTCGTGCGGCTCGCCCGCGTCCGGATAGCGCGCCGCGTCACCGGCGGCGTGGTAGGCCTCGACGCTCACGTCGTGGCACCGCAGGTGGTCAGGATGGGGGTAGCCGCCGTCCTCGGGGTAGGTGACGATCACCTCGGGGCGCGTCGAGCGCACGATCTCCACGAGGTCGCGCACCACGCGGTCGCGATCCATGTTGTAGAAGGCGTCACCGGCCAGCACCGAGCCATCGCCGTCGAAGTCCTCCACGAAGCCCGAGTCCCGGTAGCCGAGCCAGAAGTGGTCGGTCACGCCGATCACGTCCAGGGCGCGCGCCAGCTCCTGACGTCGCACCTCGGGCATCCGCTCGGCCACGCCCGGACGATCCATCTTGGGGTTGAGGATCTCCCCGGCTGAGCCGTCGGTCAGCGTCACCACCGAGACGCGGTAGCCCTGGTCGGCGAGCTTGGCCATGGTGGCCGCGCCCTTGCTCGACTCATCGTCGGGATGGGCGTGGACGAACATCGCGTGAGGGGCCATGCCGGCAAGGCTATGGGCCGTGCTCCCAGTACGCCGCCCAGCTCGCGGCCTGCTCGCGCGCCTGCGGCTCGGCAGCCAGGGCCGCCACGGCGGCCCGCACCTCGTCCATGGCCGCCGTCACCTCCTCGCGGGGGCCCGAGAGGCGCACGACCACCTCGGATCCCGGGTAGGAGCCCACGTGCAGGCCCGGGTGCTGCTCGGTCAGGCGCGCCAGGGTCGGGGTGAGCAGCGACTCCGGGAACGGGTGGGTCAGCTCCTCGGTGTGCACCGGTTGCCCGCGCCCCGCGAGCAGCTCGGGCTCGACGGCCTCGCGGGTGATGCGCTGCAGCTCGCCAGGGATCCCGGGCAGCACCACGATGGTCGCGCCCTCGGTCGCGTCGCTGCCGCCGGCCAGGTCCACCGCGACCGCCGAGGAGAACCCCCCGGCACCGATCAGGCTGGCCCCCTCAGGCACCAGGGCCATGGAGCGCAGTGCCGCGGCATGCGCGGGGTCGAGGGCGCGTCCCGCGGCCGCGCGCTCGTCCAGGCGCTGGGTGACCGCGGCGTCCAGGGAGGGCTCGGGCATCAGCGCGCGCCCGAGGAAGGACGCGATCGCCGGCAACGTGCGATCGTCGGGCGTGGAGCCGATGCCCCCGGAGGTGAGCAGCACGCGCGGTCGGGAGCGCGCCAGCTCGAGGTCGAGGTGCTCGCCGATGGCGGCCTCGTCATCAGGCACGGTCGCGACGCGGTCGAGGGGCACGCCGTGCGCCTGCAACCGCTCGGCCAACCAGCCGGAGTTCGCGTCGCGCACGTGGCCGCTGAGGATCTCGTCGCCGATGACCACGATCGACGCGCGCAGCCTGCCGCTCATGGGCCGAAGCGTACCCCGGTCAGCGCGGGCACTAGCATTGGCTGCCAGCCGACCCGGGCGTGCGCCCGTGGTCGACGACAGGTCCACCGCAGGCCCGCGCCCCGTGGAAGTGAGCCGCCGTGTTCGGAGCGAGCACCGAGGACGCCCGCAGCGACCTCATGCTGTCCGTGGCCGCCTTCATCTTCGGGCCGCTGCTGCTGCGGCTGGTGCTGGGCCTGTTCGGCGTCGGCACCGGCAACGCGGCGGTGCGCATCGTCCTGGTCGCGCTGGCGACCCTCGTGGTGCCCATCCTGCTGATGCGCTACCGCCGGGAGGGCATGGCGGCCATCGGGCTGCGCGGCAAGGAGCCTGATCCCACGGTGCTGACGGGGCTCGTGGCGGCGCTGCCGCTGATCGCCGCCTCGCTGGCCGGCGTGCTGGTGGGCATCCCGGTGTTCGCCGGCGCCGGCAACCCCCTGCTGATGCCCGGCGGCGACGCGGCCGAGGTCGTGGTGCGCCTCGTGGCTTGGGGTGGCGTGCTGTTCCTCGCGCTGTACACCAGCACCAAGGCGCGTGACGCCTTCGGCGGCGACCCCCAGCGGGTCATGCCCGCGGCGCTGCGCATCGGGCGGGTGCTGGCCATCGTGGCCGCGGTCTCGGGGGTGCTGGTGGCCACCCAGGTCGTCCTCGGCGGTGGCGACCCGATCGGCGGCATCGCGCTGGTGGTGGTCTGGCCGCTGGCGGTGATCGCCATGGTGCTGCTGGTGCTGCGCCGCACCGGCGGGGTGGGGACCACGACGCTGCCCACCCTGGTGGTCCCGACGCTGGTGGGCGCGCTGGGCAACTTCGTGCTGTCGTTCGACCCGACCCAGCTGGCCATCTTCGTGTACCAGGCCAGCCTCTCCGGCGGCATCGGGCTGGCGGCGGGCCTGCTGGCCGACCGCACCCGTCGCGGCGGCGGTGTGCTCCTGCTCGGTGTGCTGATCGCCCTGCTGACCACGCTGGGCACCCCCGCCCGGCTGGGCTGACCGCGTCCGCGCGGCAACCTACGCTGCGGGTCTCGATCGCACCCGCGGTGCGCGTCCGCGCACCGGCCCTGGGGCCGGCGCACCCGCCGCGGGACGTCGCCGACGCGAACGGAGGACCGCTGTGGCCCGTGACTACCAGTTCGTCATGAAGGGGCTCACCAAGGTCGTGCCCCCGGGCCGGGAGGTGCTGTCCAACATCTGGCTGTCGTTCTTCCCCGGCGCCAAGATCGGTGTGCTGGGGCCCAACGGGGCCGGCAAGTCGACCCTGCTGCGGATCATGGCCGGCCAGGACGACGACTTCGAGGGCGAGGCCTGGCCCGCGGTCGACGTGCGCGTCGGCTATCTCCCCCAGGAGCCCGAGCTGGACCCCGCCAAGGACGTGCGGGGCAACGTGATGGACGGGCTGGGGGAGGGGCCACGGCTCGTGGACCGCTTCGGGGAGCTGTCCGCCCGGCTCGCTGAGCCGCTCGACGACGATGAGATGACCAAGGTCTACGAGGAGATGGCCGAGGTCCAGGACAGGATCGAGGCACTGGGCGCCTGGGATCTCGATCGCACCATCGAGATCGCCATGGACGCGCTGCGCGTCCCGCCGGGTGACGCCGACGTCTCGGTGCTGTCAGGGGGCGAGCGTCGCCGGGTCGCGCTGTGCCGCGAGCTGCTGTCGCGCCCCGACCTGCTGCTGCTCGACGAGCCCACCAACCACCTCGACGCCGAGAGCGTCGCCTGGCTCGAGCAGCACCTCGCCGAGTACCCCGGGACGGTCGTGGCCGTCACCCACGATCGCTACTTCCTCGACAACGTGGCGGGCTGGATCCTGGAGCTCGACCGCGGCAAGGGCATCCCCTTCGAGGGCAACTACTCGGCGTGGCTCGAGCACAAGCAGGAGCGCCTGGCCCAGGAGGAGCGCAAGGAGTCGGCCCGGCGCAAGACCATCGAGCGCGAGAAGGAGTGGATCGACGCCTCGCCGCGGGCGCGCCAGGCCAAGGCCAAGGCGCGCATCAAGGAGTACGAGGCGATGCTGACCCAGAAGCCCGCCGAGCGGGTCGGGACCGCCGAGATCGTCCTGCCCGACGGGCCGCGGCTGGGCGACCTGGTCGTCGAGGCCAACCAGGTGAGCAAGGGCTACGGCGACCATCTGCTGGTCGAGGACATGAGCTTCAAGCTCCCGCCGGGCGGCATCGTCGGGGTCGTGGGCCCTAACGGGGCGGGCAAGACGACGCTGTTCCGCATGATCGAGGCCGCCTACGCCGAGGCGAACGACCGGGAGCCGCCACCGACGGCCACCGAGCCCGATGAGGGCACGCTGCGGGTCGGGCCGACCGTCCAGCTGTCCCACGTCGACCAGACCCGCGACGCGCTGGACGACAGCCGGACCGTCTTCGAGGAGATCACCGGCGGTGCCGACGTGCTCGACATCGGTGGCCGCGAGGTCAAGGCCCGCGCCTACTGCGCGCAGTTCAACTTCACCGGCCAGGATCAGCAGAAGCGGGTCGGGGACTGCTCGGGTGGCGAGCGCAACCGCATCCACCTGGCGAAGCTGCTGCGCTCCGGCGGCAACCTGCTGCTGCTCGACGAGCCCTCCAACGACCTGGACGTCGACACCCTGCGCGCGCTCGAGGACTCGCTGGTCAACTTCGCCGGCTGCGCGGTGGTCATCAGCCACGACCGCTGGTTCCTCGATCGCATCGCCACCCACACCCTCGCCTTCGAGGGCGACAGCCAGGTCACCTGGTTCGAGGGGCCCTACAGCGAGTACGAGAGCGACCGGCGACGCCGCCTCGGTGCCGAGGCCGACCAGCCCACCCGCATCAAGTACAAGCCGCTGCGCCGCCGCGGCCTGTGAGCAGCGCTGCACCCGGGTCTGCGCGTCGCCGCGTCGGCGCGGCCGTCGCTGCGTGCACGACCATGACCCGCGCGTGTGGTTCTATGGCGGTCCCAGGCAAGGAGGACGGCATGAGGGCACGGTTGCGGTGGGCAGCGCCGGCGCTGCTGCTCGTCGTCGCGCTCGGGCTCGCCGCCTGTGGCGAGGACGAGGACGAAGGAGAAGCCGAGCTCGACGACGAGCCCGAGATGGAGGAGCCCGAGGAGGAGCCGGAGCCCGACGAGCCCGAGGACGAGCCGGAGCCCGACGAGCCTGAGGACGTCACCTACGTGATCCAGGAGGGTGACACGCTCTCGGCGATCGCCGCCGACTTCGACGTGGCCGTCGACGACATCATCGACGCCAACGACATCGATGATCCCGACGCGATCCTGGTCGGCGACGAGCTCGTGATCCCCGACGTCGATCCCGAGGATCGCGACGCCGACGAGGATGACGCCGAGGACGCGGACTGACGCGGACTGACGCGGACTGAGCGCTTGGCCGTGCTGTCGGCCGGCGGGGCCCCGCACGAGAGCAGAGGCCAGACACGAGAAGAGGCCCCCGTGGTCGGGCGGGGGCCTCTTGGCGCCAGCGACGGCTGCGGGCGGGACCGTGCGGCGCGGGAGCAGGTCTCGTCTCTCACCCCAGAGCGTACCAGGCAACCAGCGCTGTTATGCACAGCGGGCGATGATCGTGGAGCGCTGCTTCATGCCGAGGCGGGCTCGAGGCGGACGCCGAGCAGGCCCGCACCCCAGCGCACCGTCGCGCCCGCCCCGGCATCCGCGGCAGCGTCCAGGACCGCCAGCGCGCGCGGGGTGTCGAGGTCGGCGTCGAGCGCGGCGTGCACCTCCTCGCGCGCGCCGGGTGCCTCCTGGTCGCCCCGCTCGGCCGCCGCGCGCCAGCGCTTGAGCTGCTCGCTGGCGGTGGGCAGCTGCGTGGCCTGGTAGCACCACCCCTGGCGGTAGTGGTGCTGGAGGATCAGCAGCCGCAGCGCGGCGGACTCGGTGTGCGTGCGCAGGTCGGCCACGAACGCCAGGTTGCCGCGGGACTTGGCCATCTTCTCGCCGTCCTCGCCGCAGACCATCGCGCAGTGCAGCCAGCTGCGCGCGAACGGCCGCTGTCCGGTCAGCTCCTCGGCCTGGACGATCTCGGCCTCGTGATGCGGGAAGGTGAGATCGGAACCTCCGCCGTGCAGGTCGATCGTCGGGCCGAGCTCCTCCATGGCCATCGTGGAGCACTCGATGTGCCAACCCGGTCGACCGGGGCCCCAGGCGCTGTCCCAGGCTGGCTCGTCGGGCGCCGAGGGCTGCCACAGCAGGAAGTCCAGCGCGTCGCGCTTGCCCGGCGCCTCCGGGTCGCCGCCCTTCTCGGCGAACTGCGGCAGCATCGCGTCGCGGTCCAGGCGCGACAGCGCGCCGAAGCGCTCGGCTCGCTGCACGTCGAAGTAGACCCGACCGTCGTCGAGCGCGTAGGCGGCGCCTGCGTCTACCAGCCCGCGCACGGCGGTGAGGATCGCCGGCACCGTGGCGGTGGCCCGCGGCGCGACGTCGGGCGCCCAGCACCCCAGTGCTGCCAGGTCCTCGTCGAAGCGCGCGATCTCGGTTGCGGCCAGCTCGCGGTAGTCGACCCCGCGCTCGCGCGCCACCCGGATGATGTCGTCGTCCACGTCGGTGACGTTGCGCACGTGGCGCACCCGGTGCCCCCGCGCGGTGAGCCAGCGCACCAGCACGTCCATGTGGGTGTAGAGGAACGCGTGGCCCAGGTGCGTCGCGTCGTAGGGGGTGATGCCGCACACGTACAGGCGCACCGTGCGCGGCGCACGCAGCGGAGCGGTCGTGCGCGTGCGGGTGTCGAAGAGCTCCACGGGCGCTGCCTCGTCGCCGGTCTCGGATGGGTGCTCGGTCGCCGGGCGCGTCGACCCGAAGGTGTACCCGGCGCGACCGGATCGGATGCCCCGAGCCGGTCAGGGCAAACCTAGTCATCGCCGTCGTGGCGTGCGGCGCCCCCGCTTGGCGCGTCAGCCGGCGCGGCGCTGCGCGCCGGCGCGCGCCACCGGCCCCCAGCTGTGCCGGTGCAGCGGGCAGGGACCGAACGCAGCGAGCATGGCCCGGTGGTGCGGCGTGGGGTAGCCCTTGTTGGTGGCCAGCGCGTAGGCGGGCCACCCCGGCCCCACCTGGGCCAGCAGTCGGTCGCGGGCGACCTTGGCGACCACCGAGGCCGCTGCGATCGACAGGCTGCGCCGGTCGCCGCCGACGAGGGTCTCGTTGATGGTTCCCGCCTCGTGCAGGAAGTCCCAGCTGCCATCCAGCAGCAGCACCTCGGGGGGCAGCGGCAGTGCCGCCACGGCGCGGGCCGCCGCGTTGCGCATCGCCAGGCTCATGCCGACCCGGTCGATCTCGTCGTTGCCGGCGAAGCCCAGGCCCACGCCGAGGGCGTGGTGGTGCACCCGCCTCGCCTGGCGCTCGCGCTCATCGGGCCCAAGCAGCTTGGAGTCGCGCAGGCGCCGCAGACGACGGTGGCGCGGCAGGACGACGGCGGCGTAGGTGACCGGACCGGCCCAGGCGCCGCGCCCCACCTCGTCGACGCCGGCCACCACCGCGCCCTGCGCCCACCACGCCTGCTCGCGGTCCAGGCGCGGCGCTGGGCCCGGCGGGCCGGCGCGGCTCACGCGCGCCCCCCGCAGCGGGTGCCCGCGTCCAGCGTCGGCGTCAGCGCGGCCACGCGCGGGTCACAGGTACAGGCCGGTCTCGGCGTCGGCACGCTCGCTGGCGATCGCATGCACATCGCGCTCGCGGACGATCTCGAACACGTCACCGCGCACGTCGACCTCGACCGCCGCGTCAGGCAGGAACAGCACGTGGTCGCCGGGCGAGACGGTGCGCACCAGCGGTCCGACCTGATGCACCAGCGCCCAGCGACCCCGCCGCTCGGTCGAGGTGGCGGTGGCCGGGATCAGGATCCCGGCCTTGGTCTGGCGGTCCTCGTCACCGGGGATCTCGCACAGCAGCCGATCCCCGGTCACACGGACGGCGTAGCGTCCCTCGTCATCCATCGTCGCGGGAGCATACCGGCGCCGGCCGCCTGCACGAGGCAGGGGGCGCCGGGCGCCCGGGCTCGGCAGCGCTAGCCGTCCCTGGCCTCGCCCAGCTCGACCTCGACGGTCAGCTCCTCGTCGTCGCGCAGCAGCGTGATCTCCACGGGGTCGCCGGGCTCGCGCACGCGGATCTCGGCGGCCAGGTCGGCGAACCCCTCGACCTCCTCGTCGTCGACCGCGATGACCACGTCACCGGGCTCGATGACGCCCTCGGCCGCACCGTCGGGATCCACGTCCTGCACCAGCGCGCCACCGGGGATGCCGAGATCCTCGGCGCCCGCCGGCGGCAGGTCGTTGCCCACCACGCCGAGCTGGGCGTAGCTCACGACGCCGTCCTCGATCAGCTGGTCGGCGATGGAGGTGGCGATCTGGGCCGGGACGGCGAAGCCGATGCCGATGTTGCCGCCCTGGGGGCCCGACCCGAGGATCGCGGTGTTGATCCCGACGACGTTGCCTGCAGCATCCACCAGGGCGCCGCCCGAGTTGCCCATGTTGATGGCGGCATCGGTCTGGAGCATGTCGGGCAGGACCTGGCCGTCGGGGGCCTCGAGGGTGCGCCCGGTGGCGCTGATGATCCCCGAGGTCACGGTCGCGTCGAGCCCGAAGGGCGAGCCCACCGCGATCGCCGTCTCGCCGACTCGTGGCGACTGGTCGGCGAAGGGCGCGGCGCTCATGGACACGTCCTCGTCGAGCACCTGCAGCACCGCGAGGTCGTTGGGCTGGAAGGTGCCCACCACCTCGGCCTCGGCCTGCGTGCCATCGGCCAGGGTCACCTGGGTGGTGGAGGCGTCGCCCACGACGTGAGCGTTGGTGATGAGATAGCCGTCCTCGCGGTAGACCACGGCCGAGCCGGTTCCGCCCGGCTGCTCACCGGGCATGTCCAGCCCGTCGGGCGCGCCGGGAGCCTCGACGTCGACGCGGGCGACGGTGCCCACGATCTGGTCGGCGATGTCGGCGATCTCGCTGCCCTCGGCGGTGCCGGCGGTGTCGTCGGGGGTCTCACCCGTGAGGTCGTCGTCGGGCTCGTCGGCGACCTGGTCGCCGACGGGTCGCTCGGCCTCGGCGGTCTCCTCGCCCAGGTCAGCCAGGCCCAGCGTCACCGCGGCCGACACCAGCGCGCTGACGATCACCGCGGCCAGGATCGGGCCGGCGAGCCTGCCTCGGCGCCGGTCGGTGGCCGGACCCTCCGTCGCTTGCTGGGGAGGGTGCGGCGGCGGGGGCGTGGAGGGACCGTCGTAGGGCGCTGAGGGCGGGGGCAGCGGCTGCTGGCTCGCCGGTTCGGGCCGGGGCGGCTCAGGTGATTCGGGTGATTCGGTCGGCTCGGGTGGTTCGCCAGTCGGCTGGTCCGGTGGGGTCCAGCGGCTGTCGGGGTGGTTCGGGTCGGTCATCGCAGGCCCCTCCGGGGGTGCAGGCTCATCGTCGTCATCATTCCCGTGAGCGCCCGGACCACGCACCTGCCCGACCTTGGACGCTCGACCGTCCGCCAGCGAGCAGCCAGGGCGCCGGCCGCGCTGCGGACCGGGCGCGGTGGCGTGCCCGTACACTGCCGCCCATGCACCGGATCTCCGCGGCTGTCCTGCTCGGCGTCGCGCTCGTGGCGCTGCCGGCGATGGCGGCCTGCCAGCCCATCGACGATCCGCTGACGGATGACGACGACCCCTCCGAGGGCGACGATGACGGGGCCGAGGGCGCTGCGGGTGCGCTCCCGGGGTCCCTGGAGGAGCTGTTGGAGCTCACCGACGTCGAAGCGCGCGGGTGGAACACCGCTGCGGTGGTCAGCGACGTCAAGGTGCGCCTGGACGAGGACGGGGAGGGGGTGGAGGCCGGGGCCACCTATGTCGCGAGCGGGGCGGACGAGGTCCTGGAGCTCGACGTCCAGCCCGACGCCGAGGCCAGCGACGGTGTCGCGGTGGTCGGCGAGACCATGCGGCTCGCGACGCTCGGTCTGGAGCCCATGCCCCAGGAGGCAGCTCAGGGCCTGCCCTCCCCCGACGGTCTGGCGGAGCCCTCCGAGGTCGCCGAGGCCGCCGTCGCTCCCCTCGAGGCGTGCGAGGGCTCGCCGCCGGTGGCGGTGGCGCGCTACACCACCGGAGCCCTGGCTGCCTGGGACGAGGATGGCTGGAGCCTCGAGCCGCGGTGGCGGCTGACGGCGCGCGGCGAGGAGGGCGTGGGGGTCGCGCTCGACGCGCAGGACGCCGAGCCGGCCGGTGACGACCCGTGCGTGCCGCCACCACCCGAGCCCGACGAGGACGAGCCCGCCGAGATCGACGAGGATCCCGGCACCGGCCCGCTGGTCGAACCCCCCGAGGAGTAGGTCGGCGCGAGCTCGGCTCCGACGCGGACCCAGCGGCGCCCGTCGCTCATGCAACGACCTCCGCGGTCCGACCCCATCCCCCCTTCCCCAAAGAGGACGTCGCCGGTGCCGCGGAGGCCGAGTGCGCTGCGCACGCTACGCAGGCGGGTCCGGCCCTGCAACCGCTGCATCCACAGGTCTGTCCACAGGGTGTGCACAAGCCGCGGTCGACCTGCGGCGACGGCGACGCCGCCTGTGGAGCCTCGGTGTGGACAGGAGGTGGCAAGCCCCTGATCTCGCTTGGCGCCCTGCCTGTGACCTGCCGCGACGCTGCGGCGTGCCTGTGGATCCAAGAAATCTTGACCGGTCCGTGCGGTGGCCGCATGGGCCGGTCTAACACGGCACAGCAGGACAAACGCGGCTCAGCTGGGGGCCGGTGCAGGCCGGTGGAGCGCTCGCCGGAACCGGTGTCCCGGCGCGACGACCTCAGGCGTCGTCGCCGACGCCGAGCTCACGCGCGGCCATGCGCACCAGCCAGTCGCTGGGCTCGGCCAGCTCGGCGCTGCTCGGCAGGCACACCGGGTCCTCCCAGGCGCGGTCCAGCCCCTCCTGGCCGCGGGCCTCGATCACGGCCTCGCAGAAGTCGGCGGCGACGCGGATCTCGGATGGAGTGAGGTCCAGGCCGACCAGCTGGGCGAGGAACCGCTCGCCGGGCCCCTGCTCGGCCCGCTGGCGCCGGCGGGCCTCCTCGATCCGCGGCAACGCGGGCAGTCGGCCGTCGGCGGCGGCGCGCACCACCGTGTCGCACCACGCCTCGGTGAAGGAGACGAGCGCCTGCAGGCGGTCCAGCACGCGCTGCTGCTCGGCGGTCGGCTCGACCCGGAAGGCGTCGGGCTGCTCGAGCGCCTGCTGCAGCGCCTCGGGGTTGCTGGGGTCGAGCCCGGCGCCGCCGAGCTGCTCCATCAGCCGGCCCGGGTCGATGTCCGCGCCGGCGGCGAACTCGCGGATCAGCGCCGAGACGTGGTCCGACAGCCACGGCACGCCGGCGAACAGGCGGCGGTGCGCGGCCTCCTGGAGCGCCAGCCAGTGCCCCATCTCGCGCTGGTCCACGTCGTAGTCGGCGGCGAACCGGTCGGCACCGTCACCGACCGTGCCCACGCGGCGCGGGTCGACCGTGGGCACGCCGAGGTCCCCGGTCGCCAGCAGCTGCCCGGCCAGGTGCCCGGTGATCAGCCCTGCCTGCATCCCGTAGAGCATCGCACCCATCGACCCCATCATCTGCTGCATGGGATCACCGGGTGCGCCCGCGCCCATCTGCTCGCGCAGCCCCTCGGGCAGCTGCCCGCGCAGCTGCTCGCCGAGCGCCCGGGTCGCTCCCTCGGCCAGCGGCTCCACATAGCGACCGAGGCCCTGTGGCGTCGCCGCCAGCTGCGTCCACGCGCTGCGGCTCAGCGGCTCGCTGGGTCCCTCCACGGCGGCGCGCTCGGTGACCTGGTCCAGCCACAGCTCGGCGGTGGGCAGTGCCGCAGCGAGCTCGTCGCCGACCGCGGCCACCCGCTCGGCATCCTCGAGCACCGTGGACGCGGTCTGGCTGGCAAGCTCCCAGTTGACGGGCCCGCCCTGCCAGGACATGACCTTGGCGAGCTCGCGGAAGAAGGGTGCGTTCTCGAAGCGGCTGGGATCGAAGCCGAAGCCGCCACCGAAGGGATCGCTCATGGCGCCATGCTAGACAGTGCATCCCCGGCGCACCTGCGCCGCCACGGGCTGGCTCCGCGACGAGCCGACGCCCACACGACGCGTTTGAGGAGCCGATGACCACCGTCGCGGTGACCGCCGCCAGCAGTCCGACCGGCCGAGCGCTGCTCGCCCGCCTGGACGCCGATCCCGCGGTGGAGCGGGTGGTGGGCCTGGATGCCGAGCCGCCGCCTATGCCCCCCGCCACGCTCGACTTCCGCGCCTGCGACCTGCGCGACCCGGTCCTCGCGGCGCAGCTTGAGGGCGTGGACGCGCTGGTGCACCTGGGCTGCGACGACCGCCTGGATGCCGACGTCGACGGGCGGTTCGGCCGGACCGTGGCGGCCACCCGCAACCTCCTGGCCGCAGCCCGTCATGCCGGCGTGCGCCAGGTGGTGCACCGGTCCTCGGCGCTGGTCTACGGCGCGCATCCCGACAACCCCGTACCCCTCGACGAGAGCTGGCCGCGGCGAGCCAACCCCGAGTACCCGCCCGCCCACCACCACCGGCTCGCCGAGGAGCTCGTCGAGGACTTCGCCGACGAGCACGGCGACGCGCGGGTGGCGCTGCTGCGCCCGCCCACCGTGCTGGGACGCGGCGAGGACTCCCCGGTGGCGCTGCACCTGCAGCTGCCACGGCTGCTGACCGTCGCTGGCCACGAGCCGCCGCTGCAGGTGCTGCACCCAGACGACTTGGCCGCCGCGCTCCACCACGCCGTCAGCGCGGGCCTGCACGGGGTGCGCAACGTCGCCGCCGAGGGCTGGCTGCCGCTGGGTGACGTTGCGACGCTGGTGGGCCGCCGCCGTCTGACGGTGCCCGAGGCGTGGGCGCACGCCGGTGCACGACAGCTGTGGCGACGGCGCCTGTGGCCGCTGCCGCCCGGGGGGCTGGCGATCCTCATGGAGCCCTGGGTGGTGCGCGCCGAGGCGCTGCGGGGCGAGGGCTGGGCGGCCACGCGCAGCAACCGCGAGGTGCTTCGGGCCTTCGCCGAGGAGCACCGCGGGTGGGTGCGCCTCGGTGCCGGTCGCCAGGTGCGCCGCCGCGACCTGCGGCTGGCCGGCGCCGGCGTGGCGGCGGGCGCGGCGGGCGCGGCGGCGCTCACCCGACGGGCCAAGCGCCGCTGACCCGCCGCTACTGGTCGTCCAGCTCCTCGAGCTCGTCCTCGAGCTCCTCGAGCTCCTCCTCCTCGAGCTCCAGGCCGAACTGCTGCTCGAAGCACTCGAGCACATCGGTCTGCACGTCGGCGGGATCGGCGTCCAGGTCGATGTCGCACGCCTGGAAGAACTGCACCACCAGCGCGACCAGCGCGGCGAGGAGCAGCAGGTGCATCGAGCCCAGGACGATGCCGCCCACGCCCAGCCCGACGCCGCCGCGCACCTCGGGGCGGCGGGCGCGACGGATGCCCACGATGCCCATGACGATCGCGGCGATCGCGACTGCCCACAGGATGAACACCAGCAGGTTCACCACCGGCAGCAGGGCGATCAGCAGCGCCCCCGGGAAGGCGATCGCGCCCAGGATCAGCGCCCACAGCGCGATCCGGTTCGGCTGTCGCCCTTGCGGCTGGCCCGGTCCGCCCGCTGGATCGGGCATGCCCGGCTGCGGCGCAGCGCCCCCCGGCTGACCGCCTCCGGTCGGATCCGGTGGCGGAGCGCCCTGACCGGGGTCGGGCTGGAACTGCTCCTGGCCCCAGGAGGGGTCCTCGGGGCGATCGCCCGGGGAGCCGGGTGGTGGTGGGGGAGGTGGTGTGCTGCTCATGGGAGGTGCCTCCCTGGTGGCGTCGGGGGTGGCTGGTGATCGGGGTGGTCGGGGGGGTCGGGCCGGGGCGCGGCGAACGAGGCCACCGTGCACCGCGTGTCACTCAGAGTGTGGCAGCCCGTCGCCGGGTGCCACGTGCTGGGCGTGCCACGTCTCGAACTCGGGGTCGAAGTAGCGCACCCGGACCTTCTTGAGCTCGCGCGTGGAGTACAGCAGACGTTGGTCCAGCGGCTCGACGCGCTCGCGCATGTCGGCCACGGTCTGCTCGACCTGCTCGCGGCTGGTGGCGTGGATCATCGCGAACAGGGCGTAGGGCCAATCGGGGTAGGTCGGCCGTCGGTAGCAGTGGGTGACCGCGTCGTAGCTCGCGAGCTCTTGGCCGGCCGCGTCCACGCGCGCGTCGGGCACCGCCCACACGCTCATGGCATTGGCCCGGAACCCTGCCCGTCGATGTCGCAGCACCGCCGCGAATCGCCGCATCGCCCCAGCCTCGCGCAGCCGCTCGGCGGCCTCCAGTAGCGCTTCCTCGGTGAGGCCGAGGCGCGCGGCCATGCCCGCGAACGGACGCGGCTCCAGCGGCAGGTGGTCCTGCAGCTCGCGCACCAGCGGCACGTCGCTCGGGTCGAGGCCGCCAGCCGGATCAGCGCCTGCCGGGTCGGCGCCTCCTGGTGCGAGGGGCGCCGAGGCGGTGGCGGTGCTCGCATCCGCCGTGCCACCGTCTCCCCCGGCTGGGCTCCCCGCGGCGCTGCGGGCGGTCGCGGTGCGCTCCCCGGCCACGTCGAGCACCACCCCGAGCTTGTAGCGGGTCACCGTGGGCAGCAGGCGCGTCGAGCGGGCGCCGACCATGCGGTGCAGCGCGCCGACGTGGGCCTCGAGGTCGTAGCCGGGCGGCACGGCGATCGTCCACCAGAGGTTGAGGTCGTGGTCGCGCACGTAGTTGTGGCTCACTCCGGGGTGGGCGTTGATGACGGCGGCGGCGCGCTCCACCTCGGCCTCGTCGACGGTCATGGCCACCAGCGACGACTGGTAGCCGAGCTGCGCGGTGTCGAAGATGGCCGAGATCTGGCGGATGACCCCGTCGGCGGCCAGCCGTTGGCACCGCTGCACCACCGCCTCCTCGGACAGGCCGAGGTCGCGGCCCACCGCTGCGAACGGCCGGGGGACCAGCGGCACGCCCGCCTGCAGCGCGGTGAGCAGGTGCCGGTCGGTCGCATCCAGGGCGTCTGCGTTGGCGGCCTCGTCGGTCATGGCGCTCCGGCGTCGGCACGGCGGCTGTGCAGCGGCGCTGCAGTGGCTCTGCCAGCGCACCCTACGCCCGGCACGCAGCGGGCGCACCGCAGGCCGTGAGCAGGGCTCCTCGACACGTGCCCGCTGGCCTCGGTGCCCGCCGGCCTCGGTCATCCGCTGCGCCCGCGCGGCGGCGGTGGACGAGTGGCCACCTGCGCGCGCAGCACTCGACGCGACCAGCCCCTACCGTGCGGACTGGCCGGCGCTGCCCGCACCCCGCAGCCCCGTTCCGGGAGGCCGATTCCGGGAGGCCGATCCCGGGCCACAGCCGCACACCCGCCGCCATCAGATCTCTGGACGCCCTATGATCGCCCTGCTCGTGCTCGGCGCCCTGCTGTGCGCGTGGATGATCCTCCTGGCCCTGCAGCGACGGCCAGGAGCCTGGGACCACACCCGACAGTTCGCCCGCGCCCGCAAGGCGCTGGCGTCGACGCGCGGAGGCGACGACGCTCATGGCCCGTGATCTCGCGATCGACCTCGGCACCGCCAACACCCTGGTGTGGGCACGTGGCAAGGGCGTGGTCTTCAACGAGCCCACCGTCGTGGCTCGCGACGAGCGCTCCGGCGGGGTGCTGGAGATCGGCACCGCCGCCTCGAACATGATCGGGCGGACGCCGGGCCACATCGTGGCTGAGCGACCGCTGCGCGGCGGGGCGATCACCGACTTCGACACCACGAGCCAGATGATCCGCGGCCTGCTGCGGCGCGTGGGCGTGGGGCGCCTGCGCCGCACGCGCGTACTCATCTCGGTGCCCAGCGCCATCACCCCGGTCGAGCGGCGTGCCGTGGAGCAGGCCGCCGAGCAGGGCGGCGCCTCGCAGGCCTACCTCATCGAGCAGCCCATGGCCGCCGCGATCGGCGCGGGCCTGCCCATCGAGCAGCCGGTGGGCAACCTCGTGGTCGACATCGGCGGCGGCACCAGCGAGGTCGCGGTGATCTCGCTGGGCGGCGTGGTCACGCACCGCGCGGTCCGCGTGGGCGGGTTCGACCTCGACGCCGCGCTGCAGCAGTACGTGCGCCGCGAGCACGCGGTCGCCATCGGCGAGCGCACCGCCGAGCAGCTGAAGATGGCGATCGGGTCGGCGTATCCCCAGGCCGAGGAGCCCAAGGCCGAGATCCGCGGCCGCGAGCTCGCCACCGGCCTGCCCAAGCTCCTCACGATCAGCTCCGAGGAGGTCCGCGAGGCCCTCGACGACGCCATCGAGCAGGTGGTGCAGGCGGTGGTGGAGACGCTGGGAGCCTGTCCACCCGAGCTCGCCCAGGACATCCTCGAGGAGGGCATCCGCGTCGTCGGCGGCGGCGCGCTGCTGCCCGGGCTCGACGCGCGGATCGCACAGGAGACCAACGTGCCCGTGCGCATCCTCGACACCCCCCTGGAGACCGTGGTCATGGGCGCCGGCCGTGCCATGGAGGAGCTCGAGCGCAACCGCCACCTCTTCAAGATCGACTGACCGGCGCTTTGGCGGCGCGCAGCCGGAGGCCCTCCGGGCGCGCACCGACACTGACGTCAGCGGACCGAGGCGTGCTCGCGCGACGCCCCGTTGCAGTGCGGGCGGCGCAGGCGGTCGTCAGTGTCTCCGAGCGCGCTCGGAGACGCCCGTCGTCGGGGGCACCACCGCGGTACGCTGCGGGGTGATCGGCACAAGCGCCGGACTCGGAGCCTAATCGTGAGTTTCCTTGCAGAGTTGCGCCGGCGGTGGTGGCTTCTCCTCCTGCTGGTGGCCCTCCTGGTCGTGTTCTTCGGCCGGGCCCTCGCCACGTTCTACACCGACGTGCTCTGGTTCGACAGCCTCGGCTTCGTCTCGGTGTTCTGGACGCTGCTGGGCACGCAGCTGGGGACGGGCATCGTCGTCGGGCTCGTGGTGTTCGCGCTGCTGGCGGTCAACCTGCTGCTGGCGCGACGTCTCGCTCCGCCCTACCGGATCCCCTCCGAGCAGGAGGAGACCATCGAGCGCTACCGCGAGGCGCTCGAGCCCTACGCCAAGCCGCTGCTGCTGGGCGTCGCCCTGGTCGTGGGCCTGCTGTCGGGTCTGTCGCTGGCCGGCGAGTGGCGCACGGTGCTGCTGTTCCTCGGCGGCGGAGCCTTCGGCGAGACCGATCCGCAGTTCGGTCGCGACCTCGGCTACTTCGTGTTCGACCTGCCCTTCTGGGAGGCGCTGAACTCCTGGCTGTTCACCAGCCTGATCGTCACGATCGTGCTGTCGGGGATCGCCCACTACGTGTTCGGTGGGATCCGCCCCCAGTCGCCGGGTCAGAAGATCGCGCCGCAGGTCAACGTGCACCTGTCGGTGCTGCTGGCCCTGGCGGTGGGCGTGCGCGCCTGGGGGTTCGTGCTGGACCAGCACCTGCTCAGCTACTCCGAGCGCGGCGTCACCATGGGCGTCAACTACACCGACGCCACCGCGCAGCTGCTGGCCTACCAGGTCCTCGCGATCGTCGCCGCCGTCGTGGCGGTGCTGTTCCTCGCCAACATCTTCGTGCGCACCTGGTGGGTGCCCGCTGGCGGCCTGGCGCTGCTGATCGTGGTCGGCATCGTCCTGGCTGGGATCTACCCCGCAGCGATCCAGGCCTTCCGCGTGGAGCCCCAGGAGCTGGAGCTCGAGTCCCAGTACATCGAGCGCAACATCGAGTGGACCCGGTTCGGCTTCGGACTGGCGGTCGGCGAGGACATCGAGGAGATCTCCACCGAGGGCGCCCAGTCGATCTCCAGCGATCAGGTCGAGCCCAGCACGCCGACGCTGTCGGCGCTGCGGCTGTGGGATCCCTCGGTGCTGCAGACCTCCTTCGAGCAGACCCAGGCGCGGCGACGCTTCTACGACTTCCCGAGCGTGGACGTCGATCGCTACGAGATGGACGGTGAGCTGCGCCAGGTGATGCTCAGCTCCCGCGAGATCAACGTCGACAACCTCGGGGACGAGTCCTCCTGGGAGAACCGCCACCTGGTCTACACCCACGGCTACGGCGTGGTGGCCGCCGACGTGAACCAGGCGACCGGCACCGGCGACCCCGTGCTGGTGGCCCAGGACATGCCCCAGCGGGGCGAGGAGCCGTTCGACGCCAGCAACCCGCGGCTGTACATGGGCGGTGACGCCTCGCGCGCCCCGAACTACTCGATCGTGGGCACCGAGCTCGACGAGTTCGACTTCCCCGTGGACGAGGGCGAAGGCGGCCAGGACCGCTCCTACCGCTACACCGGCGCCGACGGCGTCCAGGTCGGTGGGGTGCTCAACCGTGTTGCCTTCGCGCTGCGCTTCGCCGACCGCAACATCCTGCTGTCGGGGCTGATCGACAGCGACTCCGATGTGCTGTTCAACCGCTCGGTGCGCGAGCGCGTCGAGGAGATCGCCCCGTTCCTGGAGCTCGACCACGACCCCTACCCGGTGGTGATCGACGACCGCGTCAAGTGGATCCAGGACGCCTACACCACCAGCGACATGATCCCCTACTCCGAGCGCGTGGACCTCGGTGCGCTCACGCCCACCGATCAGATCGAGTTCGAGGTGGTGGCCACCGGCGACGGTGAGGTCCAGCTCCAGGAGACGGTGGTCGAGCGCCCCGGCCTCGAGGGCAGGGCCAACTACATCCGCAACAGCGTCAAGGTCGTGGTCGACGCCTACGACGGCACCGTCGACTTCTACGTCGTCGATGACGACGACCCGGTGCTCGACGCCTGGCAGTCGGTGTTCCCCGACGTGTTCACCGACGCCGACGAGGCCAGCGAGGACCTGCGATCCCACTTCCGCTACCCCGAGGACATCTTCCGCGTCCAGGCGGGTGTCTACCGGCGCTATCACGTCGACAACATCCCGCGCTTCTACCAGGGCGAGGACCACTGGTCGATCCCGCGTGACGCGGCGTCGGCGCTCAACGCCGGCGACAGCCCGGGCGAGGGCGACCGCCAGATGCGCCCCCACTACCAGCTCATGCAGCTGCCAGGCGAGGAGGAGCGCGAGTTCGGCTTGGTGCAGCCGTTCACGCCCCGGGACCGCCCGGTGCTGTCGGGCTGGCTCGTGGGGCGCAGTGACGGGGAGAACCTCGGGGAGCTCAAGGGCTACGAGCTCCCGCGCGGCGACGACACCCGCTGGGGACCCAACCAGTTCACCGGCAACATCCAGGCCGGTGGGGCGCTGGCCAACCTCATCGGTGTGTGGAACCGGTCCAACGCCTCGGTGATCTACGGCAACACCATCGTGCTGCCCGTGGCCGACTCGCAGGTCTACGCCCAGCCGGTGTTCCTCCAGCCCGAGGGCGAGGGCTCCGAGGCGCTGCCGAAGCTGCGCCTGGTGATCGTGGCCCATGACGACGAGCTCGTGTGGTCCACCTCGCTGAGCCAGGCGCTGCGCGACCTCTACGGCGACGACCTGCCCGACATCCCCGAGACCGGCGGGGTCGATCCCTCCATCATCGAGGAGGAGCTCGAGGAGGAGGACGTCTTCGACGAGGAGCTCGACGAGGTTCCCGATGACGCGCCGGGCGACCTCCCCGCCGAGCCGGAGGATCTCGCCGACATCGACCCCGAGGTCGCTGACCTGCTCAACGAGGCGATGGAGCACTTCAGCAATGCCGAGGCGGCCCTGAGCGACGGTGAGCTGGGGACGTACCAGGAGGAGACGCGGCGCGGCCAAGAGCTCGTCGACGAGGCGCTGCGCCGCTTCGACGACCTGGACGACACCGCCGGGCTCGACTGATCCGTGACCTGCCGTGGCGGGCGTCCGCACGCACCCGCCACGGTTGCACGGGCCTCCGACGACGCTACAGTCCTGCCTGCGAGGTGGAGCAGTCAGGTAGCTCGCCGGGCTCATAACCCGGAGGTCGGAGGTTCAAATCCTCCCCTCGCAACCACCAGCCCCCGGGATCGCTCCCGGGGGCGTCGCATGTGCCGGCCGCGCCGCGCCAGCGGTGCCACCGGCGCGGCGCTCGAGGAGCGGCGGCGGTCGCACCGCGGTCGCCCAAGCCGGGCCCTATCCTTGCCGCACACGCCCCAGGGAGGCTGCCATGTCGTCGGTGAACGCACTTCGTCAGCTGCTCGTCGCGGGGACCGTCGTCGCCGCCATCGTCAGCGTCGTCATCGGCATGTACGGCGTCGCGGCGCTGATGACGCTCGCCGTGCTCGTTCACGGGTTCGGGACCGCGTGGCTGCGCCAGCGCAGCGCCTCGCAGGCGCCTGCGGTGGACCCGGGCAGCTAGCAGCGCCGCACCGACGGTCGCTCGGCCCCTCGGGGCGCGACCATGGGGCCACCCCCGCAACCATGGGGCACCCGCGCGGGTCAGTCGTCGGCGAGCGCGGCCTGCACGTTGCGCAGTCGCCGGAAGCCCATCAGCTGGCCGGCTGCCAGCGAGCCCGTCTCGCGCACCAGGCGCTCGCTCCACGCCGGCCCCGCCCGGTGCGAGGGCACCGGTGCGACCGTCGCCTCGAGGCCGACCTCGGCGGCGATCGCCCGCAACCGTGCGGCGTGCAGGTCGTGGGAGACCAGCACCACCGAGCTGATGCCCTCGTCGCGCAGGAGCCGCGCCGTCGCTGCCAGCTGGTCGTAGGTGTTGGCGCTCTGCACCTCGCGGCGGATGGCCTCCTCGGGCACTCCCCGGGCCTGCAGCCAGATGCTGCCCGCGCCAGCCTCGGTGAACTGGTCCTGTGGAAGCTTGCCGCCGGTGACCACGATCACCGGTGCGACCCCGTCCTCCCAGAGCGCGTGCGCGCGCTGGAGGCGCTGCTCGAGGGCGGGGGAGGGCGCGCCGTCGTACTGGGCGGCGCCTAGCACCACGATCGCCTCGCCTGCCAGCGGCTCGTCCGCGCTGGCGCCGAGCACCACCTGGGATGCGCTCACCGCGAGGTAGGCGACCCCGAGCACCGCGATGGCGAGCAGGATCAGCAGCAGGGGACGGCGAGGGCGCGAACGGGTCATCGGAATCCCGACGGTAGCCCATGATGCGGCGCTCGGTGGGGCCATGCGCCCAGCCGGAGCGGCGGGTTCCGCTGGCGGGACACGGCCTGCCCGCACCGCCCCCGCCGAGTAGCCTCGCCGAGTCCTGCCCGACCCGACAGGGGGCTGTGGTGTCCGAGTCCGCCGAGGCCCTGCGCGTGCCGCTCACGCCGCCTCAGGCGGTCGAGCAGGTCGCCGCGCTGCGCTGGCGCGCCGACGCGCCGGTCGCGCGACCGGGCCTGGTGCTGACCCACGGTGCGGGCTCGGACCTCGGCGATCCGGTGCTGCGCGACCTCGTCGAGCGCCTGGCCGCAGGCGGCACTCCCGTGCTGGCCTTCGAGCTCCCCTACGCCGCCGCGGGGCGTCGCCGGCCCGACCCGATGCGCCGGCTCGAGGCTGCCTACCGCGACGTGCTGGCCGCAGCGGGCGCTGCGTTGGGACCGCGCCCGCTGGTGGTGGGTGGACGCTCGCTGGGCGGGCGTGTCGCGAGCCACGTGGTGGCTGGTGGCGCTGAGGTCGCCGGTCTGTGCCTGCTGGCCTACCCGCTGCACCCCGAGGGCCGCCCCGACCGGCTGCGCACCGACCACTGGCCACGTCTCGTCGTGCCGACCCTGCTGGTCAGCGGCGACCGTGACCGCCTGTGCGGCCGCGACCTGCTCGACGCGCAGGTGCCCGCGCTGGCCGGGCCGCGCACGGTGCACGTCCTTGCGGGTGCCGACCACGGCTTCACCGTGCGGGCGCGCGACCGGCGCACCACCGACGAGGTCCGAGCCGAGGCCGCCGAGGTGGTGCAGCGCTGGCTGCACGACCTCGGCGCCGAGGCACCCGGGAACGAGGCCGACGCCCCCGCCAGCCCTGGCACGGGTCGGCGATGAGCGTGCGCGCTGCCACCGGGCTCGGGGTCCTGGCGTGCCTGTGGGGCTCCAGCTTCCTGTTCATCAATCTGGCGCTGGAAGGGCTGTCCCCGCCGCAGGTCGTGCTGGGCCGCCTCACCCTGGGGGCGCTGGTGCTCGCCCTCGTCGTGGCCCTGCTGCGCGCACCGCTGCCACGCAGCAGGGCGGTGTGGGGGCATCTGCTGGTGGCCGGCATCGTCGCCAACGTCGTGCCCTGGCTGCTGCTGGCCTGGGGGCAGCAGCAGGTGCCCTCAGGGCTTGCTGGGGTGCTCAACGCTGCGACGCCGCTGTTCACCACCATGGTCGCGGCTGCGGCCCTGTCCGACGAGCGCCTTCACCTGCGACGGGCCGTCGGATTGGCGCTCGGCTTCGCGGGCGTGGCGCTCGTCGTCGGCCCCGTCGAGCTCGGAGCTGCCGCAGCCGACCGGGTGCCGCTGGTGCCGCAGCTGGCCATCGTCGGGGCGGCAGCCTGCTATGGCGTCGGGTTCACCTACATGCGGCGCTTCCTGTCGGGGCGCGGCCACTCGCCGCTGGTGCTGGCCGCCGGGCAGCTCGCGTGCGCCGCGGGGGTGCTGTGGCTGCTGGCGCCCCTGCTCGCCGGGGGCGCGCCAACGCTGACCCTCGGGGTGCTGGGGGCGATCACCGGCCTCGGCGTGCTCGGCACCGGCACGGCCTACATCCTCTACTACCGGCTGCTGGGAGAGATCGGCGCGACGCGCACCTCCACGGTGACCTACCTGATCCCCGTCGTGGCGGTGACGCTCGGTGTGGTGGTGCTCGACGAGCCGCTGCGGGCCTCGATGCTGCTGGGTGCCGCTGTGGTGGTCGCCGGGGTCGCGCTGGTGCAGTCCCGCGCGCCGCGGCGCCCGGCGGTCGCAGCCGCGGTCCGCTCGACCTGACGGCGCTCGGGCAGGCTGCTCGGGTCGGGCGGGCTGCGCTGATCGCGCCGCCAGGTCTCAGGCTTCGCGGTCGGCTGGCGAGGGGGCGAGGCGCGCCAGGGCCTCGGCGAGCCCCGCGTCGACCATGCGCGCGGCCTGATCCCAGCCGAACCAGGCCACGTCCTGGCTCTCGTCCGCCGGAGGGCGCGGCGTGGCGTCGGCGTGCAGCACGAACCGCAGGTCCAGGTGCACGCACGTCACACGGGTTGCCTCGTCGGCTCTGGCGCGCTGCCACGGTCCGCAG
>PWER01000090.1 GCA_003553565.1 Nitriliruptoria bacterium | reverse complement strand
GCGACCGTCGGACAGCCTAGGCGTCGGCGCGCACGCCGGCAACACGGCCTCCGTGCCCCGGCGAGGACGCGGCGCGCGCCGCGCCGGGAGCGCAGCGAGTGGGCCTCACGCGGGCATGTCACGCCCGCCCGTCGCGCGCGCCCAGGAGCGACCGGCGACCGGCAGGGGAGAGCAGCACGATCAGCGCCACCCCGGTCACCGCGATCGCCGCGGTGCTCAAGGTCCCCCGCCACGGGAAGGCGGCGCTGACCAGGGCGAGGGCGTTGATGACCAGCGCGAGCGGCCAGGCCCAGGGCCGCTGGGCCCAGGCGGCCACTGCGACGGCGGCGAAGGCGAGCGTGCCCGCCGCGAACCCGGCGGCCACCGGGGCGATCACCTGTCCCTGCGGGCCGAGCGCTGCCAGCCCGGGCACGACGATGCCGGCGTGGCTGAGCGCCATGAGCAGCGAGCCCAGCAGGCCCAGCGCGGCCAGCACCGCCACCAGCCGTGCGGGACCGCGCGGCCGCGCGGTCGTCTGCCCGGTTGCCGGCTCGGTGGTCATGGTCGACACGCTAGCCCACTGCGGTGCGCTCGCCTGCGTCGTCAGATGCTGACGAGGCGGATCCAGGTGGCGCGGGGGCCGTCGTCGCCCTCGACGTACTCCAGGCGCACGCGTTGGCCGAGGCGCAGCTCCTCGAGCTCGGAGGCCGCGAAGGCCTCGGCTGGGACCAGCACCTCCCGCTGGTCGTCGAGCAGCACAGAGCCGGTGCCGGTGGCCGGGTCGAAGGTCTTGACGGTCGCTTGGGGCATCGCGCCTCCTGTGCGGGCGGGGCTCGTGGCGCAGGCTAGTGGCTGGCCGGTTGGTCCCGTGGGGGCGCGGTGACCGGATCGCTGGCGGCGTGCGCGTCGTCGGCGTCGAGACCGAGGGCGGCGAGGGCGGTGCGCACCGCGTCGGGTGCACCGAGCGCCGCGGCGTCGCGGGCCAGCGCGGCGAGGTCGGCGGCGTGGTCGATGTCGCGCGCCAGGCCTGGCAGGTCCGGTGTCATGGCTGGCGTGCCTGCGGCGGCGGCGTGCTGGTGGTGCTGGGCGGCCGAGTCCGAGCCGAACGCGGTGGGGATGACGCGGCCCGGGCGGCGCAGCAGCGCGCCGGTGCCGCCGTCGGCGGTGGCGACCACGGCGACCCCGCGTGTGCCGGCGGGCACCGCGGCAGTCAGCGCGTCGATGTCCTGTGGCTGGGCCCAGGGCAGGTCGGCGGGCAGCACCAGCGTCGCCGACGGCTCGGGGCCGAGCCGGTCGGCAGCGTGCAGCGCGTGGGCCAGGCCCCGGGGAGGGACGCGGAGGGCGTGGGCGCCGTGGCGCTCGGCGAGGGCGGCGGCCTGGGCGTCGCCGACGACCGCCACCGTCTGCGACACCATGGCGGATTCCGTGAGCGCGTCCAGCACGCGCTGGGCCATCCAGGCCACCAGCGCGCGTCGTGGGGGGTCGGTCAGCGCTGCGGCGAGGCGCTGCTTGGCGTGCGCCAGGGAGCGCAGCGGCACGATCGCGGTCACCTCGGCGGGCATGGGCGCATCGTAGGTGCCGGTGGCGTGGTGGTGCTCCGGCGGGGCGGCGCGCGATGCCGCGGTGGGGTGGCGGCGTCGGCGACCCGGTGCCGAGCCGCACTCGGCGCGCGGGGTCACAGCGTGCAGAATGGCGGCGCCAGACGGCCTGACGGGTGCGGTGTCGCCCACGCCCCCACGCGGTCGGGGCGGGGCTGTGGCCAGCCGCCGATGCGGAACGGAGATGGACGTGACCAAGGTCCTGCTGGTGTTCGGTGGCCGCTCCAGCGAGCACAGCATCTCCTGCCTCTCGGCAGCCAACGTGGATGCTGCGTTGCGCGCCGCGGGCCACGAGACGCTGCTGGTGGGCATCACGCGCGAGGGTCGGTGGACGCTGCTCGAGCAGGTCCCGCCGGCCTCGCAGAGCGCCCCGCTGCCCGAGGTGCCTCCCGATGGCCCCACGGTGCTGCTCACCCAGAGCGTCCACGGGCCGCGGCTGCTCCAGGTCGACGACCGTGACACGCCGGTGCGGCTGCAGGTGGACCTCGGCCCGATCGATGTGGCGTTCCCGGTGGTGCACGGCGAGCACGGCGAGGACGGCACCGTCCAGGGGCTGTTCGCCAGCCTCGGGGTGCCGTACGTGGGTGCCGACGTCGCCGCCAGCGCGGTGGGTATCGACAAGCGGCAGATGAAGGCGGCGCTGACCAGCTACGGGCTGCCCCAGCTGCCCTACCACACCGTGCGGCGCCTGGACTGGGACGAGTCCCCCGACGACGCGCTCGACCGTGTCGAGATCGCGCTGGGGTTCCCGGTGTTCACCAAGCCCACGCGGCAGGGCTCGTCCATCGGGATCTCGCGCTGCGAGGACCGTGACGAGCTGGCCAAGGGCCTTGCCGAGGCCTTCCAGTACGATCGCGAGGTCATCGTCGAGCAGGGGCTGTCGCAGGTGCGCGAGCTCGAGTGCGGGATCCTCGGCAACGCCGTGCCGGAGGTGACCCGCCCTGGCGAGCTGACCCACACCGGCAGCTACTACGACTTCGACGCCAAGTACCTGTCGCAGGTCGAGCTGACCTGCCCGGCCGATGTGCCCGAGCTGATCGCGCAGCGCTGCCAGCTGTTCGCCCGGGAGGCGTTCCTCGGGATCGGTGCGCGCGGGATGGCTCGCGTGGACTTCTTCTATCTCCCCGAGGAGGACACGGTCCTGGTCAACGAGATCAACACGATCCCGGGGATGACCGACCAGTCGATGTTCTGGTGGGTGTGGGACGCCGAGGGCGTCGGTCGCCCGCAGCTGGTCGATCGGCTGCTGTCCCTCGCGTTGGAGGTCGAGGACGCGGCCCAGCACTGGGCGCCTTGAGGTCGCGGCCTGCGCGCGGCGCACGGCGCGCGCCGCGCGCGGGCCGGTCAGAGGCTCACCACGGGGCAGGTCAGCGTGCGGTCGACGCCCTCGACCTGCTGGATGCGCGCGACCACCAGGCGGCCGAGCTCGTCGACGGTGGCGGCGGTGACCCGCGCGATCACGTCGTAGGGGCCGGTCACGTCCTCGGCCGACTCGACGCCGTCCAGCGTCGCGAGCTCCTCGGCGACGCGTGCTGCCTGGCCGACCTGGGTCAGGATGAGCACGTAGGCGGAGACCACCGCGCGTCCTTTCGTGCGCAGGACTGCTGCCGTGCGGCATCCTAGGGATCACCGACGAGGTCACGGAGCGAGTCCATGGAGGTCTTCGCCAACCGACGCGAGGCCGGCCGGCGGCTGGCCGAGCAGCTGCGCGACGAGTCGAGCGTGATCGCCGCCTCGCGCGTGGTGGTGCTGGGCATCCCCCGCGGTGGGCTGCCGGTCGGCGCCGAGGTCGCCAACCGCCTGGGGGTGCCGCTGGACGTGGCGCTGGTGCGCAGCCTTCGCACGCCGGCGAACCCCGAGCTCGGGTTCGGCAGCGTCGATGCGGCGGGGCACGTCGAGATCGATGAGGCGATGGTCGAGCGCCTGGGCATCAGCCAAGAGCAGATCGACGCCGAGGTGGCCGATCGCCGCGCGAGCCTCCAGCAGCGCCTCGAGCTGTACCGGGCGGCCATCGAGCCCGTCGACCTGTCCGACGCGTGCGTGGTGGTCGTCGACGACGGGATCGCCACCGGCGGGACGGCGCGCAAGTCCTGCCGCTACGCGCGCCGCGCGGGCGCGGCCCACGTGGTGATGGCCGCCCCGGTCGCACCGCCCGACGTCCACGAGCGCCTCGGCGACGTCGTCGACGACGTCGTGGTGCTGGTGACGCCGCCGGAGTTCCTCGCGGTGGCGCAGGTGTACGAGGAGTACCCCACCCTCGACGACGCCTCCGCCGTGGCAGCCGCCAGGCTCGCGGCGCACGGGTGAGCGACGCCGAGTTCGCGCTGCTCGCCGCGCTCGCGCCGAACCTCGCCGCGGACGGGGCGGGGATCGACCGCGGCTGGGGCGACGACGCGGCGGTGGTGCGGGTGGCCGGCGCGCCCGTGGTGGTCGCCGTCGATGCGATCGTGGAGGGCGTGCACTGGCGCGGTGACGTGTCGGCGCCCGGCGATGTCGGCTGGAAGGCGCTCGCGGTCAACGTCTCCGACTGCGCGGCGATGGCAGCCGACCCGGTGGCGGCGGTCGTGGCGCTGCAGCGCGCACCCGGGTGGGACCGCGCGTACGTCACGGCGCTCTACGAGGGCCTGCACGCTGCCGCGCAGCATTGGGGCGTCGCGCTGGTCGGCGGCGACATCGTCAGCGCGCCGACCGGCGCGCTGACGGTCACCGTCCTGGGCGACCTCGACGGTCGCGCTGCGGTGCGTCGCGACGGTGCGAGCCCGGGCGAGGCGCTGGTGTGCGTGGGCGCGCTCGGCGGGCCGGCAGCGGCGCTGGCAGCGCTCGAGGTCGGGGAGCACCCGAGCTCGGCGCTGCTGGCCTCGCACCGCCGGCCGCCGGCGCATCCCGCCGCCGGGCGGGCACTGGCCCGAGCGGGTGCCACCGCGCTGATCGACTGCTCCGACGGGCTCGGCGCGGACCTCGGCCACCTGTGCCGCGGCTCGGGGGTCGGAGCGCAGGTGGACGCCGCGGCGCTGCCGCTGGCCGAGGGGCTCACCGAGGCGGCGGCGATGCTGGACCGCGACCCGTGGGAGCTGGCCGCCGGCGGCGGTGAGGACTTCGCGCTGCTGGCCGCGGTGCCGGCCGAGGCGGCCGAGGCGGCCGCCGCGGCCGCCAGCGCGGCCGAGGGCGGCATCCCCGCCGCGGTCATCGGCCAGACGGTGGCCGACGACGCGCGCGCGGTGCGCCTGGTGCTGCCCGATGGCGCGGTCCGCGACATCAGCGCCAGCGGGTTCGAGCACGGGCGCCCGCGGTAGGCTCGCCACGTCAGCAGCGCCCGTCGGCGGCGCGGTGCCCGCGGGCGGGCCGACCCCAGTCGCGGCAGGAGAAGGTCACGTGACCCGCAACCCACCTCGCGCGCTGACCATCGCCGGCTCGGACTCGGGCGGTGGGGCCGGCATCCAGGCGGACCTCAAGACCTTTCACGAGCTCGGCGCCTACGGCATGAGCGTGATCACGGCGCTGACCGCCCAGAACACGCTGGGCGTGCACGATGTGCACGGCGTCCCGGCGACGTTCGTCACCGCACAGCTCGACGCGGTCGCAGGCGACCTCGGGGTGGATGCCGCCAAGACCGGCATGCTGGGCGAGGCCGCGGTGGTCGAGGCCGTCGCCGAGGGCGTGACGCGCCACGGCCTCACCCGCCTGGTCGTGGATCCGGTGGCCGCCTCGAAGCACGGTGACCCGCTGCTCGCCGACGACGCCCTGCGGGCCCTGCGCGAGCAGCTCGTGCCGCTGGCCGAGGTCCTCACGCCCAACCTCGGAGAGGTGGAGCTGCTGACGGGGGTGCGCGTCGAGTCGGTGGCCGGTCTGCGGGAGGCCGCCGAGGCGGTGCACGCGCTCGGGCCGCGCTGGGTGGTCGTCAAGGGCGGGCATCTGCCCGACAACGATGCGGCAGTCGACGTGCTGTTCGACGGCGACCGCGAGGAGCGCATCGCCGCCGAGCGCCTCGACACCGCCGACACCCACGGGACCGGGTGCACCTTCGCGGCAGCGATCGCCGCGCAGCGGGCGCACGGCGCGACCGTTCCCGAGGCGGTGCGGGCGGCCAAGGAGTTCCTCACCGGTGCGATCCGCCACGGCGTGCGCGTCGGCTCGGGCATCGGCCCGGTCGATCACGGCTGGCCGCGACGCGGGGCGCAGCAGGCCTAGCGCCGCCGCCACGCCACGGCGGTGGATGCGCGCCGCGGCAGGCGCGGCGCGCGGGGCGCGGTCAGCTGCCGCTGCCCCCGGTGGCGCGCAGCGGCGGCTTGGTCACCCGTCCGGCCTTCAGGCAGGCGGTGCACACGTCGGCGCGGCGGGTGTGGCCGTTCTCCCACACGCGGACGCGCTGGATGTTGGGCCGCCACTTCCGCTTCGAGCGCTTGTGGCTGAAGCTCACCTGATGGCTGAACTGGGTGCGCTTGTCGCAGTACTCGCAGACGGCGGCCATGACGCGGTCCTCGCTGTTCGGTCGGCGGCGCGCGGCAGCGGGTGCGGCGTCAGGGTGCAGCCCGCGGCGCGGCGGTTGGAGGCGTGGGGCGCGGCCGAGGCGGCGCGCGACCCCAACAAGCCTAGCGGCGTGGCCGCAGGGGCGACAACCGCGTCGCCTCGGCCGTGCAGACCCGGGCAGGTCCTACACTGCAGCCCCCATGGCCGGGCGCCTCGACCTCTCCGACCCCGTCACCGCGCTGCCCGGTGTTGGCGCGCGCCTGGCCGAGCTGCTGGCCGAGCACCTCGGGGTGCGCACCGTCGCCGATCTGCTCGCCCACTACCCCTCCCAGGAGCCGGGCAAGTACCGCGAGCGCGCTGCGGTCAAACCGCTGGGCGAGGCCCGGATCGGTGAGACGCTGACGGTGATCGGACGCATCGAGGGCTGGCACGCGTTCACCCCGCGGCGCCGACGCGGTGGCAAGGGCCCCAAGCACATCGCGCGGGCCACCGTGCGTGACGAGGGCGACGGGCAGGCGATCGCCGCGCCGTTCTTCAACCAGCCCTGGCTGCCGGGACGTCACCCGCAGGGCGCACGCGTCGCGGTGACCGGGCGCCTCGAGCGCTACCGCGGCGAGCTCCAGCTGCGCTCGGCCCGCCTGACCCCGCTCGCACACGACGCACCGGCCGGCGACGCAGCGGGTGCGGGCAACGGGGCCTCGGCCGATGCAGCGGGCGCGGGCGACGCGGCCGCCGGCGACGCGGCCGCCGACGACGCGGACGGCGGCCTGCTCGCCACCTATCCGGCCACCGCGGCACTGCCCAGCGAGCGCATCGCGCGGCTGGTGCGCACCGCGCTGGAGCTGCTCCCACCGCTGCCGGATCCGCTGCCGGCGGCGCTGCGCCAGCGCCACGGGCTCGTCTGCCGCGACACGGCGCTGCGCCACATCCACGTGCCACCCGACCGCGAGGCCGTCCGCCGGGCCCGCGACCGGCTGGTCTACGACGAGCTGCTGGCGCTCCAGCTGGCCATCCAGCAGCGGCGCAGCGAACGCGAGCAGGATGCCCGCGGGCTCGCCCAGCCGCCCGCCCCCGACGGCTGGGCGGCGGGCCTGCTCGCGGGTCTGCCGTTCGCTCCCACGGGAGCGCAGCGCCACGCGATCGCCGAGCTGCACGCGGATCTGGGCGCCGCCGGGCCGATGCACCGGCTGCTGCAGGGCGACGTCGGCTCGGGCAAGACGCTGGTGGCGGCCTGGGCGATGCTCGCCGCGGTCGACCACGGACGCCAGGCCGCGCTGATGGCCCCCACCGAGGTGCTCGCCGAGCAGCACCACCGCACCCTGCAGGCCCTGCTGGCCCCGCTCGGGGTGGGCGCCCCTGGCGGGCCGCGCGTGGAGCTGGTGACCGGCTCCCTGCCAGCGCGCCAGCTGCGGGGCCTGCTGGCCGAGGTCGCAGCCGGCGAGGTCGACGTGCTCGTCGGCACCCATGCGCTGCTGGAGCAGCGCGTGGCCCCGCCCGACCTCGGGCTGGTGGTCGTCGACGAGCAGCATCGCTTCGGCGTCGAGCACCGCATCCGGCTGCGCGACAAGCGCGACGACGGCCATCACCCCGACGTGCTGGTGATGACCGCCACGCCGATCCCGCGGTCGCTGGCGCTGACGCTGTACGGCGACCTCGACGTCACCACCCTCGACGAGCTGCCCCCGGGGCGCCAGCCGGTGACCACCACCGTGCTGCGCAGCGACTCGCCGCGACGCGCCAACCTCGAGCGCTTCGTCCGCGAGCGCGCTGCCGAGGGCGAGCGCGCCTTCTGGGTGTGCCCGGCGGTCGATGCCTCCGAGGTGGCCACCGTGCCCGGGCCCGAGGGGGAGCGGTCGATCGCCAGCGCCGTGGAGACCGCCGACCATCTGGCGCAGGGCCCCTTCGCCGACCTCGCCGTGGGGCTGGTGCACGGGCGCCTGTCGGCCGCCGAGCGCGAGGCGGTCATGGACGACTTCCGGCGCGGCGCGCTGGATGTGCTGGTGGCCACCACGGTGGTGGAGGTCGGGGTCGACGTGCCCGAGGCCACGGTGATGGTGGTGGAGGACGCCGACCGCTTCGGCATCAGCCAGCTGCACCAGCTGCGCGGGCGCGTCGGGCGCGGGCGTGCGCGCAGCCACTGCGTGCTGTTCGCCGCCGAGCCGGAGGGCAACCGGCGTCTCGAGGCGCTCTCGGCCACCACCGACGGGTTCGCGCTCGCCGAGACCGATCTGGAGCTGCGCGGCGAGGGGTCGCTGTTCGACACGCGCCAGTCGGGCCTGGCCGACCTGCGGCTGGCCCGCCTGGTCCGCGACGGCGCGTGGGTCGCGCGCGCCCGCGAGGACGCGCGCCGACTGCTGGCCGACGACCCGGTGCTGGCAGACCACCCCGAGCTGCACGCGGTGGTGCGCGGCCACGTCGACCCCGAGCGGCTCGCGGCCCTGGACAGCGGTTGAGGCGGCGCCGATGCGCGTGATCGCCGGCACCGCCAAGGGGCGGCGGCTGCGCGCCCCCAAGGGCGAGCACACCCGCCCGACCTCCGATCGGGTGCGCGAGTCGCTGTTCGCCAGCCTCGGTGACCGCGTGCCCGACGCGGTGGTGCTGGACCTGTGGAGCGGCCCCGGCACGCTCGGGATCGAGGCGCTCTCGCGCGGGGCGGCCCGGGCGGTGCACGTCGAGCGCGATCGCCACGCGCTCACCGCGCTGCGGGCCAACCTCGAGGCCACCGGCTTCGCGGACCGTGCCCGGGTCGTGTCCGGCGATGTCGACGCGTTCGCGGCGCACCCGAGCGGTGGCCCGTTCACCCTGGTCTTCGTCGACCCTCCCTATGCGCTGGACACGCCGCCGGTGTGGCGCGTGCTGAAGCGGCTGCTGCGCGCGGGCGCGCTGGCCGAGGGCGCCACCATCAGCGTCGAGCGCCAGCGCAGCCGCCACGGCCCCGAGCCGGTGACGCTGCCCGCAGGGGTGGCGTGGGACGGCGCGCGCGCCTACGGTGACACCATCCTGTGGCGGCTCGTGGTCGACTCGGATGCGCCCGACGCGGGCGCTGCGGGCCCGGGACGCTGACGGTGCCCGTCATGGGGGAGCAGTCGGAGCGTCGACGCCGGCACGACCACGAGGACCCGATCGTGAGCGCCTTCCCGAGCAGGACCCCCCACGGGGCAGCACCGTGATCGGCGCGGTCTATCCGGGCAGCTTCGACCCGATCACCTACGGGCACCTCGACGTGATCGAGCGGGCCGCGCAGCGCTTGGGCCACCTCGTGGTGCTGTGCACCCGCAACCCCAGCAAGCAGCCGCTGTTCGACGAGGCCGAGCGCCGCGAGCTCATCGAGGCCTCCACCGACCACCTGCCCTCGGTCCAGGTCGATGCGTTCGACGGCCTGCTGGTCGACTGGTGCAACGCCCACGGCATCAACGTGGCGGTCAAGGGCCTGCGGGCGGTCAGCGACTTCGAGCACGAGCTGCAGATGGCGCAGATGAACAGCCACATCGGCGGCGTCGAGACCCTGTTCATGACCACCCGGCCCGTGTACTCGTTCCTGTCCTCCTCGCTGGTCAAGGAGGTCGCGCGCTACGGCGGTGACGTCTCCGACCTGGTGCCACCGCCGGTGGCCAAGCGCCTGGCCGAGCGGTTCGGCTGACCCCGCACGACACGGCTGCCCCCTGAAAGGAGCGCTCGTGGACGCCGAGGACGCCCTCGCCGAGCTCGAGGAGCTGGTCGCCAGCGCCAGGCCGGTGCCCCTGTCGATGTCGGTGATGGTGCACCGCAGCACCCTCGAGGAGCTCGTGGGACGGCTCCGCGAGGACCTGCCCGAGGAGGTCCGCGAGGCCCGCTGGATCCTCAAGGAGCGCGACGACCTCCTCGAGCAGGCCCGGATCGACGCCCAGCGCATCACCGCCGACGCGCAGGCCGAGCGCGAGCGGCTCATCGAGGAGTCCGAGGTCGCCAAGGCCGCCCAGCGCCGCGCCGAGGAGATCGTCGAGGACGCCCGCGAGCAGGCGCGGGTGCTGCGCCTGGAGGCCGAGGACTACGTCGACGCCAAGCTCGCCAACTTCGAGATCGCGCTCCAGCGCACGCTGCGCACCGTGGAGCGGGGCCGTGAGCGTCTGCGCGGACGCGACGACCAGGCTCCTCCCCAGGCGGCCGACGCCGAGGACGGCTCCTCCCCGGAGCGCACCGACGACGCGCGTGCCGGCGATGACAGCGCCCAGGCGGAGCCCGTGGTGTTCGACCAGGAGCGCCAGCACCGCTCGGGCTGACGCGCCCGGGGCGGGCGCGGGCCGCATCCGTCGCCGAGCGCACCTCGGCGCGCCACCACGGCCCGCTTGCTAGGCTGGCCTCGGTGCGTCGGGGCATGCTCGTCCTGCGCGCCCGCGGACCCACCCCCGACGCAGCCGGCGCTGCGGTGAGTGCGATGCCCTCCCCCTCCCACGACCTTCGCATCGACGTGGCCGATCTGGTCGATCGGCCCGGCGACTCGCGCGCGATCGAGGCGCAGCTGCCAGTGCCCGAGGGCTTCACCTTCCCGCTGGTCGAGGTCGACGCGCCGCTGCGCCTCGACGCCGTCATCGAGAGCCTCGTGGACGGCATGCTCGTGCGAGGCACGGTGCACGCCGGCCTGACCCTGCGCTGCGCGCGCTGCCTGCGGCCCCTGGCCGAGGGCGCCGAGGCCGAGGTCACCGAGCTGTTCCTCGACCCCGACCGCGCCTCGCAGGATCAGCTGGTCGACCTCGAGGAGGGCTACGAGGTCGTCGAGGAGCACCTCGACCTCGACGCCCTGCTTCGCGACGCGCTGTCCGGGCAGACGCCCTACCGACCGCTGTGCGACGAGGCGTGCGAGGGGCTGTGCCCCACCTGCGGCGTCGACCTCAACATCAGCGCGTGCACCTGCCCGCAGGATGACGGCGACCCCCGCTGGTCGCCACTGGAGCAGCTGCGCGAGCAGCTGCCACCCGAACCGGGCGAGGGCTGACGCCACTCGAGCGCAGGCCCGCCGCCTACCGTCCCCACCTGTCCCGAGGAGAGCTGCCGTGGCCGTTCCCAAGCAGAAGCTGTCCCGCTCGCGCACCCGCCGCCGCAAGGCGCAGTGGCTGCGCGGCCGCACGCCCACCGTCACGCGCTGCCCGCGCTGCCGGGAGCCGCGCCGGCCCCACACCGTGTGCAGCAGCTGCGGCACCTACGGCGGGCGCCAGATCCTCGGCGAGCAGGGCTGACCGCCCTCAGCGGCCGCCTCCGGTGACGACGAGCCCGGACGACGTCGAGCGTCTGGCCCAGGCGCTCGGGCTGACCCCCCGCCGCCCCGAGCTGTACGAGCAGGCGCTCACCCACCGCAGCGACGCCTACGAGCGCGGGGGAGCCCCCCACAACGAGCGCCTGGAGTTCCTCGGCGACGCGGTGCTCGGCCTGATCATCACCGACCGGCTCTACCGCGACCAGCCCGACGCTGCCGAGGGACGACTGGCCAAGCTGCGGGCTGCCACCGTCAGCGAGCCCACGCTGGCCCGCGTGGCGCGCGGTCTCGGCCTAGGGGAGCTGATCCGCCTCGGACGTGGCGAGGACGCCTCGGGCGGTCGGGAGAAGGACTCGATCCTGGCCGACGGGCTCGAGGCGGTGATCGGTGCGATCTATCTCGACCGCGGGCTGCGCGCTGCCCGCCGGGTGGTGCTGGCGCTGTTCGGTCCCGAGTTGGCCGAGCTCACCGCCCGCCCCGAGGCCGTGGACGCCAAGACCGCCCTGCAGGAGCTGCTCGCCCGACAGGGTCGCGAGCTGCCCCACTACGCGATCGCCGAGGAGGGGCCCGACCACGACAAGCGCTTCCTCGCCGAGGCGCAGGTCGATGGCGAGGTCATGGGCGTGGGCCGCGGGAGGACCAAGAAGGAGGCCGAGCAGGGGGCGGCCGGCCAGGCGGTGGCGCGCCTGCGGGCAGCCGACGACGAGATCGCCGACGATCAGGCCGAGGACGCGGGCCAGCACGACCACGCGCAGACGCCCGACGCGGTAGCCTCCCGCCGCCCGACACGCGACTGACCCGGGCCTGGAGGGCGCCTGTGACCCAGCTGCCGGAGGCGGAGGTGACCCGCAAAGGGCTTGCCAGCGAGGTCGTCGGCAAACGGGTCACATCCACCGAGGTGACGACCGCCTCCCTGGTGCGGCACCAACGCAACCGCCCCGAGCTCTACAAGCGGCTGGAGGGGCGCAAGATCAGCGGCGCGAGCCGACGCGGCACCGCGGTGATGCTCGAGCTCGAGGACGACACGACCTTCGTGATCCAGATGGGCTCGCGGGCCTGGATCACCCACCACAAGGCCTCGGCCACGCCCGACAAGACCGTCCGGATGGTGCTGCTGTTCGCCTCCAGCGGGGCGCTGCACTATCACGACCAGAACAAGGACGGCGCGCTGTTCGTCGTCGGGGACGACGAGGTCGACGAGCTGCCCGAGCTGGCTCCGGGCGGCATCGACCCGCTCGCCGACGTGTTCACGTGGCAGGCGTTCAGCAGCAAGCTCGTGGAGCTGGGGCTGCCGCTGCGCGCCGCGCTGGTGGACCGCCGGGTGCTGCTTGGCCTCGGCGACGTCTACGCCGACGAGATCCTGTGGACCGCGGGCATCTCCGGCGCCCGCGACGCGAGCCAGCTCAGCGCCCAGGAGGTCCGACGGCTCTACCGGGGGGTGCTCGAGGTGATCAACGAGGCCGTCAAGCAGGGCGGTGCCTCCGCCAGCGAGACCCAGGAGCGCACCGAGGAGGACGACCCGGACGACGTGCCCTCGTCGTTCCTGCGCGTGCACGGGCGCCAGGGGGAGCCGTGCCCGCGCTGCCGCCACGCGGTGCAGCTCGAGGACGTGGCCGGCCACCTGTCGTTCCACTGCCCGCAGTGCCAGACCTGACGCGCCGGTCGGCGCGTCAGCGCTCCGCGCGCTGCCACCAGCGCCCCGCCCAGCGCCCGGCGCTGTGCACCAGCCGCTCGTAGCGGTGCGCGGCGGCCTGGTCGGCCTCGTCGACGCGCTGCGTGACGGCGCGCGCCAGCGCTGCCGCCCGTCGCGCGTGCCACACCTCGTCGTAGCGCTCGCGGTGGGCCGGGTCGCGCACCAGGCCGTAGGCCACGTTGATCTCCTGCACGCGCCGCGTGGCCGCAGCACGCTGCGCGGGCGGCACCAGATCCGGGTGGTGCCGTCGCACCAGCGCCCGGTGGGCCGCGCGCAGCTCGGCCTGGGTGGCCTCGGGGCCCACCCCGAGCGTGGCGTAGGCGTCCACGAAGCGATCGTGGGTGGTCTCGCCGCGCTCGCCCGCGCTCATCGCGCGGCGACCGCGTCCGTGGCGGTGGTGCGCGCCCGGTGGGCCACGCGGCGCACGGCGTCCACCAGGGCGGGCACGAAGAGCTCGGCCTCGGAGATGCAGCCGTCGTGGTCCACTGGCACGGCGATGCGCTCGGCGCCCCGGACCAGGCCGGCGAGCTCCTCCTGCCGCTGGGGGGCCACGAGCCGGTCCTGTGCGGTGACCACCACCGTGGCGGGCACGTCGACGGCGCCTACCCAGCCGCGGCTGTCGAACGTCCCGAGCTCCCGCCCGGCCTCGGTCAGGTCCTCGGGGTCGCCGCGCGAGAGCTCGCCGACGGCCCACGGCAGCATCGCGATGACGTCCTCGGGGGTGTCCTCGTCGAGCATCCGCGACACCGTCCGGGGCAGCTGGCCGCGCGCCTGGGCGTGCAGCAGCCGCTCCCACAGCCCGCGTGACAGCAGGCGCAGACCCACCTGGGCGGGACCCAGCAGCCCCCAGCGATAGCGCGCCAGCGGGGTCTCGGGGAAGGTCGCCGCAGTGGCGCACAGCACCAGGCCGGCCACCACGTCGGGGTGGCGCTGCCACAGCAGCTGGGCGATCGGGCCGCCCATCGAGTAGCCGACGGCGATGACCGGCCCGGTGTCCAGCGCGCGCAGCAGCGCGGCGTAGTCGTCGGCGACGTCGACCAGCCGGAACGGCTCGCGATGACGCGGGCCGCGGCCGTGGCCGCGGTGGTCGGGAGCGAGCACGCGGGCCTCGCGCCCCAGGGGCCCGTAGCTGCGCGACCAGTTCAGGTCCGCCGGGAACATCCAGCCGTGCAGCAGCAGCACGGTCGGCGCGCCCTCGTCCGGTGCTGGCTGGTCGCGCAGGAACAGCTCGCCGCGCCCGGGCAGCGTGACCGTGCGCGCCGGTGGCAGCGGCGGGGGGTCGGGCGGAGCCGCGCTGGGGTCGGGTCGTCGACGGCGTCCTACCGCCCACGCCAGCGCCAGCGAGCCGGCGCCGACACCTGCCAGGACCGAGGACACGAGCCGTCGCGAGCGCATGCGGCCAGCCTAGGCCACGTGGCCAGGTCGCCACGGGAGTTGCCTGCGGCAGCGTCCCTCCCGTATAGTGCGCTCGTGAAGCGGCTGGATCGGTGCCGCGGCGTCACGGCGTGGCCAGCGCTCCTGGTCGTCTCCTCGGTCACCGGTCCTCACGCCTTGCGGTGCGCTGAGCCGAGCGCAGCACGGGCGCGCAGCAGTGAGGAGGAGCCATGAAGGCCATCATCGGAGGCGTCGAGCGGCGCCCGCACCAGCTGCTTGCCGAGCTCACCGCGCTGCGCACGCGCGTACGCGAGCTCGAGGAGGCGCTGCGGCGCGAGCGCGAGGCCAACGCGCAGCTGCGCGCGATGGTCGACGGCACCGACAGCGACCTCGACCTCGGGGAGCTCGAGGCGACCGAGGCGATCGAGCACGCTCTCGAGGAGGCCGAGGAGCTGCACCTGCACGCCTAGTCGGCCGCCGGTGCGCCGGGCCGGCGCCCCCGCCCGCGATGCGGTCGTCAGGCGCGCCCGCGTGGGCGCGCGATGGCGGGGGCTTGGGTGCGGTCGGCCGGGCGCCTAGACTCCCGCCCGGCCGCTCGGGTGCCGGCGCCGCGTGGTGCTGGCGGGCCCTTGCGGGCACCTGCTCCCGCTCCCGACTGAAGGCGCGACGCCTGTGCTGCTGCGATCCCTGACGCTGCGTGGCTTCAAGTCCTTCCCCGAGCGCACCACGCTGGAGTTCGAGCCGGGCTGCACCGTCATCGTGGGCCCCAACGGCAGCGGCAAGTCGAACCTGGTCGATGCGGTCAGCTGGGTGCTGGGCGCGGCGAGCCCCAAGAGCCTGCGTGGCGGCCAGATGGCCGACGTCATCTTCGCGGGCGCACCCGATCGCAAGGGGCTCGGGCGCGCCGAGGTCGCCCTGACGATCGACAACGGTGACGGCTCGCTGCCCGTGGAGTTCAGCGAGGTGACCATCTCCCGCGCCATCTACGCCACGGGAGACAACGAGTACGCCATCAACGGCGAGGCCTGCCGTGCCCTCGACGTCGCCGAGCTGCTCGGCTCCGCGGGGCTCGGGCGCCAGACCCACACGGTGGTGGGGCAGGGCCAGCTCGATCAGATCCTGCAGGGGCGGCCCGAGGACCGGCGTGCGCTGGTCGACGAGGCCGCCGGGATCCTGACCCATCGCAAGCGCAAGGAGCGCGCGCTGCGCAAGCTCGAGCGCGTGGACGAGCACACCGAGCGCGTCAACGACACCCTCCGCGAGCTGCGCCGGCAGATGCGCCCCCTGGAGCGCCAGGCCGAGGCGGCCCAGCAGCACGCCGAGCTGACCGCGCAGCTCACCGCGGTGCGGCGCGCCAAGGCCGCGCGCGAGCTCGACCGTCTCACCGCCGACCTCGCCGCCTGCGAGTCGGGCAGCGCCGACCGTCAGGAGGCGCTGGCCGGGGCCCGCGAGCGTCACGCCGCGGCGCGCGCCGAGCGCGAGCGCCTCGACGAGGTGCTGGGCGCGCTGGCGCCGCGGCTGCGCGAGGCCGACCAGACCCACTTCGCGCTCGCCAACCTCGCCGAGCGCCTCGACGGCGCGGTCGACCGGGTTGGCGAGCGGCGCCGCGGGCTCGAGGCTGCCGACGAGGAGCCGGTCGTCGGACGCGACCCCGAGGCGCTGCGCGCCGAGGCGGCGCACGAGCGCGGCGGGCGCGAGCAGCGCGCGCAGGAGCACGCCGAGGCCGAGGCGGCGCTGTCGCAGGCCAGCGAGGCACGCGCCGAGGCCGAGCGGGCCCGGCGCGCGCACGAGCAGGCGGCCGCGGCCGAGGCCCGGCGCCGCGCCGCCGAGCGCGAGGCGCGCCTGCGCTGGGAGGGCGAGGTCACCGCGCTGCGCCAGGCGGTCGCCCAGTCGGCCGGGGAGGAGGGGCGCCTGGACAGCCAGCTGTCGGGGTGGCAGGACCGCGCCGAGGAGCTCGACGCTGACATCGCGGCGGTCAACGCCGAGATCCAGCGCCTGGATGCCAGCACCGCCGAGCTGACCGAGCGGCTGCGGGTCGCCGAGCAGTCGGTCGACCGCCGCCAGCGCGAGGCCGACGAGGCCGCCCACGCCGAGCGCGAGCTCGAGCGGCGCCGAGCGGGGCTCGAGGCGCGCGCCGACGCGCTGCGCCAGGCGGTGGCTGCCGGCGATGCCGCGGGGGCGGTGCGTGAGGCCGCCGCGGAGGGAGCGCTCGAGGGGCTCACCGCCACCGTCGCCGAGCACCTGTCGATCGCCGAGGGCATGGGCGCGGCGGTGGCGGCGGCGCTCGGCCCGCTGGGCGATGCGCTGATCGCCGACGGCTCGGAGGCGGCCGCGCGGGCGCTGGCGTTCGTGCGCCGCGAGAGCCTCGGTCGGGTGCGGGTGCTGCCCGCCGAGGCGACCGCGATGTGGCCGCCTGCCGCGCCGGCAGGGTCGCGGGCGCTGATCGACGCGGTGGAGGCCCCCGAGGGGGTGCGCAGCGCCCTGTCGCGCGCGCTCGGCGAGACCTACGCCGTGGAGGACCTGACGGCCGCGCGTCGCCTGCACGAGGCGCATCCCGAGGCGACCTTCGTGACCGTGGCCGGCGAGGTCGTGGGCCCCGCCGGCTGGTCGGGCGGCTCGGGCAGCGTCGGCGAGGCCGTCGAGGCGGCTGCCGCAGCCGAGGCCGCCGACCGCGAGCGCGAGGCCGTCGAGGACGAGCTGCGACTGGCGCACCGCCGCGTCGGCGACGCCGACCGGGCGCTCGCCAGTGCCCGCAGCGAGCTCGAGGCGGCCCAGGCGGCGGTCTCGGAGTCCGACAACCAGCTCACCAACGCCGCCGAGCGCCTGGGTCGGCTGCGCAAGGAGCGACAGCGCGCCACCGAGGCGCTCGAGCAGCTGGACCGCCAGCGCGAGGAGCTGCGCGCCGACCTCGCCCAGCGCCGCGCCCGACTGGAGGAGCTGGAGACCGCCGGGGCGCCGGAGCCCGACGAGGAGGACGACAGCGCCGGCGATCCGGAGGCCGAGCGCCTCGACGACGCGCTGGCTGCCGCGCGCGACGCCGAGGTGGAGGCGCGGCTGACCGAGCGCACCGCCGCTGACCGCCTCGCGGAGTGCGACCGCCGCATCGCGGCGCTGGAGGCCGAGGCCGACGACGTGGAGCGCCAGCTGGCCGAGCGCCGCGCGCGCCAGGAGGCCCGGGCCCGCGCGATCGCCCGCTGCGAGGAGCTGGCCGAGGTGGCCGTCGCTGCTCGCGACCGGGCGCGCGCCTCGGCCCGGGAGGCGCAAGCGCAGCGCGACGCGCTCGACGCGGACCGCGCGACCACCGAGCAGGCCCTGGGCGTGGCCCGCCAGCACGAGCAGCAGGCCGCCACGGCCCTGGGAGAGCTCGAGGAGGCCCAGCACGCCGACGACCTGGCGCGCGAGCGCGCCGCGGCCGCGTTGGACGCGGCCCGCCGGCGGGTGGCCCACGACCTCGAGGAGGATCCCGACGCGCTGCTGGCCGCCGCGCGCGAGGCGCAGGGCGACGAGGCGCCTCTGGCCAGCGGCGCGGACGGCGACGCCGAGCTCGACGCGCAGGAGGACCAGCTCACCCGGCGTCTGGCTCGGCTGGGGTCGGTCAACCCGCTGGCCGCCGAGGAGCTCGCCGAGCTCACCGAGCGGGACCAGTTCCTCTCCGACCAGCTCGAGGACCTGCGCAGCTCCCGCACCGACCTGCTGTCGCTGATCCAGCGCGTGGACGACACGATCCGCCAGCGGTTCGCCGATGCGTTCGACGATGTGGCCGCTGCGTTCGCGGAGCTGTTCCCGCGGCTCATCGGCGGTGGTGAGGGCCGGCTGGTGCTCACCGATCCCGACGACCTGCTCGAGACCGGCATCGAGGTCGAGGCCAGGCCACCGGGCAAGCGGGTCAAGCGTCTCACGCTGCTGTCGGGCGGCGAGCGCAGCATCACCGCGCTGGCGGTGCTGTTCGCGATCTTCACCGCGCGCCCCTCGCCGTTCTACGTGCTGGACGAGGTGGAGGCCGCCCTCGACGACGTCAACCTGCAGCGCTTCCTCGAGCTGGTCGGCGAGTTCCGCGACACCAGCCAGCTGCTGCTGGTCACCCACCAGAAGCGGACCATGGAGGTCGCCGACACCCTGTACGGCGTGTCGATGCAGCGCGGCGGCGTCTCGAAGGTCATCAGCCAGCGCATGGGCGACGCGCAGGCCGCGGCGGGCTGAGCGCGCCGCGGCGGCCACCGCCGCCGGCGGCCGCCGCGGCGGTGCCCGCTACCCTGACCGCTGCGCTGCCCGCTCGCCCCATCGTTCGAGGGAGTCCCGCCATGGAGGCCATCGACCCGCTGGTGGCCGGCCTCGTCGCCGTGGTCATCCTGCTGGTGGCCGGTGGCATCGTCGGCTTCGTCGCTCGCGGCCGCGGTGAGGGGCCGCCGCGCAGCGCCTCGCCGCCGCCCTCGGACGCGGCCGCGCCGCCCGAGACCGAGACCATCGAGCCCGAGGCCGAGGCGCCCGCTACCGCCGGGTCCGAGCCCGAGGCCGAGGCGCCCGCTGAGCCGCCCGCACCGCCCGAGCCCGAGCGGCTCACGCCGATGGAGCGGTTCCGCGCGCGGCTCGGGCGCAGCCGCGAGGGCCTGGGCTCGGGGCTGCTGGGGCTGTTTCGCCGCGGGCTCGACGAGGCCGCCTTCGAGGAGCTCGAGGAGCGCCTCATCAGCGCCGACGTCGGCGTCGAGGCGACCATGGAGATCGTGGAGGGCCTGCGCGAGCGCACCCGCGCCGAGGGCGTCACCGACCCGGAGCAGGCGCTGGCGCTGCTCAAGGAGATCCTGCGCCTGGAGCTCGGGGTGGCCGACCGGACCCTCGCCCGCCGCGCCGAGGGGCCCAGCACCTGGCTGATCACCGGTGTGAACGGCACCGGCAAGACCACCTCCATCGGCAAGCTCGCGGCGCGCCACGCCCGCGAGGGCGAGACCGTGGTGCTCGCCGCCGCCGACACCTTCCGCGCCGCGGCGATCGAGCAGCTGTCGTCGTGGGGCGAGCGTGCCGGGGCGCGCGTGATCAAGCAGTCCGAGGGCGCCGACCCCGCCGCGGTGGCCTACGACGGCTGGCAGGCCGCCGCGGCCGCCGACGCCGACCTGCTGCTGGTCGACACCGCCGGGCGGCTGCAGAACAAGCGCGCGCTGATGGAGGAGCTGTCCAAGGTCAAGCGCGTGCTCGAGCGGGGCGCGGGCCCCACCGACGAGGTGCTGCTGGTGCTGGACGCCACCACCGGGCAGAACGGCATCAGCCAGGCCCAGGCCTTCCAGGAGGCCGTGGACGTGTCCGGAGTCATCCTCACCAAGCTCGACGGCACCGCCCGCGGCGGCATCGTCGTCGCGATCCAGCGCCAGCTCGGCATCCCCGTCAAGCTCGTGGGGCTCGGCGAGACCGTCGATGACCTGGCCGACTTCGACGTGGACGCCTTCGTGGAGGCCCTGTTCGCTGACGTCGCCCAGGACGTCGAGCTCGGCGACGAGGGCCACGCGGAGCGGTGACGATGAGCCTGCGGATCGCCGACCTCGACGGGCGCACCATCGCCGAGGCCCTGCGGCTGCTCGGCGTCCGCGACGTGCCCGCCCACCGGCACGGTGCGGCGCGTGCGCTGCGCACCGCCCTCGGCGATCACCGCACCATCCGCGACCTGCTGGAGGAGGCACCCGAGGGTGCCCGCGAGGCCTTCACGCGGCTTGCCACCGACGGCCCGGCGCGGGTCGAGCAGCTGCTGTCGCGCGGCTGGGCGGGTCGCGGCACGCTGCCCCCGCCGCTGGACTGGCTCCAGCGCCGCGCGCTCGTCGCCGCCGGCGCCGACGGGCGGGTGCACGCGCTGGCGGAGGCGGCCCGAGCGTTCGCCGCACCGACCCTAGGCCTGGAAGACGGCGCCCCGCCCGACGCCGAGACGCCCGCTCCAGCCGGCGAGCAGGCCGAGGCGCGCGTGCTGGCGGCGCGCAGCGTGATCGTGGCCGACCCCGCGACCATCGACCGCGTCACCGCCGTGGCCGGCCTCGACCTCGAGGCGGTCGCGGACACCGTGGCGCTGGGGCACGCCGAGCCCGAGGAGGTCCGTCGTGCGCTGCGCGCCGCCGGCGTCGCGCAGGTCGGCGAGGAGGCCGTGACCGTCGACGCGGTCGAGGCGGCCCTGCCCAACGCCGCCGAGCGGGCCGTGGGCCCCAAGCAGGTCCGCGCGCTGCTGGATCGCGCGGTGGCCCAGCATCGGCAGGTGTGGGTGCGCTACTTCGCCTCCAGCCGCGCCGGAGCCACCACCGAGCGGACCGTGGACCCCTGGCGGCTGCGCGACGACCTGCTGGTGGGCTGGTGCCACCTGCGCCGCGACGAGCGCACGTTCGCGGTGGGGCGCATCGGCGAGGCGGTTATGCTGCCCGACGCCATCGACCACCACGACCCCGAGCAGAGGTGAGCCGCAGCGCCGCAGCCGCCGTCGCGGCCCGCGGCCGGCGGCCGACGCCTCGCCGGTGACATCGGAGCAGCCGTGCGCGTGCACATCTCGATCGACATGGAGGGCATCGCCGGCGTGGCCACCACCCGGCAGGTCCGCCGCGGAGAGGACGACTACGAGCCGGCCCGCCGGCTCATGACCGACGAGGCCAACGCCGTCATCATCGGGGCCTTCGAGGGCGGCGCCGGCGAGGTCGTGGTCACCGACGCGCATGGCGACATGGCCAACCTGCTGCCCGAGCGGCTCGACGCGCGAGCCGAGCTGGTGCTCGGCTCCCCGAAGGTCGACCTCGCCATGCTCGAGGGGCTGGACGCTGAGACCGACGTGACGCTGTTCGTCGGCTACCACGGCGGCACCGACCAGCAGGGCGTGCTGGCACACACCTACTCGGGTGCGAGCTTCGCCGAGGTCCGCCTCGACGACGTCGCGGTCACCGAGGCGGAGCTGAACGCGCGGGTGGCCGGCTCCCTGGGGGTGCCGGTCGGGCTGGTCAGCGGCGACGATGCGGTCTGCGACCGCGTCGCCGAGCGGCTGCCCGGCGTGCGCCCGGTCATGGTCAAGCGCAGCCGCGCCAGCCAGGTGGCGGTCAGCATCCACCCCTCCGAGGCCCGCGAACGGCTGCGCAACGCCGCGGCGCAGGTCGTGGCCGGCGCGCACCAGCTGGCTCCCCAGGGCGCGGCCGGGCCCACGCGCCTGTCGGTGGACCTGACCACCCAGGGCCGCGCCGAGCTCTGCGCGCTGGTGCCCGGTGCCGAGCGGGTCGGTCCCCGCACCGTCGCCTTCGACGCCCCCGACGTGATGGTGGCGTTCCGCTGCCTGCGGGCCTGGCTCCACCTGGCCGCCGCGGCTGCCCGCTGACGCGCGGGCGCGTCAGCGCCCGCGCGTCACCGGGCGTGTCCCGGCGATCTCAGTCGAGGGCGCGCACGGCGAGCCCGTGGACGTCGCTGGCGTCGTCGTCGGCGCGAGGCTGGACGATCTCGACGACCTCGCGCTGGTCGACGTCGATCACCGCGAACCCCGGGGTGGAGCCGCTGGCCACGTGCGGGTCGCCGCTTTGGGGCTCGGGGCCGCGGAGGCTGACGAACAGCCGGTCGCCGTCGGGTGAGAAGTCGATGATGTCGGGTGACTCACCGACGAAGTCGAGCTCGTCGACGACCTCGTAGGTGTCAGGGTCGATGATCTGCCCGTCGTCGGTGCCGCGGTTGACCTGCCACAGCGCGTCGCCGTCAGGGTGCAGGCGCACCCCGTGGGCGTCGACGCCGCCGCTGCCGTCGGCGTGCACCAGCTCGTGCGTGTCGACGTCGAAGGCGTACCACTCGCCCTCGTCCTGGTCGGGGCTTCCCCAGTTGGCGAACATCGTCGAGCCGTCGTCCGACAGCGCGGTGCCGCAGTTGGCGCGCACCTCATCAGGGTCGAAGGCCGCGACCAGCTCGCCGGCGTCCAGGTCCACCACCCCCAACCCGCCCTCGGCGGGCCCGAAGGTGACGTACGCGAAGGCGCTGTCGGCGGTGTAGTCGTGGCACACCGCCCCCGGCGGCTCGTCGAGGTCGCCGAACGTCTCCTGGTACAGCGGGTCGTCGTCGAAGTCGATCTCGCGTCCCGCGGAGAACGCGCCGGCGTCGTGGTCGGCCTCGATCTCGGTGAGCGAGTTGGCGCCGATGTTGGCGACCCACACCGAGTCGTCAGGCGCGACGGCAGCCATGTGCGCCGTCTCCCCGGTGTCGACGAGCTCGACGACCTCGCGCGCTTCGGCGTCGATGACCGCCACGTCGTGCGAGCCGGTGTTGGCGACGAAGGCGTACCTGCCCTGCGAGTCGAAGTCGATCATGTGGGGCGTATCGGCGTCCCCGCTCAAGTCGATCTCGGCGACCTCCTCGAGGTCGGCGTCGTGGACGTGAATGGTGTGCACGTCCTCTCCCTGGTCGGCGGACCAGATCTCGTAGGCGGGCGTGCCCGCCTCATCCCCGGTGTCGGCGGACGCGTCGGTGTCGGCGGCCTCGGCGGGATCGTCCCCCTCGGCGTCGCCGTCCTGGGCGCAGGCGGCCAGCATCAGCGCCAGGGCGGCGAGCGCCACCAGCAGGCGAAGGGATCCAAGAGCGGTCATGTGGGCCCTCCCTGGGCACGAGACGAGCTGCGGGTCGTGACGCGATCCGGTGCGCCAGGGAGCTAGCCTGCGCCCGCGCAGCGGCACCGGCAGCGCTTCGAGGGGTGCAAACGCTGCGAACTCCGGTGCGCACCGCTCGTGCTGCACGCGCCGCCCGCGCTGCGCTGCGAGCCCGTCGCGGCCAGAGGTGCGCGGACGGCCGATACACTCGCCCTCCCGCCCGACCCCGTCCCTGGTCTTGCCATGTTCGACGCCCTGTCCGATCGCCTCGACGCCGTCCTCGAGCGCCTCAAGGGCCGCGGCACGCTGTCCGAGTCCGACGTCGAGGAGGCGCTGCGCGAGATCCGTCTCGCGTTGCTCGAGGCCGACGTCAACGTCAAGGTCGTGCGCACCTTCATCAACCGGGTGCGCGAGCGCGCCGTCGGCGCCGAGGTCAGCGAGGCGCTCAACCCCGGCCAGCAGGTCGTCAAGATCGTCAACGAGGAGCTCACCGGGGTCCTCGGCGACCAGTCGGCGCCCCTGGAGCTCGGCAGCGCCTCGCCCGCGGTGATCATGCTGGCCGGCCTGCAGGGCTCGGGCAAGACCACCGCCGCCGGCAAGCTGGCCGCCCACCTGAAGAAGAAGGGCCGCACGCCGCTGCTGGTGGCCGCCGACCTGCAGCGGCCCGCCGCGGTGGACCAGCTCCAGGTGCTGGCCGAGCGCGTGGGTGTGCCCGTGCACGCGCCCGAGCCGGGCGGGGACCCCGACGCCGACCCGGTCGCTGTGGCCCAGGGCGCCCTGCGGGAGGCGACCCGCGTCGGAGCGGGCGTGGTCATCGTCGACACCGCCGGGCGCACCAACGTCGACGACGCGATGATGGCCCAGGCCACCGCCATCAAGGAGGCCGTCGATCCCGTCGAGACGCTGTTCGTCATCGACGCGATGATCGGCCAGGAGGCCGTCACGGTCGCCAAGGCCTTCCAGGAGGCCGTCGACTTCACCGGCGTGGTCCTGTCCAAGCTCGACGGCGACGCCCGCGGCGGCGCCGCGCTGTCGGTCGCCGAGGTCACCGGCCGCCCCATCAAGTTCGCCTCCACCGGCGAGAAGCTCGAGGAGTTCGAGGCCTTCCACCCCGACCGGATGGCCAGCCGCATCCTCGGGATGGGCGACGTGCTGACCCTCATCGAGAAGGCCGAGGAGACCTACACCGCCGAGCAGAGCGAGGAGCTCGGCGAGAAGCTGCTCGGCGAGGGCACCTTCACCCTCGAGGACTTCCTCGAGCAGATGCAGCAGATCAAGAAGATGGGCCCGCTGCAGAACCTGATGGGCATGATGCCCGGCCTCGGCAAGGAGCTGAAGGACGTCGAGGTCGACGAGAGCGACCTCAAGCCGGTCGAGGCGATCATCCAGTCCATGACCCGAGAGGAGCGGCGCAAGCCCGAGATCCTCAACGGCAAGCGCAAGAAGCGCATCGCCCGGGGGTCGGGCCGCAGCGCCCAGGAGATCAACGAGCTGCTCCGCAACTTCGACCAGATGCGCCAGATGATGGAGCAGATGGGCGGCGCCGCGGGCGGCAAGGGCGGCAAGGTCTCCCAGGCCAAGCAGATGCGCCAGATGCAGAAGGCCGGGGGCGGCGCGGGGATGGACATGGATGCGCTGATGAGCCAGCTCGGCGGGTCCGGCGCCGGCGGCGCCGGTGCGGGCGGCTCGGGAGCGCCCACGCTGCCCGGTGCCGGTGGTCGCGCCGGCGGCGGTGCCGGTGGCGGCACCGGCGGCGGAGGCCAGCGCAACAAGCGGGTCCCGCCGCGCAAGCGCAAGAAGAAGAAGAAGCGCTGACCGGCCCCGGCGACGGCTGGGCCGCGCGGGCACGGGCGGACCGGTCGCCGCCGACCCGGGCTGGCGCGGCGGGTGCGATCAGACCCGCACGAGCTCGTGCCAGCGCAGGTCGCCCGGCGAGCCCACCGGCGCGCTCGGGCGCTGCGGGTCCTCGCCGTCGTAGGCCGCGAGCTGGGTGAACGGTGAGCGGTGGAGCACCGCCTGCCAGCGCGCCGGTGTCCACGCCGACATCCGCAGCGTGTCGGTGACCACCGCACCCGCGCGCGGCCCGCTGCGCACCGCCAGCTCCGCGCGATGCAGCTCGGTGCCCGCGGCGAGGTCCACCGCCAGCACCCACCAGGTGGCTTCCACGGTCCACGCGCCGCGCGTGGCCTCCCACGTGCCAAAGCCCACCGAGGCGCCCGGATCGGCGGGATCGCGCAGGTCGAGCTGGACCAGGTAGCGCCCGCCCGAGGGCAGATGCGCGGCCACGCGCCCCAGGTGGGCGGCCATCGCGTCGTCGTCGGGCAGGTGCGCCAGGGTGTTGAGCGGGCACAGGGCACCGTCGACGCCATGCTCGAGGTCGAGGGTGCACAGGTCGTCCTCGACCAGGGTCACGGGGGCTGGCGCGTCGGCGAGGCGTCGGCGCGCCACGGCGAGCATCGCCGGTGAGGCGTCCACGCCCACCCCGGCCACGCCCACCTCGGACAGCGCCCGCAGATGACGTCCGGTGCCGCAGCCGGGCTCCAGCACCCGCTGGCACTGCCCGCCGGCGGCGAGGCGCTCCCGCAGCCAGGCGGCCTCATCGCGCAGGTCCCCGCTGTAGGCGACGTCGTAGACCTCGGCCTCGTCGTACAGCGGCTCGACCACGCTCACCAGCCTCGGGCTAGCCCCAGCCGAGCTCGTGGAGCTGCTCCTCGTCCATCCCCATGTGGTGGGCCAGCTCGTGCACCACGGTGATCTCGATCTCGGTGACCAGCTCGTCCTCGTCGGAGGCCAGCGCGCACAGCGGCAGGCGGTAGATGCTGATCCGGTCGGGCAGCACCCCGCCGTAGTCGTCGCGCTCGGTCAGCGGGACGCCCTCGTAGAGCCCCAGCAGCTCCGGATCGTCGGGGTTGGCGTCCTCCACCACGACCGCCACGTTGTCGAAGTGCTCCTGCAGGGCCTGCGGGATCAGGTCGAGCGCCGCGCCCACCAGCTCCTCGAAGCGCTCCTCGTCGATCGGCTCCACGGCGGCTCCCTCGCGGTCCTGCGGTGCCAGCGTCGCTGCCGCGGCCCGACCCCTCGGGCGCGGATCGCGCGGCAGTAGCCTAGGCGCTGTCGCCGCCTGCCGCGCCAGCGCCTGACGCCAGTCCCGCCCAGAGCCCTCCCGCAGCCCTCCCCGAGCCCCTC
>PWER01000048.1 GCA_003553565.1 Nitriliruptoria bacterium | reverse complement strand
GTTGAACCGCTCCTCGTCGGCGCGGAGGTCAGCGAGCTCGCGCGCATGCTCGTAGCGGTCCGCGTCGTCCTCGCCCTCGATCAGGTTCTCGCAGGCCCACGCGTGCTCGTAGGGCACCTCGTCCACGTCGGCGTCGACGTCCTCTACCTCGGACAGTCCGCCAGGGAACCGCTCGTCGAAGGCGAGCGTGTCCTCGCAGGGGCCGAACACCCAGTCGGGCTCGGCGGTCAGCGCAACCTGGTCGCCGGCCACGAACGTGTCCTCGGCCGTGGGCTGCTGGTCGACGACCACCAGCGGCGCAGTGTCCCGGTCGTAGGGGTCATCGCCCTCGACGGTGGCATCCAGGTCGTTGACGGCGAGCACCTCGAGCGCATCGGCGAGGTCCTCACCAACGAGGTCGGGCATGGAGACCTCGACCTCGACGTCCTCCTGCTCCTCGTCGTGGTCGGTGCCACCGTCACCGCCGGCCTGGACGTTGGCCTCGGCGTCATCGTCATCGGCGGGAAGATCCAGGGCGTCGTCGCTGCCGCAGCCGGTGAGCACCAGCAGCCCGGCAAGGAGCAGGAGCGCACGCCGCAGCGTGAGAGAGGTCATCAGCGTGGGTGCAAGCCGCATCGGAGTCCCGCTCCTCTCGTCGGGGCGCGATAGCCGTCGGGGCGTAATAGAGGGAGGTGCTGCGGCCTCGTCCCGGCCTCGCCCTGGCCTCGTCCCGGCCTCGGCCTGCACGGGTCCCGGCGCTTGCCGGGCGCTCCTGTGCCTCGACCCACCTCGCCTCAGGCGACCGCCACGACCCACCACCGCACACCCCCGTCAGGTGCTGCCGGCCACCCCCTGAGGCCGGCACTCGAGCGCGCTGACCATACGAAACAGCACGAAGAGGCGCAAGAGGCAGATGCGCGACGCTGGGGATCGCGACACAGGTCTCCCGCACCAGAGCCCCAGTGCCCGGTCGACGCGAGCGCGCCCTACTCGTTGAGGCTTGCCACCACGGCGTCGACCGCTCCCGGGCTCACGTCGTCGACGACCCGGGCGGTCCCTGGCCGCTCGCACAGCACGAACCGCAGCGACGACCCGCGTGCCTTCTTGTCACGAGCGACCAGCTCGCGCAGCCCGCCTGGCTCCAGGTGGACACCGCCGGTGGGCAGCGACAGCGGGCCCAGCAGGCGCACGGTGCGCTCGGCGAGGCCCGGCTCGCTGATGCCGAGCCGCTCCCCCAGCCGCGCGGCGGCGACCATGCCCAGCGCCACCGCCTCGCCGTGCAGGTAGCGCTCGTAGCCGGTGGCTGCCTCGATGGCGTGGCCGATGGTGTGGCCGTAGTTCAGCAGGGCGCGCTCGCCGGCCTCGCGCTCATCGGCGGCGACCACACGGGCCTTCACTGCGGCGCCGCGGCGCACGACCTCGGCCAGCAGCTCGGGGTCTCCGGCGACCGCGTCGGCGGGGCGGGTCTCGAGCAGCTCGAGTACCTGCGGGTCGTCGATGAAGCCGTACTTGGCGACCTCTCCGAGCCCGGCGACGCGGTGGCGGTGTGCCACGGTGGCCAGCGTGCTGGTGTCGGCGACCACCGCCAGCGGCTGGTGGAAGGCGCCGACGAGGTTCTTGCCCTCGGGCAGGTTGGTGCCGGTCTTGCCGCCGATCGCCGCGTCGCACTGGGCCAGCAGCGTGGTGGGCAGCACGACCCAGTGGATGCCGCGGTGCCAGGTCGCTGCGGCGAAGCCGGCGAGGTCGCCCACCACGCCCCCGCCGAGGGCGATCACCAGATCGCCGCGGCCGAGGCCGAACGCGGCGAACCGGTGCCACAGCATGGTGAGCACCTCGGGTGACTTGGCCGACTCGCCGTCGGGCACGTCGACGCGGCCGATCTCGAGGTCCGCGCGGTCCAGTGCGGCGCCGACCTGCTCGGCGTACAGGCGGCCGACGGTGGCGTTGGTGACCAGCACCGCCCGGCGCGCCTGCGCGGGCCAGGGCACGAGCTCGTCGAGCGCGTCGAGCAGCCCGGGGCCGACGATGATGTCGTGCTCGCGTCCGGGCAGCGCGACGGGGATGCGCGCGGCGCGCGTCGAACCAAGCGGCTGGACAGCCTCGCTCTCGGGGTCGCGCTCGCTGGTCACAGCTGCGCCTGCTCCTCGCGGGACAGCAGTCCGGGCTGGTTGCGCGCGAAGCGCAGCACCTCCTCGACGATGTCGTCGAGGCTTCGGTCGGTGGTGTCCACGCGTCGTGTCGCGGCCTTGCGGTAGGCCTCGCGGCGGGCTGCGGAGAGCTCGCGGATGTGGCCCTTGAGGTCGCGCACACCGGCCAGCATGGGCCGGTCGGAGCCGTCGCCGACGCGCATCGCGATGACCTCGGGGCTTGCGTCCAGCCACACGAGGTCGCCGCTCATCCGCAGGTTGGTCACGTTGGCGGGATCGGTGACGGCCCCACCGCCAAGCGAGATCACCTGCCCGCGCACGCTCGACAGCGCGCGGATCACCGCGGCCTCGTGGGCGCGGAAGCCGCGCTCGCCCTCCTCGGCGAACAGCTCGGGCACCGAGCGGCCCGTCTCACGCTCGATCTTGGCGTCGGTGTCGACGAAGGGCCGCTGCAGGCGCTCGGCGACGCGCCGGCCGACAGCGCTCTTGCCCACGCCCATCATCCCGATGAGCACGAGGTTGCGCCCCGGCGTGAGCGGCGCCGAGGCCGAGGCGAACATGCTCATGAGTCCGGCACCGACTCCGGGGTGCGCTCACGCAGCTGCGCCTGGTAGCCCTCGAGGTTGCGGCGCACCTCGCCGAGGCTGTCGCCCCCGGTCTTGTCCAGCAGCGCGCTGGCGATCTCCACGGCCACCACGGCTTCGAGGACCACTCCGGCGCGCGGGACCGCGCACACATCGGAGCGCTGGGTGATCGCCTGGGCGGTCTCGCCGGTGGTCACGTCGACGGTGTCCAGCGGCTGGGTGAGGCTGGACAGGGGCTTCATGGCTGCGCGCACGCGCAGCGGCGCACCGGTGGTCATGCCGGCCTCGAGGCCGCCGGCACGGTCGGTGCGGCGCGCGTAGCCGTGCTCGTCGAGGGCGATCTCGTCGTGGGCGGCGCTACCGGGCGTGGCGGCGGTGGCGAACCCGTCGCCGACCTCCACGCCCTTGAACGCCTGCACGCTCATCAGCGCCTGGGCCAGGCGCGCGTCGAGCTTGCGGTCCCAGTGGACGTGGCTGCCCAGGCCCGGCGGCAGCCCGGTGACGACCACCTCGATGACCCCGCCGAGGGTGTCGCGCTGCGCCTTGGCGTGGTCGATGGCCTCCTGCATGGCTGCGCTTGCCTGCGGGTCGGCGCAGCGCACCGGGTCCTCGTCGACGCGGTCCTGATCGTCGGGGTCTGGCCAGCCGGCGTCGTCGCGGGCGACCGAGCCGATGCGCACCGTGTGGCTGACCAGCTTGATGCCGAGGTCGTCGAGCAGCCCCCGGGCGACTGCGGCCAGCGCGACGCGCATCGCGGTCTCGCGGGCGCTGGCGCGCTCGAGGGCGTCGCGCACGTCGTCGTAGTCGTACTTCTGCGAGCCAACGAGGTCGGCGTGGCCGGGACGCGGGCGCGTCAGCGGGGCGCCGCGGCCGGTGGCGGCCACCGCCTCGGGGTCCTCGGGCGCGTCGGGGCTCATCGCCTGGCGCCACTTGTCCCACTCGGTGTTGCGGATGAGCAGCGCCACCGGCGAGCCGAGCGTGCGCCCGTGCCGCACGCCACCGAGGAGCTCGAGGTCGTCGACCTCGAACAGCATGCGGGGGCTGCGCCCGTGGCCGGCGCGGCGACGGGCCAGCTGATGGGCGATGGCGGCACGGTCGACCGGCACGCCGGCCGGCATCCCCTCGAGGATGCCGGTCAGCGCCGGACCGTGGGATTCTCCGGCGGTGAGGTAGCGAAGAGGCATCGACTGCAGGGTAGCGGCCGCGCGCTCGTCACCCGCCGAGGGGACTACTTGCCGGAGGAGGCATCGACGCAGACCTCGACGGCCTCGTCGTCGTCGCCAACCAGGGCGCAGGCCTCGTCGAGGCTCCACAGGGTCAGGTCGCCGTCGCCGAGGTAGTCGCCGGCGCTGGCGGTCTCGCGGTCACCGTCGACCTCGACGACCGCCTCCAGCGACCCGCTGCCGTCCTTGCCGATGTCGACCAGGTGGATGGTGTGCCCGTCGAAGTCCGCGTAGGCGTCGTCGTCGGGCTCCCAGGGGTCGGCGTCGTCGCCGTCATCGCCGTCAGCGTCGTCATCGGTGGCGGCGTCGTCATCCGCATCGACACCGTCGCCGCCATCCCCGTCGCCATCCCCGTCGGCGTCGCCGTCGGCGGTGACCAGCGGGTCGAACGGGTCGCGGGCGCCTCTGACCACCACGGGGTCCTCGACCTGCGCGGGGTCGGGCTCGTCGGCGTCGGCGGCCGGCTCGTCGGCGTCGTCGGGGTCGCCGGGGTCGTCGGGGTCGTCGGCCGCAGGGTCGTCGTCGGCGAACTCGACCTCGTCGGGCTCCTCGTCGGCGGTCAGCAGCGGCTGGACGACCCAGATCCAGCCGAGGTAGACCGCGACCACCGCGACGAGCACGCCCAAGGTGATGAGCAGCCCGCGGCTGACGGGCGGGTTGCCGGCGTTGCTGGCATCGCTCACGGCGCGGCCTCCTGCAGCTCGTCCTCGTCGTCCTCGTCGGGCTCGCCATCGGGGTCGTCGGGGTCCTCGGGCTCGCCGTCGGGGTCGTCGGGGTCCTCGGGCGGCTCGTCGTCCTCGGTGAGGTCGTCCACGTCGTCGGGGTCGGCGGCCTCGTCGGTGGGCACCAGCGCGAACAGCTGGCCCGAGACGTTGGCCGACAGCTGCGGCAGCCCGTCCGAGCCCGACCCCAGCGAGAGGCTCTCGACCAGCAGCGCGCGGTCCATCTCGACCACGATGCGCCGCAGCAGGTCGGTGAGGTCGAAGTAGTCGCCCTCGAGGTTGAGCGCCACCTGGATGCTGGCCAGCACGTGGCCAGGCTCGCCGACGTCGACGCCGTCCTCGTCCTCGTCATCACCGTCGCCGCCGTCGTCGAGGTCCACGCGGGCGGGATCGCCGAACTGCATGGACTCGAGTTCCACGCCGGCGTCGTCCGCGACGGTCTGCAGGTCGGTGACGGCCTGGGGCTGCTCGATGCCGACCGGCAGGAAGTCGTCGTGGCGCTCGAAGGCCTGCATGATCTCGTCCTCGCGCGCCTTGAGGTCCTCGAGCGCGGCGATCTCGTTGCGCAGTCGCGAGGCCTCCTGCTCGAGCTGCTCACGCTCGGCGTCGAGCTCGTCGCGCTCTTCGCTCATCGGCTGCCACGCGAGGAACCAGAAGCCGATGGCGGCGAGCAGGCACACGCCGGCGGCGATCAGCGGGGCGCGGCGGATCATGGTCGCACCTCCACGGGCAGCCCGTCGGCGTAGCGGTGGGTGCGCGCGTCGTCGTCCAGCGAGCTGCGGGCGTTGAAGCTGGTGGTGGGCTCGGCGCCGTCGGGGTCGTCCTCGGAGGCAACGCTCAAGTAGACGTCGAACATCGGGTCGACGCCCTCGAGGTCGACGAGCACGCCCTCGACCCCGGGCGTGTAGCGGTCGACCGAGTAGCCGCTGAAGCTCAGATCAGCCACCGAGCGGCCGAAGTGGATGTCGCCCTCGCCGGGCTCGCCGCTGTCGGCGAGGTCCACCGAGAGGCTCTCCAGCGACGCGCTGTCGGGCAGCGCCTCGGCGAGGTCGTTGAGGGTGGCGGCAAAGGAGACCTCCTCGGCCATCGCCGCGGCGAGCGTGGCGTCGCGTGCGTCGAGGCGGTCGGCCAGGTCCTGGTAGGGGGCGAGCTCGGCGAGCCGACCCTCCAGGGTGGTCACCTGGACGGCGGCGTCGTCGCGAGCGCCCTCGGCCTGGAGGACCTGGTCGTGCTGGTACAGGTAGGCGCCTCCCAGGACGAAGGCGAACACGGCCACTCCGACAATCGACAGGAGGGCACGCCGCCGCTGCCGTCGCGCAACCTCGATCTCCTCGGGGAGGAGGTTGACGCCAACGATCAGCTCGTCGGTGCGAGCGCCAGGCCAATCGCTACGGACAAGAATGGCTCTGCCTCCTCGAGCTCATCATCGGTCAGGCCGGTGCGTCCGACCTTCAGGTTGGACAGGGGGCGCGCAGGCTCCACCGGAACCTCCAGCGCCTCGGAGAGCATCTCTGACAGGCCCGCGAGCTGGGCGCCGCCGCCGGTGAGCAGCGCGCGACGCACCGGCACCGAGTGGTCCTGGGCGCGGTAGTAGTCCAGCGAGCCGCGCACCTCCTCGACCAGGTCGCGGGCGCGGTCGGCGACGATGCGCGCCGCCTCGGGGCTCACGCCCTCCGGTGGCGGGCCGCCGGAGCAGCCGGTCAGCGCCTTGGTGCGCTCGGCCTCGTCGACGCGCATGGCGAGCTGGGTGATCAGCCCGTCGGTGATGCGACCCGAGCCCATCGTCAGCTCGCGCACGAACCGCGGGGCGCCGTGCTCGTGGGCGATGATGTCGGTGATCGACGTGCCCACGTCGACGAGCACCTCGGCGCCCTCGGTCTCGGGCAGGTGGTCGGCGGCCAGCGCGCGCAGCAGCGCGAACGCGTCGAGGTCGAGCGTGATCGGGTCGAGCTTGGCCAGGCGCAGCGCCTCCAGCAGCCGCTCGACCATGTCGCGGTGCGCCGCCACGAGGGCCACGCGGACGAACTCGTTGCCCTCGCCGTCGGCGAACCGCTCCAGGACGCTCCAGTCGAGCGTGGCGCTGTCCAGCGGGATGGGCACGTGCTCGCTGGCCTGCAGCGGCACCGCCTCGGCGAGCTCCTCGTCGCTGACCGACGGCAGGTCGACCAACCGGGTGACGACCTGCTGGTTGGCGACGCCGACCGCGACCTTCCTGCTCCGCAGGCCGCGCTCGGACCACAGGGTGGTCAGGCACTCCGCGACGGTCTGCGGGTCGACGACCTCGCCGTCACGCACTGCGCCCGGCGGGAGGATGACCTGCCCGATGTTCTCGAGGGTCGCCTCGCCGTCGCGGTTGGTCGACACCTTCGCGGCGCGCACCGCGTTGGTGCCGATGTCGAGTCCGATGCGGGTGGGCATAGGGTGGTCCTGG
>PWER01000187.1 GCA_003553565.1 Nitriliruptoria bacterium | reverse complement strand
TGTCGCTCACCCGCGATCCCCTTCGCCTCGACGCCTGCGCTGCCGGCCACGAGCAGGGCTCGTGCTCATGCTCGTGACCGTAGCGAGGCCAGGCCCCACGAACCGGAGCGCGGCATTGCACGTCAGCTAGTCGGGGCTGATGCTCCAGTCGCCGTCCGCTGTCACCGACACCAGCACCGTGGGCTCCTCGAGGCGGACCGTGCCCTCATAGGAGCCGATCTCGTTGACGAGCAGCTCGGGCGACAGCATGTAGTCCCCCGCTGCGGTGACGGCGAAGTTCGACTCGCCCTCGTGCGAGATCGCCACCGCACCACCGACGCCCTCCGGTGCCCACAACACCGCATCCCCAGCACCGCTGGCCTCGAGGTCCTCGAAGTCCTGCGCCGCCTCGGCGAGTGGTGCCACGTCGATCGCCCACGCCCCGTCGGCAGTGACGACCGCCTCGCTGACGGCACCGTCAACGTTCAGCGCGTGCTGCCCCTCGTAGGCGCCGATGGTGTTGACGAGCAGGTCCTGGTCGATCAGCTCGCTGTCCACGTCGACCTCCACGGCGAAGTTCGACGTCCCGTCGTGCGAGATCGAGGCCACGGCCGGGGCATCGTCGGGCACCGACAGATCGATCACGTCGTCGCCCTGCCCCTCGACGGTGAACGCGTCGAAGTCCGCGGGGTCGACCACGCCGAGCCCGGCGGCGGGCTCGTCCGCGTCCTCGGTCTCGTCCTCGTCGTCGGCCTCGTCGGTCGGGTCGGGCTCGTCGGCCTCCTCGGGCTCGTCAGCCTCGTCGGCGGCCTCCTCATCGCCGGAGGCCGCGGTCTCCTCGGCCTCGTCCTCTGCCTCGAGCTCCTCCTCTGACTCCTCGGCGACCTCCTCGTCGTCGGGGTCGCCAAGGGCGCCCAAGGCCACGAACACGACGAGGAGCGCGAGGGGGATCACGAATCGCTTCCTGCGGTACCACGGCCGCGGCTGCTCCTGCCCTCGTGCCTGCTCCCCGTCGACCGCCGAGGCCTCGGGGCCCGGCTCGTCGCCATGCCCTGCCTGGTCGATCCGATCAGCGTCATCGCTCATGGTCTGCTCCTGTGGGTGTCTGGTGCGCGCGAGTGCCTTGACCGTACGGACCCCGCTGTGACATCCGCTGCTCGCGCACGTCACAGCCGCTGCCGCGTGCTGCCCACACCAGCCCAGCACTGCACATCACCACCCACCGCTGCACATCACCACCCACCGCTCCGCACGAGCGACCACGCCCCTGGCGCCGCGCTTCCAGGCCGTCCGTCCCTGTCGCACCGGACGAACGGCCTTGTGTGACCGAACAAGCCTCGAGAGGGGTTGAACGTTCAATTTGAACGTTCAACACTGAGTGGGGCCCAGCCGAGTGACAGCGCTGGCAACGCGCCACGGGAGCTCGCTGTTGGGTGCCCCGACCAGGAGGGATGAAGGATGCTTCACCATCGCTTGCGACTGCTGTCGATCATGTTGGTGCTGGCGCTCATCGCCGCAGCATGCGAGCAGCCCGCGGATCCCGAGGCCGACCCTGACGAGGACGACTACGCCTTCACCTGGGCGGTGCTGGGCGACCCAGGCCACGAGGCGGTGGCCGACCTATGGAACGAGCAGAACCCCGACCGCCAGGTGCGCTACGAGGCGCTCCCTCCCGAGGCCGACGACCAGCGGACCGCACTGTTCAACGATCAGGTGACCGACGCCGGACGCTACGACGTGCTCGGGTTGGACGTGGTGTGGACCGGTGAGTTCGCCGACGCCGGGTTCCTCGTGTCCCTGGAGGATCAGCGCGAGGACATCTCGGACGGCCCCTTCGACGCCGCGCTGGAGACTGCGCAGTGGCAGGAGGAGCTCTGGGCCGCGCCCTTCACGAGCGGCTTCGGGCTGCTCTACTACCGAACCGACCTCATGGATGAGCCCCCCGAGACCTGGGCGGAGCTCGTCGAGATCGTCGAGACCGTCCAGGCCGAGCAGGACATCGATGGCTACGTGGGCCAGGGCGACAGCTACGAAGGATTCGTGGTGAACTACCTCGAGATGCTGTGGTCCGCCGACGGCCAGGTGTTCAGCGAGGACCAGACCGAGTCGCTGCTGCTCGAGGGTGACGCCGCCGAGGAGGCCGCCACCTTCATGCGCGAGGCCTTCCGGGACGGGATCTTCGCCGGAGACTTCAACACCATGGTCGAGGACGACGGGCGTGTGGCGTTCCAGACCGGCGACGCGATCTTCATGCGCAACTGGCCCTACGCCTACGGCCTGCTCCGCGGCGAGGACGAGGAGCTGGCCAGCGACGTGGCGGACGACTTCGACGTGGCGCCGCTGCCCACCTTCGACGGGGAGGGCACCACCAGCGCGCTGGGTGGGCTCAACAACGCCGTCAGTGCTCTGAGCGACAACCAAGAGGTGGCGACCGAGTTCGTGACCTGGGCCGCGACCTCCAAGGAGGTCCAGGAGCTGCTGACCGAGCATCCTCCGTTGCCGGTCGGCGAGCACGTCTACGAGCGCTGGGACGAGATCGTGCCCGAGGACGAGCAGCGCATCTACGAGGTGCTCGATGAGGTGATCGACTCCGCGAGCGCCCGGCCGCCCGTGCCCGGCTACAACAGCTTCAGCCTCGCCGTCCAGGACGAGCTGCACCCTGCGATCATGAGCGACGACGATCTCGACGCTGCACTGCAGGCAGTCGATCAGGCAGCCGAGGACGCCCTGGTCGAGGAGGTCGATCCCGAGGCAGAGGCCGACGAGGCCGACGCCGACGACTGACGTCCATCCGCGCCGTCGCGGCGCTGCGCGGCACGGCGCGTGCGCCAGCGCGCACCCGCCGTGCCGCCGTCTGCCAACAGGAGGACGTGTGGACCAGCGTGCACCTGCCGATGAGCCGGGGCCGGAGGGAGAGGCCGAGCGCGCTCAGGCCCATCCGCCGGATCACCGGCGCCGTGGCACTGGAGTGCACCGTCCCCCGACGATCAACGACGTCGCGCGCCTCGCGGGGGTGTCACGCCAGACGGTGTCCAACTCGGTCAACAACCCGAAGCGAGTCAGCAGCCAGACCCGTTCCCGCGTGCAGTCAGCGATCGAGGACCTTGGCTATCGACCCAACCGCCTCGCCCGCAGCTTCCAAGCCCAGGCCACGCGTCTGGTCGGCTATCAGGTGCCGATGGAAGGGGCCGGCGCAGGATGGACGCAGTTCGTGCATCACAGCTTCCTGCACGAGCTGACTCGCGCAGGGACCGAGCACGAGCAGCACATCCTCCTGCTGCGGGCCGAGGACCCCGACGAGGCCGCGGCACTGCACGAGGATCTGTACCGGACCCGCACCGTCGACGGCTTCGTGCTGTCGGAGACCCGCCACGGGGACCCCCGAGCGAGGCGCCTGTGCGATCTGGACGTGCCCTTCGTGACCTTTGGCCGCACCGGCATGGAGGATCAGCATGACTGCGTGGACGTCGACAACGCCGAGGGGACTCGGCAGGCCGTGCGCCACCTTGCCGATCAGGGTCACGAGCGGATCGCCTATGTCGGCCTGCTGCCTGGCGAGCCGGTCGCGGACGAGCGCGCGCGAGGTTGGCACGAGGGCATCCACGAGGCCGGGCTCCCCCTGATCGAGGGACACGACGTCCGAGGATCTCACCACCGTGCGCTCGGAGCCACTGCGCTCGATCAGCTCCTCGATCATCCGGATGCGCCGACGGCGATCGTCTGCGTCCTGGACGAGGTGGCCGCCGCCGTGCAGGACCGTGCCCGTGCGCACGGCCTGCGCGTGGGCGAGGACCTCGCCGTCGTCGGGTTCGACGACACGCCGATCGCAGCCTTCCTGGACCCACCGCTGACGACGCTCCGCCAGCCCATCCGCGCAGCTGCCCAGCGCTGCGTGACCAGGCTGAACGACCGCATCGGAGGCGACGCCTCGCAGCCACGCACCGTGCTGTTGCCCCCGCAGCTGATAGCGCGCGACAGCGCCTGAAGCGTCGCGGAGCGGGGCCAGCGCCCGAGCCCGTGGCGAGACTCGACCAGCGACACCCGCCACCGACCGACAGCAGCCCAGGCCGATCAGCGACAAGCGGAGGGTGATGCCGCGATGCGAGCGGCTCTCGCGCACGATGCCACACCGCAGACGCTCACCTTCGATGGTCGTGCGGTGCTCACTGACGCTCGGGGCGACATCGATCCCAGCAGCGCCCACGGCTTCTACGCCGGCGATCGGCGCGTGCTGTCACGCCTCAGGGTCCTGGTCGATGGCCGGACACCGGCGCTCGTGTCCTCGGGCACCGAGGGGGCGTGCCAGGCATGGTCGGTGCTCTCGCTGCGAGCCAACGCGGATGGCGACCCGACCGCCGCGCTGATCCGTCGGCGCAGCCTCGACGACGACCTCGAGGAGCAACTGGAGCTCCTTGCCTTCGATGAGGTCGCCTGCCACCGGGTCGAGATCCTGGTGGAGGCCGACTTCGCGCCGGCGCTGAAGGGATCGGTGACCGAGTCGAGCACAGGAGCAGCGAGCCTCGAGCCCCGCGGCTCGGCGTCCCTCGGCGCTGACGTGAACGGCATCGGCATCGCGGTGTCGGTGCGCATGCCAAGCGAGTCATCCGCCGCTGCACCCGGGGAGCCTGATGTCCGTGATATGGGTGATGTGGGCGATGTATATGTTCGCTGCGACGGGCGCGAGGTGGGTGATGAGCGTGAGAGGCGCGAGGGAGATGATGCGCACGATGACTGCCATCCCGTCATCGTGTCACCGGGTCGCCTAGCGGTGTGGCTGACCGCCCCGGCGGGCGGGCGCGCGTCGCTGACGCTGCGCGCGCAGCCTCGCCTCGTCGGTGCGGTCGCGGCGACGGGGAACCAGCCCCCCGCGGCCGAGCAACCCGAGGACCTCGAGGTGCCCGAGCCCGCAGCGTGGCGGCGTGCCATCGACGGCGGTCTACAGGACCTGGCCGCGCTGCGTCTGCGCAGCGGCACGCAGCGCGGGGTCTGGAGCGCCGGCGTCCCCTGGTTCCAGGCGCTGTTCGGCCGCGACGCGCTGCTCACGGCCTGGGCCACGCTGATCTGCGGCCCCGACATGTCGATCGACGTCCTCGACGAGCTCGCAGCCCACCAGGGTCGCCGCACCGACCACGACACCGGTGAGCAGCCCGGCCGCATCCTCCACGAGCTGCGCACCGGAACGGTCGGCGTGTTCGGCGTGCCACCTGGCTCGCCCCTGTATGCGTCGCTCGATGCCACGCCGCTGTTCGTGATGCTGCTCGCCGAAGCGGCGCGCTGGGGTGCACCGGTCGAGCGCGTGACGGCACTGCTCCCCCACGCCCGTGCTGCACTGGCCTGGTGCGAGCAGCATGGTGACCTCGACGGCGACGGGCTCCTCGAGCACGCGGCGGACGCCGGCGGCCTCATCAATCAGAGCTGGAAGGACTCCAGTGACGCGATGGTGCACGCCGATGGACGACCGGCCACGGGGCCGATCGCCCCAGCCGAGGTCCAGGCCTACTGGAGCGCGGCGTTGCGGGGCATGGCCGAGCTGGAGCGGCAGCACGGCCTCGGCGAGGCCGCTGCCGCACGTCTGCGCCAGCAGTCGGAGACGGTCGCCCAGCGCCTGCAGGAGCGCTTCTGGCTGCCTCGCGACGGCCTGCTGGCCATGGCGCTGGACGGCGACAAGGCGCCGTTGCGCGTCGCCTCGTCGAACATGGGCCACTGCCTGTGGAGCGGCACCCTCGACGACGACGTGGCCCACGGAGTGGCAGCTCGCCTCGCGGCCGAGGACCTTGCCAGTGACTGGGGGATCCGGACCCTTGGATCCGGGGAGGCGGCCTACAACCCGTTCGGCTACCACCGGGGAGCGATCTGGCCCCACGACACCGCGATCGGGGTCGCCGGCCTGGCACGGCATGGTCAACGCGAAGCGGCGAGTGCGCTGGTGGAGGCGACGCTCGCCGCCGCCGAGCACTTCGATGGACGGCTCCCCGAGCTGCACGCGGGACTCGCCGAACCGACCGCTGCCGCCCCGGTCAACCATCCTGGCGCCTGCCGCCCCCAGGCGTGGAGCGCAGCGGCACCGCTCCTGCTGTTGCGCAGCGAGCTCGGGCTCGAGCCGGACGTGCCCAGTGGACGCGTGAGGATCGCTCCCTTGAGGCCCCAGCCGCAGGCGCTGGAGGTTCGCGGCATCCGGCTCGGCGCGGGACGGCTCGAGGTGCGGGTCGAGGGAGCGCAGGTCGACGTCGACGCGCCGGCGGGTCTGAACGTCGACACGGACGAGTGACCAGCTCGGTCGCATGGGCGCTGGCGGGGCCCGGGGAGCGGCTTGGGTCCCGCCACGACTTGAGCCCCGCCAGCAGCCCGAGCGCCGCCAGCAGCCCGAGCGCCGCCAGCGGTTTGATCGAGCAACGGCAGGGCAGAGCCGCGCGCGCACGGCCCACGAGACCCACGAGGCGTTGGGCACCGGCACGTCCGTGTCGGATCCGCGCCCGAGACGCGGCGACCCTCGCCGCGGCGCGCGGCGCCGTGCAGTGGGAAGCGTGTCTGGGAGCGGGAGGTCGTGGACTGGGTGCGGATCGGGCCACCTGGTGGCCCGATCCGCACCCACTTCCCCGCGCCGGGCTGCACCGGGTGCAGCCCGGCCCCCCTTATGGGCCCCCGCGCACCCAGAACGCGGCCACCCCACCAAGCGGGTGCAGCACGTGACACCTGTGGTCGCCCACGCACCCAGTCGCCGCCCGTCACGCCACGCCAAGGGCCGATCCGCACCCAGTCCCCCGCGCTGCCCCCGACCGGGTGCAGAACCGACCGCCTCATGGTCGCCCACGCACCCAATCGCCGGCCCCCACCCCCACCGGGTGCAACGCCGCGCATTGGGTGCGATGACGACCATGCCCGCGCCCAAGGTCGGATACCGTGAGCCGATCATGGGAGCCGCCGACCTGCGACCGCGGGACGGGCACACGACCGCGCCACCGGCCACGAGCCGGCATCGCTACCCCCGGGACACCCTCGAGTTCGGGCGGGTCGTCAACCTCTCCGACGCGGTGTTCGCGATCGCGCTCACCCTGCTGGTCCTGTCGATCGAGCGCGTGGAGGCCGGTGCCCTCGTGGCGTTCGCGCTCGCGTTCCTGCTCGTGGCGAACGTCTGGTGGCAGCACCACCGGATCGTCGCCCGGCTCGCCT
>PWER01000017.1 GCA_003553565.1 Nitriliruptoria bacterium | reverse complement strand
GGCAGGCGCGGCAGCGCCGCCCCCTCCTGGCCGGACTGTTCCGGCTCCCGCTGTTCCGCCGCTGGCCCACCACCTACCGGTGGGAGGCCACGCTCGCGCTCACCGACCCGCCGCGCCTGCGGTCCCGCTGGCTGCGCGTCGAGGACGACGCCGAAGGGGTCGATAGCACTGGCAGATCAGTCACGACGCTGCCAGGGGAGGGCGCATGACGGTCCACGTGAGCCCGGCGACGCTCGATCGGTTCGACGACGTTGCGATCATGCTCGGTCCCAGGAAGCCGACCGCGACGGTGTGCTGGTGCCTGAGCCACCGGGTGGACTCGGCGACCAACCGACGGCTCGTCGGACCGGCTCGAGGCGAGCACGTCCGGTCGCTGTGCGAGCGCGACGTCGCGCCTGGCGTGCTGGCCTACGAGGGCGACGAGGTCGTGGGATGGGCCGCGGTCGCGCCCCGGTCCGAGCTGCCGTTCGCGCGATCGAGGGTGATCCCGCACGTCGATGACCTGCCGGTCTGGTCCGTCTGGTGTCTCCGCGTGCGCCCGGGTCACCGGCGCAAGGGCATCTCCCATCCCCTGCTTGCTGGAGCCGTGGACTACGCCCGCGCCAAGGGCGCCCCGGCCGTGGAGGGCTACCCCGTGGACAACGACCGTGCGAGGGTGGACACCACGATGGCCTACGTCGGCACGCGCGGTCTGTTCCAGCGGGCCGGCTTCACGAAGGCCGCCGACACCCGATCGGTGTCGGGCGGCTTCCCTCGCGTGGTCATGCGGCTGTTGCTCGATCCGCTGGCCTCCGGCGCCCCTGGTGAACGAGGCACGCCGCCCACGGGGTGGCCCAGTGCGCCGCCGGCCACTGGACCGTGACCTGGAGGATGGACGGTGACCGAGCTGGCTGGTGGGGCGCTCTCATCCGAGCTCGACGGGCTGCTCCAGCGGCCGGTGAAGCGGGGTCGCGGTGTGCGCCACGGCCTCCTGGCGGTGGGACCGTCGGCGGCTCATGGATCTGGCGAGGCGCGGAGGGCGTGGCCGACCCCGATGGCGCCCCGGTCACCGTCGAGACGCGCTGCCTCGTCGATCTGCTGCCGGCCGAGGCGACCGAGGGCCTGCACGTGCTCGAGGGCGTGGACCACACCCAGGAGATCACCCTGGAGCACCTGTTGCGCCACACCGCTGGGCTCCCCGACTACGACACGAAGGCGCTCCGTGGTGGTCGCAGCCCCGAGGCCCCGCTGCGGGACGGCGAGGACGTGCCGGTGCCGTTCGACGAGGTGCTCCGGCTCGTCCACGAGGAGCTCGCCCCGCACTTCCCGTCCCTACCGCGCGAGGCCTCCAAGTGCTGCGGACCGCCGCGAAGGCCGACCCGGGCTCGTGACCGGCAGAGCACCGGCAGCGCGCGCCGGCACCGCTGGCCGCCACTGCCACTCACCCTGATCAACGCCGTTGACAGGGGCGACGTGACGCTCGCCTCACCTTGCGTGCCTCGCGCCTGGCAGGAGGCGAGCAACCGCTTGCGCGCGGGTCGTCTCCCGTGCCACCGGCCTGCCTCCATCGGGCTCAACGGCTCTGTCCTGCTGATGACGGTCGACGCATGCTCCGCCTGTCCGGCTGGCCTCCGTCGAGCCAGCCGTGCTGGGAACGGATGACAACGATGTCCTCACAGGTGAGTGGCGCCTCGGCGCCGGTCTGGCACGACCCCGTGCGTCAGCGTCGTCTCGGTGCGGGGCTGCTCGCCTCCGCCGGCGCCTACCTCGCTGCGGCCGCCACGATGAGCCTGGTGTTCGTCTCCGGCCCGCCGTCACGGCTCGTGGGCAATGTCGCCGAGCTCGAGCAAGGATTCGCGCTCTACCGCTGGGGGTTCCTCGGCGCCTCGTTGCTCGCACCGGCGCTCGTGGCCGTGCTCGTGCTGCTGATGACCGTTGCGCGCGTCCCGGCGCATTCGGCGCGCCGCTGGCTCGGCACCATCCTGCTGGCGGCCTACGTGCCGTTCGCCACCCTCGCCTACAGCACGCAGTACATGGTGCTGCCACGACTCGTCGCCACAGACCCGGAGGCCGCAGCGCTGTGGTACCTGCACGACGTCGACTCGATCGCCTACGCCGTGGATCTCACCGGCTATGCCCTCCTCGGGCTCGCCGCCATCGTGCTGGCCAGCACCTTGCTCGCACACGGCAGGCTCCTGCGCTGGGTCGCTGCGTGGCTGGTGGCCATGGGTGTGCTGTCGCTCGCCGCCATGGGATTCCATGCCGCGGGCGCAACGACGGCGGCGAGCGTGTCGACCGTGAGCAGCGCCCTGTGCACGCTGCCCGTCATGCTGCTGGCGATGATGGCAGGTCGCCGCCTGCGCACGCCCGTTGGGGTGGTCGACACGGCTCCCTCGCCCGGCCGTGCTCCTGGTGCGCCCAAGCGCACCGGCGCATGAGCGCCTCGGCCGAACCATCGGATCCCGCTGCGGTGGATCTGTACTGGTTGCCTCTGGGGGCGGGGGCCACCATCGTGCGCTGGAACGGGAAGCTGTACGAGCGGTGCGCTGCGGCGCTGGCTCGCCGAGAGCCCCTGGACCTCTACCATGCGGCCCTGGTCGTCACTGATGCCGATCAGCGCTGGGTGATCGAGCTAGCCCCGGTCGGCGACGCGGCCGGCGCCGCACGAGGCGTCGTCGGTCAGGGGCCGGTCGGGCTGGCCGCCCTCGGTCGCTTCCGGATCTTCCGGTACGAGCTGCGCTGCTGGTCGCACGGACAGCTCCCTGACGTCGAGCACGCGGTCGCCAGCCCGCAGCGCCTGACCCAGGATCAGCTGCTGGCGCGGTGCCTCGTCGCAGCGCTGCCCCGCGTCCCCGCTGCGACTTGGGGCCGCGACGAGCACGGCGTCGGCGAGATGTGGAACTCCAACTCCGTCATCTCCTGGCTGCTCGTCGCCGCGGGCCTGCCGCTGCCCGACCTCCCACCCCATGGGCGCGCCCCCGGCTGGGGCGCCGGGATGGCCGTGGCCCGCTCGACGCTGGCATCCGGATCCACGGTGACGGCGACGCAGCCCAAGATCGGTCGCATCGGCGGCGCTGTAGAGGAGGGGCATCCTTGCGGGGGCTCGCCGGCGTCTCGAAGCGGGGGCTGACCCGACCTCGTTGCTCGTGGCTCCGTGATGGTCGAGCCCGGTCTCGTCGGTGGACGCTGCCGTCGTCGGATGGTCGGCAGGGGACTCCCCTCCGGCTTCTGACACCAGGGAAGGGACCTCACTGATGAGACGACCGATGACCACGCTGCCCGCGGCCGCATCGCTGACCGCGAGCACGAGGTCTGGGAGGGAGACATGATGAAGCGAGGACGGACGATCGCCGTGGTGGTCTCGGGGCTGCTCATGCTCGGCGCGACGGGCGCGCATGCCGGCGAGATCACCGGCAACGGCAAGGACACGCCCATCCGCAGCGGGGTCGCGAGCTCCGCGTGCGCGTTCTCGGGGCTGAACGACTTCGAGCCGCCGGAGGACCCGGACTTCACGGGACGCACCCAGAACTGGGGCCAGATCCCCAAGGCCGAGCGCGACTTCCTGCGAGGGATCGACGTGTCACCAGGCACGCTGTGCAGGGGCAACCTGGAACGCTGACCTGACCGGCGGCCGCGGTGGCCGTCGGCGTGGCGAGGCTCACGCCTAGGTGCGTGGTCGCACCCTGAGCGGGCTGTCGAGCCGCAGCGTGTCGGGGGTGACCGCGCACCGCCAGGCGGTGATGTGGACGCCAGCGGCACGAGCCTGCGCCACCGCGGCACGCCATCCGGGGTCGGCAGGAGCGTCGAGGTCGAGCGCGTCGACGTCGCCGCGTTGGACGGCGAAGACCACCGCGGTGGGCGTGCCGGTCGCGGCGTGCTCGCCGAGCAGGGCCAGCTGGGCGGCACCACGGGTCGACGGGGTGTGCGACAGCATGGCCACGCGGGCCCGCGCGCGGGTCAGGGACTTGACCTCGACGAGCGCCTCGCTGTCGTTGGGCAGATCGATGGCGAGGTCGATGCGGCGGGCACCCACCACCACCTCGCGGCGCACCCCGACGGCAGTCGGCCAGCCCGGCAGCGCGGTCCCAGAGGCCAGCGCGTCGCCGACGAGGTCGGCGGCTGCTGCGGCGTCGATCGCGACCCAGGTGCCGTCCCATACGCGGGTCAGCGTCCACCGGGTCCGACGGCGAGGATCAGCCGCGCGCGCGAGGCGCACCGGCGCGCCCGGGACGAGCAGGTCGACCAAGCGGGCGGTGTTGGGGACGTAGGCGCGCACCTCGGCGCCGTCCGTGCGTGCCACGGTCGCGACGAACCGGTTCTCCCGGCGCACGAACCACCCGGGCTCGACCGAGTGATCCTCCGACAGGGCACGCATCACGGCATCGTAGGTAGGTGGGTGCGGCCGTGCCCTGCCTGAAGCCTGGTCTTGGGTCGGGCGCGACGGCGGCCCGACCGTGCGGTGCCTGCGCTGGACAGCAGGCTGCATGGTGCGGCGCCGGTCAGCCGACGCGGCGTCGGGTGCGCTCGCGGGGATGCGCTGCGGGCTGGACCGGGGTCGCGTCCCTACAGGGTGCAGACCCGCCGCGGGGTGATCGCACGACCCCGGTGGCCGGCGGCGCTGCCGAGGGCGGGGGAGAGGCTCCACAGGTGCACGGGTGGTCAGGCTCGGCCTGGCCGTCACGCTCGCCGTGGCGGTCCGCCCCCTCGGGGCGGGGCCAGCCGGCTGCCTCGTGTCGGAGCCGGTCGGCCAGCAGCTCGAGCATCCTTGGACCCGCGTGGCCACGTCAGGGCCGAGGTGCCCGAGGCGTCGGGCCGCTGGCCCCCTCATCGGGCCGCCGGCCCCTTCGTGGTGCATGGCGAGCGGAGGGACGGTCCGGCGTCCGCGATGGGCTCAGCGCTGCCCCGGCCGCACCACGCCGTGCTCGTAGGCGAACACCACCAGCTGCACGCGATCACGCAGCGCGAGCTTGCGCAGCAGGCTCGCCACGTGGGTCTTGACCGTGGCCGGGCCGACCACGAGCCGCTCGGCGATCTCGGCGTTCGACAGCCCCTCGGCGACAAGCCGCAGCGTTTCGGTCTCGCGCTCGGTGAGGTCGTCCAGCGCTGCCGAGGGCGCGGTCGGCTCGGGCGTGGCGTGGGCGAAGGCGTCGATGAGGCGGCGCGTGACGGCGGGCGCCACCAGCGCGTCACCGCGCGCGACCACGCGGACGGCCTCGACGAGGTCGTCGGGGTCGAGGTCCTTCAGCAGGAAGCCGGAGGCGCCGGCGCGCAGCGCCGAGAAGACGTACTCGTCGAGGTCGAAGGTCGTGACGACCAGCACCGGGATGGGGTCGGCGACGTCGTGGCCCGCGAGCGCCGCGGTCGCCTCGAGGCCGTCCATCTCGGGCATGCGCACGTCCATGAGCACCACGTCCGGGCGCAGGCGGCGGGCGCTGCGCACCGCGTGGCCGCCGTCCCCGGCCTCCCCGACCACCTCGAGGTCGGGCTCGGCCTCGAGGATGGTGCGAAACCCGGCGCGGACGATGGCCTGGTCGTCGGCGAGCAGCACGCGCACGGTCACGGTCGCTCCTCGGCCGGGTCGCGCTCGCGGGGGTGCGGCGGTGGCGGCGCGGTGGGCTCGTCGCTGCGTCCCGTCGTGGGCAGCAGCGCTCGCACGCGCCAGCCGCCGTCGCGGCGCGCGCCCGCCTCGAGCATGCCGCCGGCCAGCGCGACGCGCTCGCGCATGCCGACCAGCCCGTGACCGCTGTCGGCCTCACCGCCGTCGACGGTCGCCTCGGCCGTGCCCGCCTGCGGCGAGGCGTCGTTGCTGACCTCCACCTCGAGGTGGGCGTCGGCATAGGCCAGGCGTGCGCGGGTCGGCGCCCCGGGTGCGTGGCGGCGCACGTTGCTGATCGCCTCCTGCAGGACCCGGTAGGCCGCCAGGTCCACGGTCGCGGGCAACGCCCGAGGCTCGCCGTCCAGGCGGAGCTGGATCTCGACCCCGCCCGCACGGGCGTCGTCGACCAGCTGGTGCGCCCGCGCGAGGGTGGGCTGGGGCTCGGTGCCCGCCGCGTCGGCCTCGCCCTCGACCCGCAGGACCCCGACCAGATGCCGCATCGAGGCGAGCGTCTCCTTGCCCTGGGCGCGGATGAACGCCAGCGCCTCGCGGGCGGTCTCGGGGTCACGGTCGAGGACGCGCTCGGCCGCGCCAGCCTGCACCACGATGCTGGACACGTGGTGGGCGGCCACGTCGTGGAGCTCGCGGGCGATGCGGGTGCGCTCGTCGGCCACCGCCCGGCGGGCTCGCTCCTCGCGCTCGCGCTGCAGGCGCTCGGTGCGGTCGACGAGCTCGCGGGTGTAGGCCCGGCGTGTCTGCACATACGCGCCGATGAGCCCTGGCACGGCCAGCAGCAGCAGCGCGCCCAGGCCGAGGTCCAGCGCCGGCGGGATCATCGCGTCCGCCGGCCCCTCGACCTGGACCTGGAGCGTGGCCGCCAGCGGCTGGGCGACCACCGCCCCCCAGGCGATCATGGCCAGCGCGGCCACGGCGAGCACGGCCAGCGCGGGCCGACGGCTGCGATGGGCGCCGACGGTGTAGGCCGCCACGGCCGCACCCAGCCCGCCACCGGCCACGCTGTCGGGCAGCGCTTGGGCGAGCAGCACCGCGGCCAGCGCCACCGACAGCACGATCGCGGGAGCCCGTCGCCGCGCCGCCAGCACCCCGCCCTCGAGGACGACCAGGCCGAGCCCGGCGAGCACCAGCGGGCGCGCGGGCTCCGCGGCGGTCTCCCCCGGCACGTCGACCGCGGCGCCGCCCAGGACGTTGGCGACGCCCACCAGCGCCACCAGCGCCGCGCCGACCGCGTCGCGTCCGATGGGGGTGCGGACGCCGACGCGGGCGAGCGCGGTCTGCCACCAGCGCATCGCTGGCTCCTCGGCTCGGTCGGTCACACGACGTCGCGGCGCGCCATGACCGCACCGCCGGCGATCACGGCCCCTGCAGCGTAGGCGGTCAGCAGGGCTGCGGCGAGCGCCGCCCCGATTGGCGCCCCCGCCTGGCGCTCGAGCAGGATCTGCTCCAGGCCGGTGGGCAGGAACCAGTGCGCCTCGGGCAAGGCGAGCTGCGCGAGCGGCGCGAGCACCCCCAGCGCCACCAGCGGCACCACGATCGCCGCCACCTGGTTGCGCAGCAGCTCGCCGATGCCCAGCCCGAGCAGCGCGTAGGC
>PWER01000196.1 GCA_003553565.1 Nitriliruptoria bacterium | reverse complement strand
GTTCGCCTCGCCGAGGGAGGAAGCGCCCATGCGCACGTCCGTGCCCGTCAGCACCGCCAAGGCCTCTGGCGTCGTGCTCGCCCTCGTGGTGCTGCTGGCCGGCTGCGCGCCCGAGGATGCCGACGAGCCCGACGACGACCTCGGCGCGGATCCGCCCGAGGCGCCCGCGGCCGACGAGCCGCCCGAGCCCGAGCCCGAGCCTGCGCCCGAGCCCGAAGCCGAGTCCGACGAGCCCACCGAGGAGCCGGACGACGACGCCGACGACGAGCCGACCGGCCCCGACGAAGCGGCGGTCAGCGCCGGCCATCCCGCAGCGGTCGACGCCGGGATCGAGGTCCTCGAGGCCGGCGGCAACGCCGTCGACGCGGCCATCGCCGCGGCGTTCGCCGTCTCGGTCGTCGAGCCGTTCGCCTCGGGGATCGGTGGTGGCGGTCAGGCGCTCGTGGCCGGCGCCGAGGCCGACCCGCAGGCCCATGACTATCGCGAGGTCGTGTCCGAGTCGGGCGAGGTGCCCGCCAGCGGCACCGGCGTGCCCGGGTTCGCGGCCGGCATGGGCGAGCTCCACGACCGCTACGCGGAGCTGTCCTGGGACGAGCTGGTGGCCCCCGCGGTCGACCTCGCCGAGGAGAGCACCACCAGCGCGCTGCTGAGCGAGCGCCTGGCCGCCTCGGCGGGACGGCTCCCCGTCCAGGAGCTGCCCCACCTCTTCCCCGACGGCCAACCGCTGGAGGCCGGCGCGCCGCTGCGTCAGGAGGCGCTCGCCGACACGCTGCGGACCCTGCGCGACGACGGTCCGCAGGCGCTCTACACCGGCGAGCTGGCCGAGGAGCTGGCCGCTGCGATCCCCGGCCTGGACGGCGACTCGCTGGAGGCCTACACGGTCCAGTCCTCCGAGCCACCCTCCGGCCCGTTCGCCGACTACGAGATCGTCGGCGCGGCGCCGCCCCTGCCGGGCTCCACCCTGGTGCAGCAGCTCCAGATCGCCGAGGCCGCCGGAGCAGGCGAGGCCGACGCCGACGCGGTCGAGGGGCTGCACGCCCAGGCGATGAGCTGGCGCGCCGCGCGCGCCCACATCACCTGGGACCTCGGCGACCCGGCGTTCACCGACGTGCCCACCAGCGACCACACCGACCCCGAGCGCAACGCCAGCATCGCCGAGCAGATCCCCGACGACGCGCTGCTGGCGACCGACCCGCAGGCGCGTCGCGGAGGCCTCGACCCCAACACCACCCACGTGACCACGGTGGACACCGACGGCCGTGTCGTGTCGATGACCAACACGCTGACCAACTTCTGGGGCTCGGGCCAGCACGCGGGCGGGTTCTTCCTCAACAACCAGCTCGACCGGTTCGCGATCGGTCGCAGCGACGCCAACGATCCTGCGCCCGGGCGCCGCTCGGTCAGCTGGAGCCTGCCGGTGCTGGTGCTGGACGCCGAGGGCGACCCGGTGCTGGGCATCGGCACGCCCGGCGGCGAGCGCATCCCCAACGTGCTCACCGGCGTGCTGGTGCGCTGGGCCCTGCACGACGAGCCGCTCGAGGAGGCCGTCGCCGCGCCGCGCATCCATCTGGAGGACGACCGGTTGCAGGTCGAGCAGGCGCTGGATCCGGGCGTGGCCGAGGGGCTCCTCGGCCTGGGCTACGCCGGGATCGACCAGCGCGGCAGCCTGGCCTTCGGGTCGGTGCAGGCGCTGGAGATCGACGGCGACGAGGTCAGCGGTGCTCGTGACGAGCGTCGCGAGGCGGATTGGCGCTCGACCCGACCGTGACGGCCTGCAGCGCCTCGAGCTCGGCTCGCACCTCGGACTGGGCTCGCGTGGCCGCCTTCTGGCGAGCTCGGCTCGCCGGCCACCGCAGCACCGCCTCGAGGGGACCGTAGCGCCACCGGCTGCGCCACAGGGTCGCGGCGGCCACGGCGAGCAGCGCCAGGACGGCCAGCACCTGAAGCGCCCGGCCGACCTCGTCGCTGATGAGCAGCTCGGGCGCGAGGTGCAGCGCGATCAGGTGCGCCACGTACAGCGTCAGCGCGAGCTGGCCCACCGCCGCCACCGGCCAGCTGCTGCGCGGCACGCGGCGCGCGACCATCAGCGCGGCACCGACCAGCAGCACCGCGGTGCCGGTGGCCATGAGCAGCCAGGCCGGCATCTGGCTGTGTGCGCCGCGTGACAGCAGCATCAGGGGGTCCGCGGCGCTCGTCGGCGGGCCGGTCAGCGCCAGCACACCCGCCGAGACGGCCCAGGCCAGCGCGGTGGCGCCGAGCCCGCCCACGACCAGCAGCCGCTGCACGCCAGGCTCACCCAGCGGCCGTCGACCCAGCCACAGCCCGAGCGCGAACGGTGCGGCCCACACCATGATCGGGAAGCCGCCGGTGGCCAGCAGCCCGACACCGACCGCGACCGGCCCGTCGCTGACCTCCATGGGGGTGCGGGCGAAGACCGCCGGCGCGGTGGCCTGTCCCAGCCAGTGCGCCACCGGCCCGAGGGTCGCCGAGACCGCGACGACACCCAGCAGCAGGCGATCGCGGGCACCGACCAGCAAGGTCGCGACCGCGAACAGCACGGCGTACTGGGCCAGGATGACCGAGGCGCCGTGGTCCAGCGACTGCAGGGCGAGACCGGCTGGCAGCAGCAGGAGCGCGCGCCACAGCAGCTGCGCCCGAGGTCGTGGCGCGGACCGCGAGCGCGCCAGCAGCGTCACCGACACGCCTGCTAGCAGCACGAACAGCACGGATGCGCGGCCGTGCGGCAGGGCGTAGACGCGCGACAGCGCGTCACCGCCCGAGGTCGGACCGATGTGCACCGCCAACATGCCGAGGACAGCCAGTCCGCGGGCGAGGTCCAGCCCCAGCAGGCGGCCTCGGCCAGCCGGGGAGGCCTGTGGGCGTTGGGGGGCGCGTAGGCTCATGCGCCCTCACAGCCCATCGACAGGTCCTTTTGCACCGGGGGGAGGTTCGTTCGCGACGCAGCAGCGCGGCCTCGGTGTGCCAGGCGGCCACGGAAGCGTCTCGACCAGGCGCGGCGCTCCTAGGCGCAGCGTACCCCAGACGTCCCGATCTGGTACGTGTCAGATCGTCCGGGGTCGGCGGCGTGGCGACGGTAAGGTGCGGTCCCGGTCGGACCGCAGAGGCAGCTGCACGAGAGGACGCACCGTTGCACATCACCGAGGGCGCGCCACTTGCCGAGCACACCACGCTGGTCGTGGGCGGGCGCGCGCAGGTGCTGGCCGAGGTGGCCGGATCGACCGCGGCCGTCGTCGAGGGCCTGGAGGCGGTGCGGGCGCGCACCACCGAGCCGCTGACGCTGCTCGGCGAGGGCAGCAACGTGGTCGTCTCCGACGCCGGGCTGCCGGCGGTCCTGGTGCTGCGCGGCGGTGAGGTCAGCGACGCGCAGGAGGGCCGCGAGACCACCCGGGTGCGCGTCGACGGCGGCATGAGCTGGGACGCGCTCGTGGCGTGGTCGGTGGCGCGCGGCCTTGGCGGCCTCGAGCTGCTGTCGGGCATCCCGGGCACGGTGGGAGCCGCACCGGTGCAGAACATCGCCGCCTACGGCCAGGCCCTGGCCGACACGTTCGTGAGCCTGGAGGCCGTCGATCGGCGCACCGGCGAGGTCGTTACCTTCACGGCAGCCGACTGCGCGTTCGGCTACCGCGACAGCCGCTTCAAGCGTGACCTCGCCGACCGGTTCGTGATCACCGCGGTCACCCTCGACCTCACCCACGGTGCGCGCTCGCCGCTGCGCTACCGCGACCTCGAGGTCCGCTTCGCCGAGCACGGCGGCGACCCCGAGGACCTGCACGACCGTCGTGCGGCCGTGCTGGCGGTGCGCCGCGGCAAGTCGATGGTGTGGGATCCCGCCGATCCGCTGTCGCGCAGCTGCGGGTCGTTCTTCGTCAGCCCGTTCCTGCCGCGCGACGAGGCCATCGACCTGGTCGACGCGGTGCGCGGCGCAGGGGCGGGGGAGCGGCTGTTCGCCTGGTACGCCGGCGCCGAGGCCGAGCAGGTCAAGGTGCCCGCCGCCCTGGTGCTGCTGGCCGCCGGCTTCGCCAACGGCGACCGGTGGGGTCCGGTGGGCCTGTCGCCGCGCCACGTGCTGGCGCTGGTCAACCACGGCGGCGCGACCGCGCAGCGGGTGGCCGACGTCGCCGCCCACATCCAGCACACCGCCGCCGAGCAGCTCGGGGTCGCCCTGCACGCCGAGCCACGGTTCCTCGGCGCCTTCGAGCCCTTCGACCCCGAGCGGTTCGCCGCCGACGTCACCCGCACGCCCGGTGAGGACGCCACCCCCGGCTGGGCCCGCGACGCCGTCCGCTGATCGGAGCACCGCCATGGCAGCGCAGCGCATCGTCGGGCTCATGCTCATCGCCGCTGGGGCAGCGCTGCTGCTCATGTTCCCCACGCCCCTGGGCGCCGAGCTGCTCGTGGGCCTGCTGGGCGTGGCGTTCCTGATCGCCCACGCGGTCACCCGCACCTACGGGCTGCTGGTGCCCGGCGGGATCCTCACGGGACTCGGGGCGGGCATCCTCGTCGAGTCGCAGGGCGGGCCCCAGGGTGCGGTGGTGCTCGGTCTTGGCGCAGGCTTCCTGGCGATCGCGGTGGTCGACCGCATCGGCGGCACGAGCGTTGGCTCGGGCTGGTGGTGGCCGCTGATCCCCGGCGGGGTGCTCACCGCCGTCGGCGGGTCGGTGATGGCCGCCCGCTGGGAGCTCGGCGCCTACCTGGTGCCCGTCGCGCTCATCGTGATCGGGCTGCTGGTGCTGGCCGGCCCTCGCCGCGGCCCTGATGCGCCCGCCGACCGCGCGCCCGCCGACGGCGCGCCGCCCGCCGAGGGCGAGGGCTAGCCCCGGGCGCCGCACACGACCGGGGCCCAGCCAGCTAGGACCGCGCCAGGTCGCTGTAGTGCACCAGGTGGGCGCCGTAGTGGCGCTCGCCGGTGGGGTGGAACGACAGCGTCCCCACCGGGTCGTGGATCGTGTGCTCGCGGGCCTCCTCGGTGAACGCGCTGCCGACCTTGGTGTACCAGGTCCCCGGGGTGGCGGTGGCCACCTTCAGGTGGAACCCGGTGCGCGCGCAGGGGTGGTCGGCTCGGACCAGACGCTCGGCGGCCTCCAGGTCCGCCTTGGGCGTGTCACCCGTGTCGACCAGCAGCGCCACGTCGTGGGCCCCGTCCCGCAGACCGTGGACCGCGGCGTCGAACAGGATGGCTGCGTCGCTGACCGCGTCGCGCAGCCGCGCGCCCTGGCCGCACCCGTCCGAGGTGACCCCGTACACCTGGAACGCAGGGCACGTCTCGCGCACCTGCTCGCGCACCAGGGCGGGGAAGGCCGCCGGCATGTCCTGGTTGTGCCCGTCATCCCAGGCCACCTGGGCGATGCCGAGGGTGTCGTGCTGGCTGATCGTGGCCACGGCCGTGTCGAGCTCTCGCTCGGGGACGGCACGGCGATGGCCGATGACGGCCAGCACCAGCCCGCTGTGACGATCCAGGGCCACCGTGGGCAGGACGATGATCGGCCCGGTGTCGGGGCTGCTGGCGGCGTGCAGGTCGCGCTCGAGGTCGGCGCCTAGCGCCTCGGTGTCCTCGAGGCTCGCGACCGCGGCGGTCAGCGATCCGTGCGCGCGTGTCATGAGCGTGCTCCTCCCAGAGGATCGGCGGCAAGATCCGCTCGCGCTGCCCGCCGGCGAGCGGGTCGGGTCGGCGGCTCACCAGCGGCGTGTCGGCGGTGCTGGCGGAACCACGACGAGCCTATCCAGCGCCGCGGGAGCACGATCCCTGCCAGTCCCGGAAGCAGTGCGGACGGGCTCGGACAGCGGGACCAACGGTCCACCCGAGTGCCGCCGAGCGCGCGGGGCGGGGTCAGCCCCCGCCTCGCGCTCACGTCAAGGCGGCGTGCGGTCGCAGCGTCAGCACCGGCACCGGGGCGCGACGCACCGTGGCGCTGGTGACGCTGCCCAGCAGCATCCGGGCCAGCCCGGTGCGGCCGTGGGTGGCCATGGCCAGCAGGCTCGTCGGATCCTGTGCGGTGTGCTCGACGAGCCGCGCCGCGGGGTCGTAGCCGGTCAGCACGTCCCAGTCGGCATCGGTGCCCTGCTGCTGCAGGGCCAGCGCCCGCTCGTGCAGGCGATCCATCAGCGCCTGGGTGTCGGCGGGCACCGGCGCGTCAGCGTCGCGGGGGCGCGGGGGCTCGGCCACGTGCAGCAGGGTCAGCGGCACGCCGAGCTGGCGCGACCACGCCGCGGCCGGGTCGATGATGGCCTGGGCGGCCGGGGAGTCGTCCACCGGTGCGAGCAGGCGCGCGATCCGCGTGGGCGGCGCGTCGGCGCACGTCGGGCCGACCAGCACGGTCGGCCGCGTGCTGGTGCGCACGACCGCGTCGGCGGTGGAGCCCAGCAGCGCCCCGGCGACCCCCTGGCGCGCACGGGTGGTCAGGCACACCGCCGCCTCGCCCAGCTCCTCGGCGACAGCCTCGATGGCGGTGCGAGGGTCGTCGACGACGTGGTGGTGCATCGCGCCGGCGCTGATGCGGTGCTCATCGGCGAGCGGCTCCACCCAGCCGCGATCCATCGGATCGCCGTCAGCCAAGGCGCTCGGGTGCTCGCTGGTGACCAGATGCAGCGGGCAGCCCAGCTGATCGGCCAGCCCGCGCGCCACCGGCAGCGCGCGCTGCGAGTGCGCCGAGGCCGTCAACGGCACCAGCACGGCATCGACCACGGGCGCCCCTCTCGTGCGTGTCGGAGCGAACCGTAGCAAGCAGGCATCTCCCGCGGCGCAGGCGGAGCCGATGCGACTGCAACACGGCACACCGCAGGGGCAGTATGCTCCACCTGTGCCGAGACAATCGCCGCCAAGGCGACCTTGTGCGGCCGTCCTCGGCCACGTGGATCACGGCCGCGTCGACCGGCCAGGGCACGGCGCCCGCAGCGCCCGGCATGATGGCCGCCAGCACCGATCTGCTGACGTCCGAAAGTTTGACAACCAAACGGGCTCGGCACGACAATAGCCCCGCGAGGGGTCTCATCGGCGGCGGTGCCCGTGACGGGCATCCACCGACTCCAAGGAGCGCAGCATGACCACCATCCCCTCCCACATCACTGGTCTGCCCGCTGTCGAGCTGGGCGATCACGAGCATCTGACCAGCACGTTGTGGGAGCGGGCGCGCAGCCAGCCCTCGGCGGTGAAGCTGCGCTATCCGCGTGGTGGGGCGTGGGAGGACCTGACGTGGGGGGCGTTGGC
>PWER01000189.1 GCA_003553565.1 Nitriliruptoria bacterium | reverse complement strand
ACACCGTTGCGTGCGAACGCGCGAGCGAACAGGAGCCACCATGACCTTCCCGCAGCCGCTGACCGAGCAGCCCGATCACGTCGTGGACGGTGCGCGCGGAGCGATCCGCTACCGCCGCTGGTATCCCGAGGGGGACGGCTCCCCGCAGCAGCTGGTCGTGCTGGCCCATGGCTACGCCGAGCACTCCGGTCGCTACGACCACGTCGCCCGAGCGCTCACCGAGCGCGGGGCGCTCGTGGTGGCCCCCGATCACCTCGGTCACGGGCACTCTGATGGCGAGCGGGTGCTCATCCACGACCTCGACGAGGTGGCCGACGACCTCCACACCGTGGTGCAGGCGGTGCGTGAGGAGCATCCCGGCCTCGCGACGACGCTGCTTGGCCACTCGCTCGGCGGCCTGGTCGCGGTGCGCTACGTGCAGCGCCACGGTGAAACGCTGCGCGGTCTGGTCCTGTCCGGCCCCGTGCTGGGGGACTGGGCTGCGGCGCGGGCGCTGCTGGAGGCCGAGGAGATCCCCGACACCCCGATCGACCCGGCGACCCTGTCGCGGGATCCGGCGGTGGGCGAGGCCTACGCCGAGGACCCGCTGGTCTACCGCGGGCCGTTCAAGCGCACCACGCTCCAGGCGATCGTTGCTGCCCTCGAGGCGGCCTCGCAGGCCGCCGATGCGGTGACGCTGCCGGTGCTGTACCTGCACGGCGGCGACGACGCCCTGGTGCCTCCCGAGCCCTCGCTGCTGGCGGTGCAGCAGCTGGCCTCGCAGGACCTCGACGTGCGCGTTCTGGAGGGCGCCCGCCACGAGGTCCTCAACGAGACCGACCGCGAGCGCACGATCACCGCGATCGCCGACTTCGTGGACCGCGTCGCACGTTAGGCCTCGCCGCCGCCGGCCGTGTCGGTGCGGCCGGCCCGGCCTCGACGACGGAACCGCAGCGCCGCTGTTGGTGTCCAACACCGTGAGGACCCCGACGAGCGAGGAGACCGCGATGCGGACCGCATGGCTGGCGCTGCTGGCCGGTGTGCTGCTGCTGGCGCTGACCGCCTGCGGCGACGCCGATGACCCCGCCGACGACGTCGACCTGGAGGACCCCGAGGCTGCCGAGCCCGACGACGAGCCGGAGGACGACGCCGAGGGCGAGGAGACCGAGACCGACGACACCGAGGATGCCGACGAGCCCGATGAGGACGCCGCGGACGACGACGTGGGCCCCGCGGAGGACGCCGCGGGCATCGAGGAGGTCACGAGCTTCGCGCTCCGCGCGATCGACGGTGACTACTTCGTCGAGTCATTCACCGCCGAGCTCGACGAGCCCACCGTGGCGGTCGCCGGTGCGGCGCTCGAGGCCCTGCTCGACGGCGACCTGCCCGACCCGAACCTCGAGCACGCGGTCGAGGGCGCGCCGGAGCTGCTCGGCGTGGACATCGACGACGACGTGCTCGTGGTGGACCTCGACGGGGCTGTCGAGGAGGGCACGCCGGGCGGCAGCGGCCACGAGGAGGCCTTTGCGCAGGCGCTGGCCCACACCGCAGCGCAGTTCGACGACCTCGAGCGCGTGAGCCTCCGCGTGGACGGCCAGGAGGTCGAGGAGCTGTGGGGCCACCTCGACTGGAGCGACCCGATCGAGCCCGACCCGTTCCTGCGCGCTGACGTCGACGTCACCGCGCCGACCTACGGCGCCGAGCACCCCGCCGGTGAGCCGCTGACCGTCGAGGGCACCTCGCTGACGTTCGAGGCCACGGTGGAGCTGGACCTGCTCGATCCCGATGGGCAGGTGGTCGCCGAGACGTTCACCACTGCTGAGCAGCCCGACATCGACGAGCGCGGCCCGTTCTCCCACACCTTCGACGAGGTCCCCGACGCACCCGGCGAGTGGACGGTCGTGGTCCGCGCGCCCGACCCCTCGGGCGGCGAGGCCGACCGGGCGCGGTACGTCGCTGAGATCGCGGTGGCGGTCACCGAGTAGGGGTCGCGGCGTCGTCCGCGTCGGCGGCGCCGAGGACGCCGAACGGGTTGGTTCGCCGCGCTGCGCACACGGCGCACCGACGCGCGCTGGCGCCTGGCTCCAGCGGCGCTCGGCAGCGCACGCAGCGCGGCGGCGCGCCCTCCCACAGCACGCTTGGCTCCTGTGCCCCCGTGAGCTGCTCGAGCCTCGGGTCGCCTGCCCTGGTGATCGCTGCGGTGGGGCAGACCTCGTGGCAAGCGCGGCAGTCGACACAGCGCATGGCGTCGAACATCAGCCGGAGGGTGCCCTCGGTGTCGTCGTCCCGGCTGTGCACCAGCGCGCCGGTGGGGCAGGCACGGGCGCACACGCCGCAGCCGTTGCAGGCCTCGCTGATCGCGAGGTCGGCGCTGCCAAGGCCTCGTAGCGGTGTGTCGTGCTGGGCTCGGCGGTCGTGCACCACCGCGTTGGCCGCTGCGATCGCGCGCCAGCGCTGACGGCTCATCCCGCGGGTGGACGACGCCGCAGCGTCCGACAGCCAGCGGGCCAGTGCCTGAGCGTCGCTGTCGGCTCGGCCGAGGAGCGCGCGTCGCGACAGGGGTGCGCGCTGTGCGTCCCAGACCTGCAGGGGCGCATCCGAGGACGTGGCTGTGCTGGTGCGCAGCGCCCAGCCGGTGCCGGATGCCGCCTCGATGAGCTGGCGCGCTGCGGCGACCTGGGAGGTGATCCGCGGCTGCAGCCCCGCGACCGGGCAGCTCTCGCAGGCGTCGGTGCGCACCACGACCGTCTCCATGCCGAGCGCCGCCAGCGCCGCCAGACCGCCGATGCCCAGCGCCGCCAGACACCCGCGGATGCGGATGGCCGAAGCGGCGACGCCCGCACCGGGACTGTCGAGGCTGCGACGGGCGCACAGCAGCTCCACCTCGGCGTGCGGCAGCGTGGCGGCGCAGCGCAGCAGCGCCGGTACGGGATCGGGGTGGGGCAGCGCGTCGGTGGGGCACGCGGGCAGGCAGGCCCGGCAGCGCAGGCACGCCTCGGCGTCCACCGACGGCGGCTGGCCCGGTGTGACCGCGTCAGCGGGACAGACGCTGGTGCATGCCTCGCAGGAGCCGCCGGCGCCGGCGTCGTGCAAGCAGCCGATCGTGTCGTGCTGCTTCTCCGGTCCGCCCTCGGAGACCCCACCTGCCTCGGGGCCTGCCAGGCGTCCCAGCAGCGACAGCAGGCCCATCAGTGGGTCACCCCGTGGATGGCGGCGCGAGCTCGAGCTCTCGGGCAGCGTGCGCCAGCGTGCCGAGCGCCAGATGGCCGAAGCCGCGGTAGAAGCCGGTGCGCGCGTGCGTGATGACGCGCTCGAGGCAGGCGGGCGCCCAGCGCAGCAGATGGGCGTTCAGGAACTCGCGCTGGGCCTCCAGCAGCTCCCGGGCGCGCGCCTCCTCGTGCGCCTGCAGCGCGTGGGCGGCACCCGTGCACAGGTGCAGCATGAACGCGAGCTCGAGCGCCAGATGGTCATCGGGCTCGCGGTCGTTGTTGGGCGCCTTGAGTCCGTGGCGACGGTAGAAGGCCCGGACGGCGTGGGTCTCGGCCTCGAAGATCAGGTGGTCCTTGCTGCGATACACCGACTCCCACGGGGCTGCAGGGATGTGCCCGGGGCCCACGAATAGCTGCAGGTAGTCGCGGCGCAGCGCCGGCAGCTGTGCAGCGTCCCAGTCCGCCAGATCGCCACCGAGCAGCGCCAGCCCTGTGCGCACCGGAGTGGTGGATGCCGCGACCGGCCAGCCTTCGCTGCGCTGCGCCTCTGCCACGTCGGTCACCAGATCGGCGTCGGGCTCACGGGCGAACACCCGGGAGAGGACGGCGTAGGCCACGCTCTGGGCCTGCATCTCCTCGGTGAGGTCGGCGGGGCTCGTGGACGCTGTCGCGGTCATGGTCGCTCCTTGCAGGCCTGGGAGGGGCGGTGAGCGCCCGGCTGTTGTTGGGTGCTTGGAGCCGTGGGAGCGTTGGACCGCGGGAGCGTCGCCGCGGTGGCGACGCTCCCGCCCGTCCCGCTCCGCTGTGGTCGGAGGTTCCGGCTCGTCAGATGACGATCGGGACGTTGGCGGCGTAGAACAGGTAGCGACCGAGCAGCTCGCTGATCAGCACGACGCCGAACGCTGCTGGCACGACGGCGCTCATGGTGCGGACCGGCAGCGGCTCGCGGAAGCTGCGCAGGACCAGCGCCCCGACGATCGCAGCACCGGCGACCGCGAGGACCAGGCGCAGGCCGAGGACGAGCCCGCCGCCCTGCAGCATCTGGGCGGCGCTGTCCGCGGCAGCGCCGCCTGCGGCGGACAGCGCGGCGACGTGCAGCGGTACGGTGACCAGCTGGACGGCTACCAGCGCGACCGCGCCTACACCGAGCCAGCGCAGCGAGCGCTGCAGCAGGCCGGTGAGCGCCTCGACGCGCTCGTCGTCGTGCCGACGCAGGTAGGCGTAGCTGGCGATGAAGGCGACCCCGACGGCCAGGGTGCCCAGGAGCAGTGCGGTGGCGAGGAACGCGATCGGTGTCGCGGCCGTGTTCCAGGCGGGCTGGGTCGGGAGCATGTAGATCGCCGCCATGCTGAGCACGAACGCGACCCCGACGATCGCGGCGACCACGGCGAGCGTGCGCCGGGCTGCGAACGAGCCGATCTTGCGCCATTGCAGCAGGGCGAACGCGCCACCGAGCACCAGGAACGCGACCCCGGTGACGATCTCACGCGCCAACCAGGAGGTCTCGACGTTGGTGACCGCCCGAAAGGCGATGGTCGGGCTGCCCAGGTGGAACAGCGAGGCGATGAAGGCCAGCACCAGCACCGGCCCGATCGCCAGGAGCGACCGGTCCGTGAGGCGGTCCACCAGCGCGGACTCGTGGCGGCGCAGCGCGACCGTGTGGACCACGCCGAGCACCAGGAAGGCGCCCACCGCCATCTGGCCGAGCAACGTGAACAGGATCAGGGCCCAGGTGTGGAGGTCCATGGCTAGAGCTCCTCGAGGTTTGCGATGGCGCCAGGGTCATCCGCCGCGCGGCGCGCGTCGGGGTGCGGCTTGAAGACGACCGACGGGTGGCTGATGTCGGCATCTGGCAGCGGGGCGACCGCCTTGAGATCGCCGTGCGCGGCCTCGAGCTCCTCGAGCGGGCCGTAGTCGATGGCCCGCAGCGGGCAGGCCGCGACGCACGCGGGATCCTCGCCGTTGGCGAGGTAGTCCTCGCAGAAGTCGCACTTGCCCATCTTCCCTTCGTCGGCGTCGTAGGCGCGGGCCCCGTAGGGGCACGCCCACTCGCAGTAGCGGCAGCCGATGCAGGCGTCCTGGTCGATGACCACGACCCCGTCCTCGTCGCGCTTGGTGCTCGCACCGGTCGGGCACGCGTCCACACACGGCGCGTCCTCGCAGTGCATGCACTGGACCGGGACGTGATAGGCGTAGACGTTGCTCACCCACGCGTCGCCGTCCTTCTTCCAGTCGCCGCCGACGTACTCGACGACGCGCTTGTAGAGCTGGTCCAGGTCGAGGTCGTTCTTGTCCTTGCAGGCGATCTGGCAGGCCTTGCAGCCCACGCAGGTGTCGAGGTCGATGAAGAACGCAAGCTGTTCCTGTGCCATGACGTGACCCCCTAGGCCTTCTGGACCTCGACGAGGTTGGTGTGCTGCGGGTTGCCCTTGGCGCCGGGCGTCCACTTCTCCGTGGTCAGGGTGTTGATGTTGCCGCGCGTGTCGACGCCGTCCTCATCTGGAGCCCACCAACCCCCTTGGGGCAGATCCACCACCCCGGGGATGATGCGCTTGGTGAGACGCACCGGGACACGCACCTCGCCGCGGTCGTTGTAGATGCGGACCTCGTCGCCGTCCTCGATGCCGCGCTCCTCGGCGTCCAGCGGGTTCATGAACAGCCGCTGGGGCAGCGCCTCGTCGAGCCAGTCGATGTTGTCGAAGGTCGAGTGGGAGCGGCGCTTGTAGTGAGATCCCATGCACGACAGCGGGTACTGCTCGTACAGCGGGTCCCAGGGACCGCCCTCCCACTCGGGGATGTACTGGGCGACCGCGGGGACGTTCTCGATGTCCATGTCCCAGAGGTCCTTGGAGAAGATCTCGATCTTGCCCGAGGGCGTCTCGAGCGGGTTGGCCTCGGGATCCTCCCGGAAGTCCTGAAACGCGATGTCTGGCTCGTCGTATACAGGGACGAACACGCCCTGCTCGCGCCACTGCTCAAAGCCCGGGAAGTCCGGGTGTGCGTCCGCGGTGACCGACACCATCTCACGGACCCAGTCCTCTTGGGTCTTGCCCTCGGTGTACTCCTCGCCGATGCCGAGGCGCTCGGCGATGTCGGCGCAGATGTCGTAGTCGGTCCGGCTCTCGTGCAGCGGTTCGATCGCCTTCTGCACAGAGATCAGGGAGTCGCCCCACACCCACGTGGTGGTGAGGTCGTCCTGCTCGAGCACCGTGGCTGCCGGCAGCAGGATGTCGGCGAACTTCGCGCTCGGAGTCATGAAGTGCTCATGCACCACGATGAACTCCACGAGCGAGGTGTCGCGGAGGATCTCTGCGTTGCGGTTGGCGTTGCTGTGCTGGTTGATCAGCACGTTGCCACCGGTGTTGTAGATGAGCTTGAGGTTGCTCGGGATGGACTCGGCCCCGGTCAGGCCCTCCTCGGGTCCGAGCTCGGTGCCGCGCAGCACCGCCTCGGTCCACAGGAAGATGGGGATGCTGGCCTCGACCGGGTTCTCCCCTGGTGGCAGGCCTCCGACCTGCCCCCCTCTGCCGTAGTAGCCACTTCCGGAGGCCCAGCCGCCGCTGATGCCGACGTTGCCGGTCATCGCCGCGAGGTTGATCCCGCCGCGGACGGGCTGCTCGCCGTAGGCGCGCCGCTGCATCCCCCAGCCCTGGATCAGCGCGGCGGGCTTGGTGTTGGCGTACTCCCGTGCTAGTCCGACGATTGTGTCCTTGGGCACCTTGGTGATCGACTCTGCCCACTCGGGGGTCTTGGGCGTGCCGTCCTCGCCCTCGCCCATCACATAGGCCTTGTAGGAGCTGCCGGCCGGAACGTCTTCGGGCAGGTGCTCGTCGTCGAAGCCGACGGTGTAGGTGTCGAGGAACTCCTGGTCGTGGAGGTCCTCGGTGATCATCACGTAGGCCATCGCGTCCATGAGCGCGTTGTCGGTGCCTGGCCAGATCGGGATCCACTCGTCGGCCGGCCCCGAGGCGGTCATGTTCATGCGCGGGTCGATCACGATCACCTTCGCCCCGGCGTTGCGAGCCTCCTTGAGGTAGTAGCCGGTGTT
>PWER01000100.1 GCA_003553565.1 Nitriliruptoria bacterium | reverse complement strand
GCGCCGCTGTGGCAGGCTGCGTGGTTCCGACGTCTCGACAGGGAAGGCCGTCATGCCGGTAGAGCCGATCACCGCTCGTGTGCCCTCCAGCCGCGTCATCCGCGCCACCGGCCCGGTGCCGGTGGCGCTGCGCGAGGAGATCGCACTGCTCGACGAGGTCTTCGATGACGTGCTGCGCAGCGTCGAGGGGCCGGTGGTGACCCGCCCGGTCGCGTGGCTGCGCGACCTCACGGTGGCGATGCACACCGACCGCCCGCCCGACATCGACGCGGCGATCGAGGAGCTGCGGGGCCTGGCGCCGACCACGGCCCGCAAGGTCGCGCGGGCGTTCACGATCCACTGCCAGCTGATGAACCTCGCCGAGGACCGCCAGCGCATCCGCACGCTGCGAGCGCGGGGGCGTGACGGCCAGGTCGTCGACGACGCGATCGCGGCGGGCGTGGCCGAGGTCACCGAGCTCGAGGGGCCCCGCGACGCTGAGCGGCTCGTGCAGCGGCTGCGCATCCACCCGGTGCTCACCGCCCATCCCACCGAGGCGCGGCGCCGCGCGGTTGCCGAGGCGCTCCAGCGCATCGCCGACCAGATGGAGCGCCTGGACCAGTCCGAGGTCGACGACCCGCTCGCCTTCGACGTGCGTCGCCGCCTCGGCGAGGAGCTCGAGGCGCTGTGGAGCACCGCGCCGTTCCGTCACGAGCGCCCCAGCCCGCTGGACGAGGTGCGCCGCGTCCTCGCGGTGTTCGACCAGACGCTGTTCGACCTCGTCCCCGAGGTGTACCGCGAGATGGACCGCGCGCTGGACCCCGACACGGCCGGCCAGCGGCCCCCGCTGACCCCGGCGTTCCTGCGGTACGGCTCCTGGGTGGGTGGCGACCGTGACGGCAACCCGCACGTCACCGCGAAGGTCACCCAGCAGACGCTGGACCGCCAGGCCGCCCAGGTGCTCGCCCGGCACGAGCGCGACCTGCGGGACGCGGCGCGACGGCTGACGGTCACCGACCGGGTCGCACCAGCAAGCGCTGACCTGGCCGCCTCGCTGGCCGACGACCGCGCCGAGTTCCCCAGCCGCGCGGCGTCGCTGCGCAACACCGCCCCCGACCAGCCCCACCGTCAGAAGCTCGTGTTCGCTGCCGACCGCGTCCGCGCGCGTCGTGACGAGACCCGGGCGGGCTACGACCACCCCGACGAGCTGCTCGCAGACCTCGACCTGGTGCAGCAGTCGCTGCTCGAGGCCAATCAGGTCCGCCTGGCCTACGGTGAGGTCCAGAACCTCAAGTGGAGGGTCGAGACGTTCGGCTTCCACCTCGCCGGCCTGGAGCTGCGCCAGCACTCCAGCGTGCACGCCGCGGCGCTGGAGGAGCTCGCGCCCGAGGCCGTCGGCGACGCCGAGGCGCTGGATCGCCTGGCCCGCGAGGGCTGGCCGCAGGGCACCACGCCGACCTCCGAGCAGACCCGCGAGGTGCTGCACACCCTGCGCGTGGCCGCCAAGGCGCAGCACGCCTACGGCACCCCGGCATGCCACCGCTACGTCGTGTCGTTCACCCGCACCGCCGCCGACCTGGTCGCGGTGCGCGCGCTGGCGCGCCTGGCCATCGACGAGGACCACTGGCCCGACGTGCGCCTGGACGTCGTCGGGCTGTTCGAGACCCGCGACGACCTCGAGCGCGCCCCGCAGGTGCTGCGCGAGCTCGTGGCCCTGCCCGGTGAGCGCGAGGTCCTCGACGCGCGCGGCGGCGAGCTCGAGGTCATGATCGGCTACTCGGACTCGGCCAAGGACGTGGGCGTGGTGTCGGCCAACATCGCGCTGCACGACGTGCAGGGCCAGCTCGCGCAGTGGGCGCGCGAGGAGGGGCTGACCGTCACGCTGTTCCATGGGCGTGGCGGCTCGCTGGGCCGCGGCGGCGGGCCCCTCAACCGCGGCATCCGCGCCCAGGCCGGCGGCTCGGTCGACGGGCGCCTGAAGGTCACCGAGCAGGGCGAGGTGATCTTCGCGCGCTACCGCAGCGTGCCCTCGGGGCGCCGCCACCTGGAGCGCACCACCAACGCGGTGCTGGGCGCCTCGACCCGCCACGCCGAGCAGCGCAACATCCGCCTCGCCGAGCGTCACCGCCCCGTCGCCGACCGCATGGCGGCCGCCAGCCAGCGCGCCTACCGCGACCTGATCGAGACCGAGGGCTTCGCCGAGTACTTCGCCAAGGTCACGCCCTACGAGGAGATCGGCCGCATGGAGATCGGCTCGCGGCCGACCCACCGCTCGGCGGCCCGCGACCTGTCGACGCTGCGGGCGATCCCGTGGGTGTTCGCCTGGTCGCAGAGCCGCATCAACCTGCCCGCCTGGTTCGGGCTGGGCACCGGCCTCGCCGAGATCGGCGAGGACCCCGACATGGACGGGCTCGCGGTGCTGCGCGAGATGCGCCGCGAGTGGCCGTTCTTCGCCTCGCTGATCGAGAACGCCGAGATGAGCCTGGCCAAGGCCGACGAGACGCTGGGCCGTCGCGCCCTGGACATCGGCGAGCGCCCCGACCTGACCGAGACGATCATCGCCGAGTGGCGCCGCACCGAGCACTGGGTGCTCAAGGTCACCGGGCAGGACCGCCTGCTGGAGCGCCAGTCGGCGCTGCGCTCGGCGGTGGCGCTGCGCCAGCCCGACGTGGACGCGCTGTCGCTGCTGCAGCTCGCCGGACTGCTGGAGCTGCGCCAGGCCGGCACCGAGGAGGAGGACCTGCGCATCGACCAGGTCAAGATGAGCGTGGCCGGGTTGAGCGCAGGGCTGCAGAACACCGGCTGAGCCGGCGCTGCGGCGCGGCGCTCACGTGTCGGCGTCACGCGTCGGCGTCGGCGTTGGCGTCGGCCAGCTCGGCGGTCACGCGGGCCACGGCCTCGGCGACCGCGGGGGTCAGCGCCTGACGGCCGAGCGTGAAGTCCGCGCCCTCGATGCCGACCACCGTCAGCCGCGCTGGGGCCTGGTCGAGCGCGACGATCAGCCCGAGCGCCTCGGCCAACCCCATGTCGTGGGTGCCGGTGGGGCGCACCTGCGGGGGCAGCGCCCCATCGGGGCACCACGTGACCGTCCCCGGCGGGCCCGACCCGCGGACCGCGTCGACGAGCACCACGTCGGTGGCGCCGCCCAGCGCGTCGACCAGCTCGCCGACGCTGCCCTCGCAGGTGCGCACCTCCACCCCGGGGGGTGCGCGCTCGGCCAGCGCCTCGGCGACCCGCAGGCCCGCGGCGTCATCGCCGCGCAGGCGGCTGCCGACCCCCACCACCCGCCGGGTCATCGCCGCTCGACGGTCAGGTCGAGGAAGTGGGTGGCGCACGAGATGCACGGGTCGTAGTTGCGGATCGCCTGCTCGAGCTGCCAGCGCAGCCCCTCGTCGTCGAGGTGGGCGTGGGCGGCGACGAAGTCGTACAGGTCGTCCTCGACCGCGCGCTGGTTCTGGGCGGTGGGCGGCACGATCCGCGCGGCGGTGATCAGCCCGTCGGCGTCGATCTCGTAGCGGTGCAGCAGGATCCCGCGCGGTGCCTCGGTGGCGCCGTAGCCGATGCCGGCCCGTGGTGGGACGGGCACGTGGGCGCGGTCGGGTTGCTCGTAGGCCTCGAGGATCGCCAGCGCCTCCACGCAGGCCTCGACCACCTCGATGGCGCGCACGACGATGCTCTGGTACGGGTTGGTGACCACCGGGGGCAGGCCGACCTCGTCGGCCAGCTCGCGCGCGGTGGGCGACAGCTCGTCGCGGGCCAGCGCGTAGCGCGCCAGCGGGCCCACGAGGATGGCGCCGTCGTGGCCGGCCAGGCGCGCGTGGAACGCCGTGGAGCGCGCCACCTGCTCCTCGATGAGGTGCTCCTCGAACTCCTGCACCGGGACGTCGAGGCCGGTGGAGGACACCAGCCGGCCCGCGTCGATCGGGTAGCGGCCGGGCTCGGCGAGGCTCACGAAGGCGTGGTCGATCGCCAGGTCGGGCATGGTGAAGCCGGCCACGAGCCGCACCGTCTCGGCGGCTTGGTCGCGGGCGCGCTCCAGCTGCGGGCGCAGCGCGGCCAGCGCGTCGCGGTCAGGCAGACGGTGGAAGCCGCCCAAGCGCACGTTCACCGGGTGGGTGGCGCGCCCGCCGATGGCGGTGACCAGATCGGTGCCGGCCCGGCGCAGCGCCAGCGCCTGCTGCACGAGCTCCTTGTGGTCGCGCGAGAGCTCCAGCGCCGAGTGGTAGCCGAGGAAGTCCGGCGCGTGCAGCAGATAGATGTGCAGCGCGTGGCTCTCGATCCACTCGCCGCAGTACATCAGGCGGCGCAGCTCCCGCAGCGGCGGGTCGATCGCGACGCCGCAGGCGTCCTCGATGGCCCGGCAGGCGCTCATCTGGTAGGCGACCGGGCAGATGCCGCAGATGCGCGCGGTGATGTCGGGTGGCTCCTCCATGCGCCGACCCACCAGCATCCCCTCGAAGAAGCGGGGCGGCTCGTAGATCGACAGGGCGATGTCCTCGACCTCCTCGCCGCGCAGGCGCACCCGCATGGCGCCCTCCCCCTCGACGCGGGCGAGGGCCTCGACCGACAGGTCGCGGATGGGGTCAGCGCTGCGATGGCTCATGGCGGCGGCTCTCCTCGGCGAAGCGGCGCGCCCCCGCGTTGTAGGTCCGCAGCCAGCGGACCACCTCGGCGGGGCCCAGGCCCTGCTCGTGGCGCAGCCACGCCACCAGCGAGCCGGTGTTGGTGGTCTCGGCCGGCCCGAAGCACCCGTAGCAGCCGCGGTGGAACGACGGGCACAGCGCCCCGCAGCCGGCGTTGGTGACGGGTCCGAGGCACGGCTCACCGTGCGCGACCATCACGCAGACCAGCCCGCGGCGCTTGCACTCGACGCACACGCTGTGGCTCGGGATGTTGGGGCGGCGGCCCTGCAGCAGCGCGCTGAGCGCCTCCAGCACCTGGTGGCGGTCGACCGGGCAGCCCTGGAGCTCGTACTCGACCTCCACGTGGGCCGAGACCGGGGTGGACTCCTCGAGCACCGCGAGCTGCTCGGGATGGGGGTAGACGGCCTCGGCGAGCTCGTCGACCGCGGCGAAGTTGCGCAGCGCCTGGATCCCGCCGGCGGTGGCGCACGCGCCGATGGCGATCAGCGTGCGGCTGGCCGCGCGGATCTCGTGGATGCGCTCCTCGTCCTCGGGAGTGGTGATCGAGCCCTCGACCAGCGACACGTCGTAGGGGCCGCGGGCGGTGGCGCTGGAGGCCTCCAGGAAGTAGGCGACGTCGACGACCTCGGCGAGCGTCAGCAGCTGCTCCTCGAGGCTGAGCACCTGCAGCTGGCAGCCGTCGCAGGACGCGAACTTCCACACCGCCAGGGCCGGGCGCGTGATGGCCATCTACAGCTCCCTGATCCGCAGGTAGGTCCCGATCTCCTGCCACGACAGCACCGGGCCGTGGTGGCACAGGAAGTACGGGCCGAGCTGGCAGTGCCCGCAGGTGCCGATCCCACACACCATGTTCCGCTCGGCCGAGACGAAGATCCGCGCAGCCGACACGCCGCGCTCGAGCAGCGCCTGCGCGGCGTAGCGCATCATCGGCTCGGGGCCGCACACGAACGCCGTGGTGCGGTCGGGCTCGAAGCGGGTGCGCGGCACCAGGCGCGTGACGAGGCCGACGTTGCCGTGCCAGCCGCTGCCGGCCGAGTCGACCGTCACGTCGATGTCGGTGTCCAGTCGGGCGCGCCACCGCTCGAGCTCGACGCGGTAGACGAGATCGCCCGGCGAGCGCGCCCCGTACAGCACGCTGACCGCACCGAACGCGTGGCGCTCGCGCAGCGCGGCGAGGATCGTGGCGCGCAGCGGGGCGATGCCGATGCCGCCGGCCACCACGACCAGGTCGCCGCCGCGTGCCTCCTCCACCGGCCAGGGCACCCCGAACGGGCCGCGCACGCCGAGGTGATCGCCCGGCGCGACGTTGGTCAGCGCGCGGGTGACCGGCCCGACCCGGCGGATCGTGTACTCGCGGTGCTCGGTCTCGGTGGGATCGCTGGCGATCGAGATGGGCACCTCGCCGGTGCCGAACGCGTACAGCATGTCGACCTGGCCCGGCGTGAACGGCGGCGGGCGGCCGGTGCGGGGCTGCAGCGCGATCGTGATCGTGTCGGCGGTCTCGCGGCGCACCTCCAGCACCCGGTGGGGGACCGGCACCAGCCGCTCGTCGACCGGGTTGGCGGTCTGCGCGCTGGCTGGCGCCGTGCCGGGGTGCGTGCTCGTCGCCGTGCTGGTCATGGCCGGTCCTCCTGGGGCACGGCCTGGGGCACGGCGGTGGCGCGGATGGCCCGGGCCTCCTCGGTGATGTCGATGCCGACCGGGCACCAGGTGATGCACCGGCCGCAGCCCACGCAGCCGAGCTCGCCGAACTGATCGACCCAGGTGGCCAGCTTGTGGGTCAGCCACTGGCGGTAGCGCGCCGCCACCGACGAGCGGATGCTCTGACCGTGGATGTAGGAGAAGCCGATGGTGAAGCACGAGTCCCACACGCGCGTGCGCGCCGCGCCGCTGCCGTCCAGCTCGCTGGAGTCCACCATCCCGGTGCAGAAGCAGGTGGGGCACAGCAGCGTGCAGCTGCCACACGCCAGGCACCGGCGGGCCACGTCGCGGTAGCGCGGCGACTCCAGCGCGCCCAGGAGATCCTCGCGCAGCCCCTCGGTGTCCAGCGACCGGCCCATGCTGTCGGCGGCCCGGTCGGTCACCGCGCGCGCTGCCGACAGGTCCGCCTCGGTGGCTGGGGGCAGGTCGAGCTCGGCGACCAGCTCGGCGCCCGCGTCGCTGCCGACCTCGACGACGAAGCGGTGATGCTCGCCCAGCACCTCGGTCAGCGCCAGGTCGAACCCGGCCTCGGCCCGCGGGCCGGTGCCCAGCGAGGCGCAGAAGCAGGTGCCGGCCGGGTCGCCGCAGTGCACCACGATCAGCAGCGCCTGGTCGCGACGGTCGGCGTAGAGCGCGTCGCGCAGGTCGTCGCGGATGAACACGCGGTCCTGCTTGGCGACGCCGGCGAGCTCGCAGGGCCGCAGGCCGAGGAAGGCGTGGCGCCGATCAGGGGTGGTGGCCGCCTCGGGGCGGAAGGCGTCGCCCTCGGCGGTCGCCTGGAAGATCTGCGAGCGCGGCGGCAGCAGCCAGCGCTTGGGGGAGGTGGGTCCCACCGCGTAGCCGAAGCGCGCCTCGTCGTCGCGGTCGGTGAGCCGATAGCGGCCCGGCGCCTGCTCGTCGCCACGGCCGATGGGCAGCTGGTCGGCGTGGGTGATCAGATCCAGGGCGATGGCACCGTCGGCGACCCGCGGAGCGACGACGTCGTAGTCGCGCGCGACGAGCGCCTCGACGAGCCGCTCGAGCCCCTCGACCTCGAGCACGTGGGTGGTCTCCACGTCCAGCACGTCGC
>PWER01000111.1 GCA_003553565.1 Nitriliruptoria bacterium | reverse complement strand
GCGAAGCCCGGGGAGGGCACGCCATGACCGTGGCGGTCGAGGCCTGGCGCGTGGCGCGCAAGGACCTGCGCCTGGAGCTGCGCACGCGCGACATGCTCACGGCCATCGGGCTGTTCGCGCTGCTGATCGTGGTGGTGGCCAGCTTCTCGCTGCCCACCACGGGTGCCGAGCGCGACCCCGTGGCCGCCGGGGTGCTGTGGATCGCGCTGCTGTTCGCGATCCTGCTCGGCATCGGGCGCTCGTTGGCGCTCGAGCACGAGGCCTCGTGCATCGATGCGCTGCTGACCAGCCCGATCTCCCGGGAGGGCATCTACCTGGGCAAGGTGCTGTCCAACCTGCTGGTGGTCGCCGCGATCCAGGTCGTGTTGCTGCCGCTGGCGGTGGTGCTGCTCCAGCTCGAGCCCGGCCGAGGCGTGGGGCTGCTGGCGGTGGTGACCGCGCTGGCCACGATCGCGCTGGTCAGCGTCGCCACGCTGCTGTCGAGCATGGCCGTCAACACGCGCACCCGCGAGGCGATCCTGCCGGTCCTCGTGGTGCCCGTGGCGCTGCCCGTCCTGATCGCCGCCGTCCAGGGCACGGAGGTCGCCCTGGGAGGCGGCACCCCTGCCGAGGCTGGCTCGTGGCTGGCGCTGCTGGCGGCTGCGGCGGTCCTGTCGCTGTCGCTGGGGATCGCGACCTTCCGGCACGTGATCGAGGAGTGAGCATGAGCAAGGCGACGGAGCCGACCGGGTCGCCGCGGGCCAGCGTCCTGGACCGCGCCTCGCCGAGGGGGCTGGCGATCCTCGGCGCGAGCACCGCGGTGCTGCTCGCCGCCACGATCGCCGGCGCGCTGTTCCTCGCCCCGGGCGATGCCATCCAGGGGCCCGCCCAGCGCATCTTCTACATCCACGTCCCCTCGGCGTGGATCGGTGGGCTGGCGTTCCTCGTGGTGTTCGTTGCGAGCATCGCCGTGCTGGCGACCCGCTCGCGGCGCTGGGACCGGCTCGCCGCCTCCTCGGCCGAGGTCGGCGTGGTCTTCACGCTGGCCGTGATGCTCACCGGGCCACTGTGGGCGCGCCCGGTCTGGGGTGCGTTCTGGCAGTGGGACCCGCGGCTGACCAGCTACTTCGTGCTGCTGCTGCTGTACCTGTCCTACCTCGCGCTGCGCGGCTACGTGAACGAGCCGATGCGCCGCGCGCGGTACTCGGCGGTGCTGGGCATCGTCGCCTTCCTCAACATCCCGCTCGTCTACTTCTCGGTGCAGTGGTGGGACTCGCTGCATCCCGGGCCGGTGGTCGCCAGCCCCGAGGGGCCCCAGCTGCCCGGCTCGATGCTCGCGGTGCTCCTGCTCGGCCTGCTCGCGTTCACGCTGCTGTACCTGCTGCTGCTGTGGCTGCGCATCGACCTCACCGCGCGCCGCGAGGACGTGGAGGTGACCGCCTGATGGACGTCTGGGGCTACACGATCGCCGCGTACGTGCTCGCGGCCCTGCTGTACGGCGGCTACCTGACCGCCCTGCTCGCGCAGCGCCGCGCGATCCGCCGGCGGAGCCGCTGATGCCAGAGCTCGGACATGTCGCGCGGGCCCTGGCGGTCCTGGCGAGCCTGTGGGCCGCCGGCGCCGCCGCCGTCGCCGCCCGGCGCGGGCACACCGCCCTGCTGCGCAGCGCCGAGGCGGCGCTCGCGGCCACCTTCGTGGTGCTGTCGGTGGCCACGATCCTGCTGCTGCTGCTGTTCCTCGGGCGCGAGTTCGAGGTCGAGTACGTGGCGCAGTACTCCGACCGCAGCCTGTCGCCGGTCATGACCGCCTCCGCGCTGTGGGCCGGCGAGGACGGCTCGCTGCTGTTCTGGGCCTGGGTGCTGGCCGGCACCAGCAGCCTCGCCGCCCGCGTGCACCGCACCCGTGACCCTGGGCTCCAGCCGGTGATGGTTGCCACCCTCGGCGCGGCCCTCGTGGTCTTCAGCGCCCTGACCCTGCTGGCCAGCAACCCGTTCACGCGCCTGGACTTCGTGCCCAGCGACGGCGCCGGGCTCAACCCGATGCTCCTGCACTGGGGGCAGATCCTCCACCCGCCCGCGACGTTCGTCGGCTACGCGCTCTTCACGGTCCCCTTCGCCCTGGCGATCGCAGCGCTGATCAGCGGCCGGCTGGACGGCAGCTGGCTGCGGGGCGCCCGCGCGTGGACGATCCACGCGTGGCTGTGGCTGGGCATCGGCATCGTGCTGGGCGCCCGCTGGGCCTACACCGAGCTCGGCTGGGGCGGCTACTGGGCCTGGGACCCCGTCGAGAACGTCAGCCTGCTGCCGTGGCTGACCGCCACGGCCTGGCTACACACCGTGGTCCTGCAGCAGCGCCGCGGGGCGCTGCGCGTGTGGAACCTCGCGCTGGCGATCGCCACGTTCGCGCTGGTGATCTTCGCCACGTTCCTGGTGCGCTCGGGCGTGGCCGCCTCGGTGCACGCCTTCGCTGAGTCGCCCGCCGGCGTGTGGTTCCTCGCGGTGATCGTGACGGTCGTCGTGGCCGGCGCCGGGCTCCTGGCCTGGCGCCTGCCCCAGCTGCGCCCGCGCCGGCGCACCGCCGGCGGGCTGAGCCGCGAGAGCCTGCTGGTGCTCACCACCGGCCTGCTCGTCGCCTACACGGTGGCGATCTTCTGGGGCACCATCTTCCCGGTGCTGACCAGCGCGGTCCAGGGCAGCGAGGTCAGCGTCGGCGCGCCGTTCTTCGACGCGGTGTCCCGCCCCGTCGGCGTGCTCATGCTGCTGCTGCTCGGCCTCGGCCCGCTCGTGGCCTGGCGCAGCGCCGGCACGGGGCTGCGCCGCGCCCTGATCGCGCCCACGATCGCCGGGCTGGTCGCGGGCACCGTGGCCGGCGTGCTCGACGGCGGCGCGAACCCGCTGACCGTCGCGGTCCTCGCGCTGGTCGCCTTCGCCGGCGTGGCGATCCTCGGCGATCTGTGGGCCGGCGCGCGCGCCGCCCAGCGCGGCGGGGCTCGGGACCTGCACCGGGCCGCCGGGCGCAGCCTGGCCCGCAACCCTCGCCGCGTCGGCGGCGCGCTCGCGCACCTCGGCATCGTCCTGCTGATCGTCGGGCTCGCCGTGGACGGCACCTACCGCGACGACGCGCGCATCGAGCTCGAGCAGGGCGAGACCGCCCAGGTCGGCCCCTACGCGCTGACGTTCACCGAGCTCGCGACCGAGGAGGGGTTCACCCGCAGCTCGGTCGCGGCGACCCTCTCGGTGGCCCGCAGCGGCACCGACCGCGGCGAGCTCACCGCCGAGCGCTACCTCGAGGGGAACATGGAGGAGCCGCGCACCGAGGTGGGCGTGCGCTCGCTGGTGCGCGAGGACGTCTATGTGGTGCTCGAGGACGTCGACGTCGACGCGCCGGCCGCCGGCTTCCACGTCAACCGTCACCCCGGGGTGCTGTGGCTGTGGGTCGGCAGCACGCTGACCCTGCTCGGCGGGCTGCTCGCCGTGCTCCCCTGGCGCCGACCCGAACGCCGCGACCCCGCGGCCCCGGCCGAGCGAGGCGACCGCGACGCGGACCCGACGCGCGCGACGCCCGCGGGCGGCTCCGCGCCCGCGGGCGGCCCCACGCCCGACGGGCCTCCCACGGGAGCCGAGCGCCGCGAGGGCCCGACGCGGGGTCCCGGCTCGGATCCCTCACGCACGCCCGAGCCTGCCGGCGCGCCCGCACGAGACGAGGCCGGCGCGCCCCACTCGCACGAGGAGGCCCGCTGATGCTGGTCCTGATCGGCGCCTTCGCGCTGGTGGCGCTGGTGGTGGCCATGATCGCCTGGCCGCTGGTGAGCAGCGGGCATCCCGAGGTCGAGGCTGCCCCGGACGGGGCGGTCGCCGGCGACGACGGCGGCGAGCCCCCAGCGACGGGGACAGCGACGGGGCCTGGGGCGGGGCAGCGCGTCGAAAACCCCCTGGAGGCCGAGATCGCCCGTCGTCGCGCCGCGCTGTCGGCCCGCCGCGACGAGGCCGCCGAGCCCGACGCGGCCGCCGAGCCCGATGAGCCGGACGGGCCCCATGCGCGCGCCTTCCCCGAGTCGCGGGAGGAGCGGTGATGCACCGACCGCAGCATCCCCAGCCTCGCGCCGGCCGCGCGGATCGCCACGCGGGCTGCCGCCCCGCCGCGCTGGCGCTCCCGGTGGCCCAGCTCGCCCTGGCGGGCCTCGTGGTGGTCGCCGCGCTCGTGGCGCTCGTCGCGCCCGCCGCGGTGCCAGCCCTGGCCCAGGTCACCGACGAGGACGAGGACGGCGAGGCGGTCGAGGAGGCCGAGGGCGAGCCCGGCGTGCAGTTCGAGGGCATCGTCGTGCACGGGGTGACCGGCGAGCCCGTCGAGGGCGCTCGCGTGCGCGCCCACCCGGACGTGGACGTGGAGGTCCCCGGCGTCGGAGCCGGGCGGCCCATCGCCGCGTCGGACCGTACCGACGACGACGGCCGGTTCGCGATCGGGGGCCTCGCCGTCGGGGAGGAGTTCGACCTCGCCGTGGAGCACGACGGCGCCACCTACCCGAGCCAGGTCGTGACCGCCCACGAGGGCCAGCCGCGCAACGTCGAGCTCGTCGTGCACGACAGCACCACGCAGCCCGACCACGTGGCCGTCGCGAGCTGGGTGCTGTGGCTGGACCAGCTGGAGGACGTCGTGGTCCAGCAGGACCTCCAGGTCGTCAACCGCGGGCAGGAGACCTGGGTGGGCCACGAGGTGCCCCAGATCGACGAGCGCTCGGTCGTCCGCGTGCCGCTCCAGGCCGGCGCGGCCGGCCGCGACACGATGGGCCGCTTCTCGCAGTGCTGCGCCACGATCATCGAGGGCGACTACGTCCACACCACGGCCCTGCCGCCTGGCGAGACCACTGGGACGCTGCGCTACAGCCTCGAGACCCTCGGCAGCCTGTCGCTGCCGGCGGACCTGCCGGTCGAGTCGCTGGTGATCAACGCGCCCGAGGAGGTCGACGTCGAGGGCGAGGGCTTCGAGGCCGTCGGGCAGGTGCAGTCGCAGGGCCGCACCTACATCAGCCACCAGCGCACCGATGTCCCCGCCGACACGGTGGTCGAGGTCGACCTCGATGGCCTCGGGCTGTCGGGGACGCCCACCTGGCAGCTCGCCGCCGCCGGCGGCGCGGCAGCGCTCGCCGGCCTCGTGCTGGTGCTCGGGCTCGCTGCCTGGCGCGGGGTCGGCCCGCTGGCCGCCTGGCGCGGGGCAGGCCCCTTCGCCCGGCGGCGCGAGGCAGCCCCCGAGGACCCTGCCCGCGCCGAGACCGCCACCGCCGCCGCGGGGGCGGACGGGGCGAGCGTCGCGGACCCGGCCCCGGCCGACCATCCGACGCTGCTGACCTGGGTGGCCGCGCTCGACGAGCTCGCCGCGCAGGGCTGGGGTGACCCCGAGCTCCTGGCCGCGACCCGCGAGCGGCGCGCCCAGCAGCTCCGTGGGGACCGCGGCTCGCCCGCCGACCGGGAGACGCTCCTGGACGAGCTCGCCGCGGTCGAGGAGGCACGCGCCCGCGGCCTCTTGGACGAGGCCGCCTACCAGACCCTGCGCACGGGCCTGGCGGCGCTGCTGCCGAGCGAGGCCGTCAGCAGCGGCGCGCGCGCCGAGACGACCCCGCCCCGCGGGGCAGAGGGGTAGGACCATGGAGATCACCCGCCAAGCCGACTACGCCATCCGCTGCGTCCTCGAGGCGGCGCGCCACGAGCGCATCAGCGCCGCGGCGATCGCCACGCGCCAGGAGCTCTCGCGCAGCCTCGTGGCGAAGATCGTGGGCACGCTCGGGCGAGCCGAGATCCTCGAGACCCAACGCGGGGCCTCCGGCGGCGTGCGCCTGGCCCGCGACCCCGAGGCGATCAGCGTGCTCGAGGTCATCGAGGCGGTGCAGGGCCCCATCCGACTGAACCGCTGCGTGCGCAACCCCCCGGCGTGCCGGCAGGTGTCGGTCTGCCCGGTCTCCCCGGTCATCCGCGAGGCCCAGGCGGCGCTGCTCGACGCCCTGTCGGTGACCTTCGACGAGGTGCTGGCCCGCGAGGACCGCCTGCTCGCCGGCGCCGGGGACCGCCACCCCGGCGACGAGCCGCTGATGACTGCCCCGTCGGGGCAGGCCTGCGCCTGCGGCTGCGAGCCGTCCACGACCAACGGGGCCCGCCCCGCGGATCGTCGCAGCACGTGAGCCAGGCGCTGGCGACGCTGGATGGATCAGCGCGCTCCAGCGAGTTGCGCAGGCACCGATGATTCGATAACTTCTCTTCGAGAGCAGAACAAGATCGAAATGAAGAGCAAAACGATGAAGAAGATCGCCAAGGTCGCATTCAGCGGCGCCGCCCGCGTGGCGCGGTCGGGCGCGCCGCGAGCGCGGCCCGGCGAGGAGGGGCCATGGGGAGCCGCCTGCGGCGCCCCGAGGACCGGGAGAGGTGAGGCCTGATGCGCAAGCTGCTCCAGCGACTGCGCACGCGCACGGCCCTGTTCAGCCTGGCCGGGGTCCTGGTGGGGATCGTCCTTGCCGTCGGCGGCTTCGCGACCATCGAGGCCACCGACGGCCCGGAGTTCTGCGGCAGCTGCCACGTGATGGAGCCGTTCACCGAGTCGTTCGCGCAGTCCCAGCACGCGGCGCTGAACTGCAACGACTGTCACGCGCCCACCGACAGCTACGTCGCCAAGACCGCCTTCAAGGCCCGGGCTGGCGCCTCGCACATCTGGTACAACTTCGTCGCCCAGGACTCGATCCCAGATGTGATCCAGGCGAAGCCACAATCGATCGAGGCGATCGATCAGAACTGCTACGACTGCCACGCGGTGACGCTGCAGCAGGTCGGTCATGACGTGAAGGACTCCTGCACCGACTGCCACCGCTCGGTGCCCCACGGGCACAGCATCCAGCGCCCTGACGAGTGGCACGAGCCCATGCACGCCGACCCGCAGATCGAGCCCGAGGCAGCCCGATGACGGCCGCCAGCCGGCACCAGGAGGTGACCGAGATGCTCCGCCCGCTCGGACGCACGCACGTGGTGGTGGGGGCCTTGGCCGCCGGCTTGGCCGTGGTGCTCCTCGCGGCCTGCACCGGCCCGGACCTGCCCGAGGAGCCCGAGGACCTCGCGACGGGCCTCGACGCCGACGAGTTCGACTCCGGCGCGTTCGCCGACGAGTTCCCCATGCACTTCGACTCCTACGTCGAGAACCAGGAGCGCGAGGGCCAGCGGCAGCCCAAGATCGTGGAGGGCGTCGAGCCCGACCTGCCGATGCTGTGGTCGAACCTGCTGTTCTCGGTCAGCTACGAGTTCCCGCGGCCCCACCTGTTCGGCGTGCAGGACGTGATCGAGACGCCGCGCATGACCGAGGACGGCATCGGCTCGTGCCTGACCTGCAAGTCCACGACGGTGCCCACGCTGATCGACGAGATGGGCGAGGACTACTGGTCGGCCAGCTTCCAGGACGAGATCCAGCCGCGGGTCGAGGAGCTCGCCGCCGAGGCCGAGGGCCACGAGGACCT
>PWER01000201.1 GCA_003553565.1 Nitriliruptoria bacterium | reverse complement strand
GAGGTGGTGGTGCTCGACGACCTCTCCCGCGGGCACCGCGAGCTGGTGCCCGACGGCGCGCGCCTGGTGGAGGGCCGCGTGGACGATCCCGAGGCGGTCGCGGCCGCGCTGGCCGACGGCGTCGAGGGGGTGCTGCACTTCGCCGCGCTGATCGAGGCGGGCGAGTCGATGCGCGAGCCCGAGCGGTTCTTCGTGCACAACACCGCGGCGACGCTGCGGCTGCTGGCCCAGCTGCTCGAGGCCGGGGTGACGCGGTTCGTGCTGTCGTCGACCGCCGCGGTGTACGGCCAGCCCGACCGCGTGCCGATCGACGAGGACGCCCCGACCGCACCCACCAACGTCTACGGCGAGTCGAAGCTGGCGATCGAGCGGGCGCTGTGGTGGCTGGCCGAGCTGCGGGGCCTGCGCGCCGGTGCGCTGCGCTACTTCAACGCCAGCGGCGCCACCGCCCACCGCGGCGAGGCCCACGACCCCGAGACCCACCTCATCCCGATCGTGCTGGACGCCGCTGCGGGGCGCCGCGCCTCGGTGTCGGTCTACGGCACCGACTACCCCACGCGCGACGGCACGTGCGTGCGCGACTTCGTGCACGTCGCCGACCTCGCCGAGGCGCACGTCGCGGCGCTCGAGGCGCTGCGCGAGCGTCCGAGCCTGGTGTGCAACCTCGGCTCGGGCACCGGGTTCACGGTGCGCGAGGTGATCGCGGCGGTCGAGCGCGTCACCGGGCGCACCGTGCCGGTCGAGGAGGCCGACCGCCGCCCGGGCGACCCGGCCGAGCTCGTGGCCTCCCACGACCGCGCCCGCCAGCAGCTGGGATGGCGGCCGCGCCGCACCGACCTCGACGAGATCGTCGCCTCTGCCTGGGCGTGGCACCAGCAGCGGTTCGCCTGACGGCCGCGCGCACCACGCGTCAGCGCATGAGGTTCGGCGGCCCCGCGCCGCCACCCAGGGTGCTGCGCGGCGTGCCCGTCGCCGGATGCTCGGAGGCCGCCCAGGTCCCGTCGCCGCCGTCGCGGTCGGTCTCGTCGAGGGCCTGCTCGACGGCCTCGCGCTCGGCGTCCTCGGCGCTGGGGCAGGACCCCACCGTCTCGCAGGCCATCTGGAGCACCTGCTGGACATCGAGCACGCCGAACGAGGGGTTCAGCGCCGGCCACCGGGGCTCGGGGTCGTGCGCGCGCAGCATCTCGACCGCGCCGGCGCCGGTGAGGCTCGGGTCGGCCCACAGCATCTGCGCGATGGTCGAGGCCACCACCGGGGTGGCCAGCGACGTGCCCGACGCGGTGCGCACCGACCCGTCGGGCCACAGGGTCACCACCCGCGAGCCGGGCGCGGCCACGTCCACCGCCCCCTGGCGGGCGGCGAACAGCGACAGCTCACCGTCGGGGTCCACCGAGGTGACCGACAGCGTCTCGGGGTAGGCGGCCGGGTAGCCGGCCGGACGGCTGGGATCGTTGCCGGCAGCGGCCACCAGCGCCACGCCGTTGGCGCGGGCGTGCTGCATTGCCCGCTGCTCGAGCAGCGACGGGCCGCGCCGCTGGTTGGTGAGGCTCATCGTGATGATGTCGGCGCCGGCGTGGGTGGCCCACACGACCGCCGCCGCCGAGAACGACGGCGGGTGCAGCCCGTTGTCCAGCGCGGTGCGCACCGGGATGATCTCCACCGCCGGGGCCGCCCCGTACGAGGTCGACGCGATCACCCCCGCCACGGTGGTGCCGTGGCCCGTGACGTCCTGACGGCCGTCCCCACAGGGGTTGAGCAGGTCGAGGCCGGGGCGGACCACGCCGACCTCGGGGTGGTCGGCGGCCACGCCCGAGTCGATCACCGCCACCCGCACCGGACGCGGCACGGAGCCGTCGCGGTCGGGCTGGGGCAGCTGGGTCAGCGGTGGCGCGGGCATGCGCTGCTGGGGCACCACGACCGGCAGCCCGTCCACCGCGCTGCCCTCGTGCTCCAGCGGCTGCTCCACCCGGCTGATCTCCGCCTGCTGCCAGGTGCCCTCGGGTGGCGCGCCATCCACCGCGCACGCGACCCACTCCTGAGCAAGCGAGCCGGCAGCCGTGCCGACCGTCCCGTCCGCTCCGGGCAGCGGGCTGGTCAGCAGCCCCGCCAGCACACCCAGCGCCACCGCGCGACGCACCCGCGGCGCCAGCACGCCCCGACGCAATCGCGCACGCAGCGCGATCGACGCGTGACGGAGAGAGCGCGTGGCGTGTGTCATCGTCCTATCGGACACCGTCGACCTGTACGGATGATCATATAGCGAGTCTGCCCGCTGGCGCCGCCGACCCACACGAGCGGCGCCGGCCCTGCGATGCCGAGGACGCCACCGGCCGCCACGCTGTCACGGCCACGCCCGAGATCCGCCCATCTGCCCACCGCCGAGGACCCCATGACGCCCACCCCCGACCCGACCACCCCCGAGCCGCCACCCCCCGCGTTGTCCGAGCAGGCCCTCGATGCCCGCCTGCGCGCCTACGCCGACCTCGAGGTCGGTCTGGCCCGCGACGGCGCCGGCCTGCGCTCCCATGACGGCGTGCTGCCCGACCGCTCGCCCGAGGGCGTGCGCGCAGCGCTGGCACGCCTCGGCGGCCCACCGCGCGCCGACGCCCACGACGAGGCCGCCCTGGCCGCCGCCGAGGACACCGCCCGCCTGCACTGGGGTGAGCGCGAGATGCACCGCACCGACCCCTCGGTCCACCTCGACGCCCTCGACATCAGCTGCTACGACCGCCCCGGCGCCGACCCGCAGGCGCGCGCCGCCGCGCGACGCGCCCACCTCGCCAGCTGGCCCGACGCCGTCGACGCGGCCCGCAGCGCCCTCGACCCGGCGCGGGTGCCCGCCGCGGTCGCCGAGGCGCTGCTGCCCTCGGCCGCGGGCCTGACCGCCGACCTCGACCCCGACGAGCCCCACGCCGCGCCGGCGCTCGCCGCCCACGACGCGCTCATGGACCACCTGCGGCGCTGCGCCCGCGAGGGCAGCAGCGAGGTCGCCCTCGGCAGCGACCTGCTGGCGCGCCTGTACGCCACGCCCGAGGCGACCACGGTGGACCTCGGCCACCTCGCCTGTGCCGCCGAGGACGAGATCGCCCGCCTGCGCGCGCTGCTCGCCGACGCGGTCGCCGCGGTGCGTCGCGACCACGACCCGACCCTGCCCGAGGCGCTGGCCGACGCCGTGGCCGCGCTCCAACGCGACCGCCCCGACGCGGCCGGGCTGCTCGACGAGGCCCGCGCCCTGACCCGCGAGGCGCTCGACTGGGTGGAGGCCGCCGGGCTCGTGCCGCCCCACGAGGGCACCTGCGAGGTCGGACCGGCCCCGCCCTCCAAGGCCCACGTCACCGCCATGCTCGAGCCCGTGGGCCCCTTCGCCCCCGACGGGCCCTCACGGTTCCTGGTCACCCCGCCGGGCGCCGACTGGGACGCCGAGGACGTCGACGCCTGGCTGGAGATCTTCAACCGCACCAGCCTGCCGGCCATCACCGTCCACGAGGTGGCCCCGGGCCACTTCACCCACTTCCGGCTGCTGCGCCAGGTCACCAGCCCGGTGCGGGCCCTGGTCCAGTCCGAGGCCTTCATCGAGGGTTGGGCCCATGAGATGGAGGAGCTGCTGCTCGAGGAGGGCTTCCGCGCCGACGATCCCCGCTACGCCGCCGGCGTCGCGTTGGAGGCGCTGATCCGCGCGGTGCGCCTGGCCGCCTCGATCGGGGTGCACGCGGGATCGATGAGCGTGGCCGAGGCCGAGGCGCGCTTCGCCGACGACGCGTTCCTGCGCGGCTCGGCAGCGCGCTCGGAGGCGCTGCGCGCCACCTTCGACCCGACCTACGGGCGCTACACGTGGGGCAAGCTCGCCTTGCGCGAGCTGCGCACGCAGGCCCGACGCACCTGGGGTGCCGGCTACACCCACCGGCGGCTGCACACCGCGCTGCTCGCGCTTGGCGCACCACCGCTGGGGCTGCTGGGCCGCGTGCTGGACGACCCCCGCCCCCGGGGGAGTATGCTCTGACCTGTCCTGAACGGAGGCGTGCATCGAGGGAGGGACACGCACCATGAGCGACGACCCCACCATGGGCCAGCCCCACGAGCCCGGCCGGGCGACGCCCGCCGACGCTGCGGGCCTCGGCGCGCGCATCGGCGCGCGGCTGCTGGACGTGGTGCTGGTGGGCATCCCCGCGTCGATCATCGTGGGGCTCCTGGGGCTCGGCGCCGATCCGACCGGCTTTGCCTCGATCGTGTTCGCGGTGCTCTGGTTCGGCTACTTCGTGCTGCTGGAGTCCAACCGCGGTGCCACCGTCGGCAAGAGCATCCTGAGCATCAAGGTGGTCGGCCCCAACGGCGGCAACCCCGAGATCGCCGAGACTGCCAAGCGCAACGTGTGGATGCTGCTCGGGCTGATCCCGTTCCTCGGCCCCATCGCGTCGCTGGCTGCGGTCATCGCGATCATCGTCACGATCTCGTCGAGCTCGGAGAACCGCGGGTGGCACGACACCTTCGCGGGCACCTCGGTCCTGCGCGCCGCCTAGGCTTGCGGGTGCGATGGATCCCACGACCCGCCGGCTGACCGAGTTCAGCCACGGCGCTGGGTGAGCCTGCAAGCTCGCCCCTGGCGAGCTGGCGCAGGTCCTGCGCCGCCTGACCCCAGCCGAGCAGCCCGCGCTGCTCGCCGGCATCGACGCTGCCGACGACGCGGCCGTGTGGCGGCTCGATGCCGACCGTGCGCTCGTCGCCACGGTCGACGTCATCACGCCGCTGGTCGATGACGCGCGCACCTGGGGTCGCATCACCGCCGCCAACGCCGCCAGCGACGTCTATGCGATGGGCGCGCGGCCGCTGTTCGCGCTGAACATCGTCGGTTGGAACGCCGCCGAGCTGCCCACCGAGCTGCTGTCGGAGGTGCTGGCCGGCGCCGCCGAGGTCGCCGCCGAGGGCGGGTTCGTGATCGCCGGCGGGCACACCATCGACGATCCCGAGCCCAAGTACGGCCTCGCGGTGGTCGGCGAGGCCCACCCCGACCGGCTGCTCACCGCCGACGGGCTCACCGCAGGCGAGGACCTGGTGCTCACCAAGCCGCTGGGCACCGGCGTGCTGTCCACCGCCATCAAGGCCGGGCTGGCCGACGAGGACCTGGTTGCTGCGGGCATGGCCTCCATGACGCGGCTGAACGCCGCCGCCGCCGAGGCCGCCCACGCCGCCGGCGCCCGCGGCGCGACCGACGTGACCGGCTTCGGGCTGCTGGGCCACCTGCGCGAGCTGGTCGAGGCCTCGGACGTGGCCGCCGAGCTCGACGTGGCCGCCGTGCCGATCCTCGAGGGGGTCGCCGCGCTGGCCGCCGACGGCGTCATGCCCGGCGGCAGCCGCCGCAACCTCGCGTGGGCCGGCGAGATCCTCGAGCCCGGCGACGCCGACGCGACCACCCAGCTGCTGCTCGCCGACGCCCAGACCTCGGGCGGCCTGCTGTTCGGCGTGTCGCCGCCCGCCGCCGCCCAGGCCGTGGCCACCCTGCGCGCCAGCGGTCACACCGCCGCAGTGGTCGGCCGGGTCACCGCCGGTCCGCCGCGCATCACGCTGCGCTGAACGGCCCCGGGGCATCCGGCGCGCCGCTGCGGCGCACCGTTTCCACCGGCCGCACCGGGGCGAAGGCTCTACCCTGTAGCCGATGACACGCGCGGAGATCCACGGACGGCTCGACCTGGACCGGGACACGTGGGACGAGATCGTCGCCCACGCTCGCAGCGACTTCCCGTTCGAGGTGTGCGGCCTGCTCGCCGGCCGCGACGGGCAGATCGAGCAGATCTATCGGATCCCTAACGCCGCCCGGTCGATGACCTACTACTCCATGGACCCCAAGGCGATGCTGCACGCCTTCAACGACATGGACGACCACGACCTGGACCTCATCGCCATCTACCACAGCCACACCCACACCGAGGCGTTCCCCTCGCCGACCGACGTGGAGCTGGCCACCTACCCCGACGCGGCCTACCTGATCTGCTCGCTGCAGCACGACGAGCCGCACCTGCGCGCCTTCGACATCGTCGACGGGCGCATCACCGAGCGCCTGGTGCACCTGGACGGCGAGCCGGTGGCCGACCCGGCCGCCGACCCCGCCTGACCCCGCGCGGCCACCCGCCACGCGCTCACCGACCGCAACCAGCACACACCGCTGACCGCCGCACCCCGCGGCGCCGCGCCACCACAGGAGCCACCACCATGAGCATCGAGGTTCGCGTCCCCACCGTCCTGCGCACCCACACCGACGGCGAGAAGCGCGTCACCGTCGAGGGCGCGACGCTGGCCGAGGCCATCGACGACCTCGAGGCCCGCTACCCCGGGCTCGGCGACCGGCTGCGCGACGACGAGGGCAACCTCGCCCGCTTCGTCAACGTCTACGTCAACGACGAGGACGTGCGCTTCCTCGGCGGGCAGCAGACCGAGCTCGCCGACGGCGACCAGATCGCGATCTTGCCAGCCGTCGCCGGCGGGTAGAACTAGGACCATGGCCCTGTACCGCGACATCAGCCAGGCTGTTGGCAACACGCCGATGGTCGGCCTGCCACGCCTGTCGCCGGAGGGCTACGAGCTCTACCTCAAGCTCGAGGGCCACAACCCCACCGGGTCGGTGAAGGACCGCGTCGCCAAGGCGCTCATCGACGCTGCCGAGGCCGAGGGCCGCCTCCACCCCGGTAGCCGCGTGCTCGAGCCCACCAGCGGCAACACCGGCATCGCGCTCGCCGCCATCTGCACCGCCCGCGGCTACAAGCTCACCGTCGTGCTGCCCGAGAACACCTCCCGCGAGCGCACCGAGCTGCTCGAGGCCTACGGCGTCGACATCGTCACCAGCCCCGCCGACGAAGGCTCCAACGGGTCGGTGCGCGTGGCCCGCGAGATGGCCGAGGCCGACCCCGACCTCGTCATGCCGTTCCAGTACGGCAACCCCGCCAACCCGCGCACCCACGCCGCCACCACCGCCACCGAGATCCTCGCCGACCTGCCCGACGTCGGCGCCCTGGTCGCGGGCCTTGGCACCGGCGGCACGCTGACCGGCACCGGGCGGCGCCTCAAGCAGGACGACCCCACCCGCAAGGTGTTCGCCGCCGAGCCCGAGTACGGCGACCTCGTCTACGGGCTGCGCAACCTCGACGACGGGTTCGTGCCGCCCATCTTCGACGAGGACGTCCTCGACGGCCGCATCAAGGTCGACAGCGAGAAGGCGCTGGCCACCACCCGTCGGCTCCTCGCCGAGGAGGGCATCTTCGCGGGCCTGTCCACCGGTGCCGCGGTCTACGTCGCCCGCCGGGTCGCCACGCCCCGCCGCCTGCCCGAGGGCAGCAAGATCGCGATCATCAGCCCCGACGGCGGCTGGAAGTACCTCTCGACCGGCGCCTACCAGCCGGGCGACCCCGAGGCCATCGTCGAGGAGCTCCAGGACACGCTCTGGGCGTGAGCCCGCGCGTGCCCTCACCGGGCCTGCCGCGCT
>PWER01000092.1 GCA_003553565.1 Nitriliruptoria bacterium | reverse complement strand
CGCGGCGGATCGTCATGTCCGAGACGCCGTAGCGGGCGGCGAGCTCGGGCACGCGCACCGCGCCGTCCCGGCGCAGCTGCGTCAGGATGTCGCTCTGGCGAGCGCTGGCCAGCATGCTCGCTCATCCTTTCGTGGCTGCTGTGTCCCCGCCTGCGTGATCCTCGTCGCCCTCGCCGCTGCCCTCCCGCAGCACCGCGACCTCCCCGGCCGGCAGGTGCAGCGTCCCCCCGGTCGGGGCGTCACCGAGCAGCGCACGGCAGTCGGTGGGCACTGTCAGCGTGACGGGCTCCTCGCTGTGGTTGAGCGCGAACAGCCAGCTGCGCCCGTGGTCGTCGCGGCGGCGCACGACCTCCACCTGCGCGGGCGCGTCGAGCGGGGGCACGCAGCCCGCCTCGCTCGCCGCCTCGGCCAGCAGCGTCGCGGTGGTCGCCGCGTCCAGCCGTGCGCCGAGATAGTAGGCCACGCCCTCGCCGTGCCGGCAGCGCGTGGCCGCTGGCCGCCCGCGCAGCCAGCCGTCCTCGTGGGTGACCAGCGGCTCGGCGCCGGCCAGCTCGATCGGCTCGCGCCACATCGTGGCGTGACCGCGGTGCTCGCCGGGTCCACGCACCGCGACCGTCACGCCCTCGGGCAGCGGATCGACTTCGGGCACGCGCACCCCCAGCACCGTGCGCAGCGGTGCGGGGTAGCCGCCGAGATGCACGTGGTCGGTGGCGTCGACCACACCGGAGAAGAAGCCCACGACCAGCACCCCACCCGCGGTGACGAAGTCGGTGAGCCAGCGAGCGGTGGCCTCGTCGCACAGGTAGAGGTTGGGCACCACGAGGAGCGCCACGACGTCCAGCGCGTGGCCGGGGGCCACGAACCTGCTGGTCAGGCCCGCGTCGTCCAGGGGGCGGCGTAGCCACGCGAGCTGGTCGCCCCACCGCAGCGCCGTGGGGTGGCTCGGCTGCTCCAGCGCCCACCACGACGACCAGTCGCACACGATCGCGACGTCGGCGGCCACCTGCGAGCCGGCGACCTCGGCCAGGCTCGGCAGCTGCGCGCCGAGCGCGGCGACCTCGTCCCAGGTGCGCGAGCCCTCGGTGCCGGCGTGGCCGACCATGGCGCTGTGGAACTTCTCCGCGCCCGCCTTCGATGCGCGCCACTGGAAGAACATCACCGCGTCCGCGCCGCGGGCCACGGCCTGGAGGCTCCAGCGCCGCATCGTCCCCGGTGGCTTCATCATGTTGCAGGCTCGCCAGTTCACCGCGCTTGGCGCCTGCTCCAGCAGCAGCCAGGGCGCCTCGCCGGCCAGGCCGCGCATGAGGTCCGCGCTTACCCCCGCGGCACGGTGCGCCTCCGGGTCGGCCGGGTCGGGGTAGCTGTCGTAGCTGACGACGTCGACATGGGGTGCCCACCGCCACCAGTCCTGCGCCTCCAGGTGGGGATGGGCGTTGGTGGTCACGGGCACCGCGGGGCTGACCGCGTCGAGGATCTCCCGCTCGGCCAAGTAGCACGCGAGCAGCGCATCCGAGGCGAACCGTCGGTAGTCGAGCTGCTGGGAGGGGTTGGGGATCGCCGGGACGGTGCGCGGGGGCAGGATCTCCTCCCAGGCGTGGTAGCGCTGCGACCAGAAGTCGGTGCCCCACGCCGCGTTCAGCGCGTCGAGGTCGCCGTAGCGCTGTGCCAGCCAGTGACGGAACGCCGCCGCGCAGCGGTCGCACCAGCACACGTTGACGTGGCAGCCGTACTCGTTGCCCACGTGCCACAGCGCCAGCGCCGGATGGTCGGCGTAGCGGTCGGCGACGGCATGGGCCACGGTCGTGGCCGCCTCGCGGAACGCCGCGCTGCTGGGGCAGAAGTGCTGGCGCCCGCCTGGCCACAGGGTCGTGCCCTCGGCGGTGACCGGCAGCGTCTCGGGGTGTCGGCGTGCCAGCCATGGGGGAGGGCTGGCGGTCGCGGTGGCCAGGTCGACCGCCACGCCGTGCTCGGCCAGCAAGTCGAGCACCCGGTCGAGCCACCCGAAGTCCCACGCGCCGGGGGAGGGCTGGAGGTTGGCCCACGCGAACACCCCGACGGTGACCAGGTTCACGCCGGCGGCGCGCATCAGCCGCACGTCGTCGTGCCACACCGCCTCCGGCCACTGCTCGGGGTTGTAGTCGCCGCCGTAGGCGATCGCGTCGAGCCGCTGCGCCACGCGGTGCGCGCCGTCGCGCCGCTTGCGGGGGGCGGCCTCGATCACCGCCGGGGCCGCACCCACCGCGGCGAGGTCGTCGAGGGTCGGGGTCACGGGATGGGTCACGGCCGCTCCTCTGCGGACACGATGCGGCCCTGCTCGGGGCCCTCGGGGTCCCAGCCGACTGGCGTGGTGGTCGAGCGGCGCAGCAGCCCCCGCAGCCGGGCGAGCTCGTCGGGGTCGAGCTCGGCGAGCGGGTCGCTGGCGGCCACCAGGCCGCCGCTGGCGCGCACGTGCTCGGCCCACTCGTGTGGGCGGGCGACCTCCGAGCGCACCAGCAGGCAGTCGGGATCGGCGGTCCACCAGCGCGCGTGGGTGAACGCCCGCGCCCGGCCGGTGGCCAGCGCCGCCGACAGCGAGGGCTGCGAGCGGTCGCCGTCCTCCGGCTGGTCCTTGGGGTCGGTGTCGGGCGAGACGCGCATCGGGTCCAGCCGTCCGATGCTGGGCAGCTGCGGCGCGCCGCAGCCCAGCAGCGTGACCTCGGGCCCGGCGGCCTCGCGGATGATCCGCAGCGCTTCGCCGTAGGCGGCCAGCGGGTCGGCGTCGTGGTGCCGGCGCCCCTGCACGGCGCCGGCGTAGAGGAAGTCGAGCTTCAGGTAGTCGTAGCCCTCGTCCACCACGGTGGCGATCACCTCGGCGAGGTGCTCGGCCGCACCGGGGTGGGTGACGTCCAGCGCGGCGATCTCGTCGCCCCAGTGGTGGCCGGCGTGCGCGTCGCCGACGAGCCACTCCGGGTGGGCGGTCGCGGTGGCGCTGCCGCGGGCGGCCATCAGCGGCGCCAGCCAGAGCCCGGCCCGGTGGCCGTGGTCGCGGATCCGCTGGGAGAGCTCACGGCGCGCGCCGCGGGCACCGAACCCCGGTCGTTGGGTGAGCCAGTCACCGATGGCGGCCTGGTGGCCGTCGTCGATCTGGACCACGCCCACCGGCAGCTCGGCGGTGCTGATCGCGTGCAGCGCCGCGTCGATGTCGGCGGCGGTCACCTGGTCCCAGTGGCAGTACCAGGAGCACCACACCGGCTCGTGGGCGCGCGTCGGGCCGACGGCGAGGTCGGCGGCCACCCCGTCGGCCCAGCGGGCCAGCGCTCCGGGCAGGTCGTCGCCGAGGTCGCGGCGCACCTGCACGGGCCCGTCGGCCGCCACGACCACCCGGTCGGCGAGCGCCTGCGCGCGGATGGAGGGGACGGGGCCGTGCGGGTCCTCGGTGGCCACCAGCGTGACCGGCCCCTCCGGCGAGGTCACCGCCAGCAGCCCCTCGCCCTGGAAGCCGGTGGTGGGCAGCTCGCGGTCGTGGCGATAGCACATCCGGTGCCAGTTGGCCCGCTGGGGTCGCGGCGAGGTGGCGGTGGCCGGGTAGCGCCCCGTGGGGCTCCACGACTGCCACCCGTGCTCGTAGACGTGCATCTGGCCGGGGTCGCCGGCGATCTCGGCGACCGGGGCGAACTCGGTGCCGGTCGCGGGCCCGGCGCGCTCGATGGAGCGGTCGGCGTGCTCGGCGGCGCTCATCCGCGCACCGATCCGCCGAGCAGCCCGGAGATGAACTGCCGCTGGAAGAACAGGAACACGATCATCACGGGGATGACCGCGATCGCCGTGCCGGTCATGATCGCTCCATAGTCGATGCGGGACAGCCCGATCAGCGAGCTCAGCGCCACCGGGATCGTGTACATCTCCCGGGTGGTGAGCACCAGCAGCGGCCACAGGAAGTTGTTCCACTGGAAGATGAACAGCCAGATCACCAGGGCTGCCAGCGACGGGCGCACCGCAGGCAGCACGATCCGATAGAAGATGCGCAGCTCGCCGGCGCCGTCCACGCGCGCTGCCTCGATCAGCTCGTCGGGGAACGACAGGAACGACTGGCGCATCAGGAAGATGCCGAAGGCGTTGGCGACGAACGGCAGGATCGCCGCCTGATAGGTGTTGATCCAGCCGATCTCGCTCATGAGTTGGAACAACGGGACCGTGAGCACGTGGTAGGGGACCATGATCGTCAGCAGCACGGTGCCCAGCATCACCCCGCGGCCGCGGAAGCGGTGCTTGGCCAGCCCGTAGCCGGCCATCGAGCACACCACCACCCCGATGATGGTGAACGTCCCGGCGATCAGCACCGAGTTGAACACCACGCGCGCGAACCCGGTCATCGCCTGGAGGTTAACGAGGTTCTGGACGAGGAAGTCGCCGGGCAGCAGGTTCGGCGGGCGGCTGAAGATGCCCGAGGTCGGGTGGGTCGAGGCGATGACGATCCACAGGAACGGCACCAGGGTCACCAGGGCCCCGATGACCAGCAGGACGTGCATCGCGATCTGGCCCACACGCCGCTTGAGGATCGCGCGCCGGCCGGCGGCGCCCGCGTCACCAGGTGGCGGCGCGGGCGGCGGCGCGCCCTCGGGGGTCTCGACGGAGGTCTCGGCGCGGCCCGGCTGGTCGGGCTCGGCGCGGTCGGAGGAGACGCTCATGTCGGATCCTCTCGTCCGATGGTCTTGAACTGGATGAACGCGAGGACCGCGACCAGCAGCACGATGAACCAGGCGATCGCGGAGGCGTAGCCGAAGTTCAGGCTCTGGAATCCCTGCTGGTAGAGGTAGTACACGAGCGTGAGGGTGGCGTTGCTGGGCCCGCCGCCGGTGAGGATGAAGGGCTCGTCGAACAGCTGGAGCGTGCCGATGGTGGACAGCACCGCGGCGAACAGCAGGATCGGGCGCATCATCGGGATGGTGATGCGCAGGAACCGGTCCACCGGTCCGGCGCCGTCGACCTTCGCGGCCTCGTAGAGGTCGTTGGAGATCGCCTGGAGGCCGGCGAGCATGATGACCATGTTGAACCCGGTCCAGCGCCAGGTGATCGAGGCCATCAGCGCTACCCGCGAGCTCCAGGTGCGGTTGAGCCAGTCGGGCTCGGCCAGGCCGAGCGTGCCAAGGAACTGGTTGATCAGGCCGGCGTCGGTGTGCAGCAGGATCCGGAAGACGATGGCATAGGCCACCAGCGACGTCACCGCGGGCAGGAAGTAGATGACGCGGAACCCGCCGCGGGCCTTGACCAGCGCCGAGTTGAGCAGCACCGCCAGCAGCAGCGCCAGCACGAGCATGATCGGGACCTGCACGAACAGCACGAGCAGCGTGTTGAACAGGGCGGTGTGGAACACCGGGTCGGTGAGCAGGCGCTCGTAGTTGTCGAGCCCCACGAACACCATCTGCCCCATCTCGCGGGTCTGCAGGCTCATCACGAAGGTCGCGACGATGGGGTAGAGGAAGAACGTGAGGAACAGGATGGCGGCGGGGGCGACGAAGAACCACCCCGCACGGCCTCGCAGGCGTCGGCGGGGGCGCCCGGCCGGCGGGGAGGAGCCCTTGGGGTCCTCCCCGCTGCGGCCGACGACGCGCCCGGCCACCGCCCTCGCCGAGCTCGCGAGCGTCATGAGCGGCTCCTGGCCGGTCGCAGGGACGCGATCACGTGAGGCGGCGCCTCACTCGGCGATCTGGCGTCCGGTCTGGTTGCTGATCAGCTCGGCGGCCTCCTCGAGCCGCTCGGCCGGATCGGCGCCCTCGAGCAGGATGTCGGACTGCGCGTCGATCATGATCTCCTGGGTCTCGGCGAAGTCCTCGGTGTAGTTGACCGGCGGGATGTCCTCGACGGTCTCGGCGAAGGTCTCGTAGATCGGCTCGTCACCGAAGTACTCGCGCGGCTCGGAGAACACCGGCTCGTCGAAGGAGGGCAGGTAGCCGGGGAACAGGCCCCACTCGTCCAGGCCGAAGGCCTGGTTCTCGGGGTCGGCCATGGTGAACTCGGCGAAGCGGTAGGCGGCCTCGGGGTAGTCGGTGTCGGCCACCACGGCGAGGTTCGACCCGCCGAGGTTGGAGGCGCGGTTGCCGCCCTCCTCGAACGCGGGCAGCTCGAACACGCCCCAGTCACCGGACTGGTCGGGTACCTCCTCCTCGAGGGTGCCGGTCCACCACACGCCGAACGGCACGGTGGCGATGTCGCCGCCGCTGGTCGCCGAGACCAGCCCGTCCCAGTCAGCGTCGTTGGAGACGATGTCGCGGTCGGCCATGTCCTGGAGGGTCTCCATGGTGCGCACGGCCTCGTCGGAGGTCACCGCGATGTCGCCGTCCTCGTCGAAGTAGAAGCTGCCCTGCTGCTGGGTCAGCATGCGGAACTCGGCGTCGTCGCCGGGCATGTCGACCGACAGCATGTCCACGCCGACCTCGTCGCGGATCTGCTCGCCGGCCTCGGCGAAGTCGTCCCAGGTCTCGATGGCGTCGGCGTCGACGCCAGCCTCCTCGAAGTAGTCGGTGCGGTAGAACACGCCGGCGGGCCCGGAGTCCCACGGCATGGCGTAGACCTCACCACCGGGGCCCTCGACCTCGCCCCACATCGCCGGGTCGAAGTCGTCCTCGAGCTCGGCGGCGCCGTACTCGGCGAGGTCGACGAACCCGTCCGGGTGGGCGTTGATGAAGGTGGCCAAGCGGTCGGTCTCGAGCTGCACGACGTCGGGCAGTCCCTCGCCGGCCTCGAGGCCCACGGTCAGGCGGTCGTAGACGTCCAGGCGTCCGATGTCACGGACGTCGACCTCGACGCCGGGATACTCCTCCTCGAACTCCTCGGAGAGGTCGTCGAGCGAGCCGGCCGCGACGTTCCATCCCCAGACCTCGAGCTCGCCCTCGAGCTCGTCGGCGGGGGTGTCGGCTGCGACCTCCTCGTCGTCGGCGACGTCGTCCTCGGCGCAGGCTGCGACCAGCAGCGCGAGGCTGGCCAGCAGGACCAGCCAGCGGATGGGGGTGCGATGCATCATCGGCCCTTTCTGTGCGTGCTCCGCGTCGGGACCGCGGGTCGCTCGATCCGGCTCTGGCGACCCTCCTCAAGATGCGGGTGCGACCCCGACCATGGCTGCAGCATCACACGTGAAGCAACACGAGTCAACGCATCTCTGATGGGTATCCGACCCGCATCGGAGGGGACGAACGGCCCGGTTGTCCTGTGGTGGTGGCACAGCTCCCAGGTTGCGCAACCCGGATTCACACATGCGCACACGTGGCGGGTGTGCGATGGTGTGTGCGCGGTGGGTGCTTGGTGAGCCCGTCGGCGAGCCCACCGGCGGGGTGCGACGGGGACGCGCGCGAGCGACAGGAGCGGGTCATGGCGGTGCTGGTCACCGGCGGTGCGGGCTACATCGGCTCGGTCACCGCCGAGACGCTGTTGGCGTCGGGCTACGAGGTGGTGGTGCTCGACGACCTCTCCCGCGGGCACCGCGAGCTGGTGCCCGACGGCGCGCGCCTGGTGGAGGGCCGCGTGGACGATCCCGAGGCGGTCGCGGCCGCGCTGGCCGACGGCG
>PWER01000203.1 GCA_003553565.1 Nitriliruptoria bacterium | reverse complement strand
GCGACCGTGACCCGCGTGACGAGGACCGCCAGCTGCTGCTCGACGCGATCCTCGCGGCGCGCGGCCACCTGATCGCGACCTACACCAGCCGCGATCCTCATCGCAACGACCCGCGGCCACCGGCCGCGCCGCTGGCCGAGCTGCTCGAGGCCGTGGCGACCACCCGTGGCCTGCCCGCCGAGAAGGCCCACGAGCACCTGGTGACCGAGCACCCGCTGCAGCCCTACGACCCGCGCTACTTCGCAAACACCGCGCAGACCGATGATGACGCGCCTGCTGATGATGCGTCCGGGGCCAGGCCTGGGCTCCCGCGCAGCTTCGATCCGCGTCAGCGCGCCGCCGCGCAGGCTCACCGCGGACCACGGCGCGCACTGGCGCCCTTCGCCGCCGATGCGCTCCCGCCACCCGACGACGCCAAGCACCACGACGAGACCGACCAGCTCGCGCTTGCCACGCTCGAGGACTTCCATGCCAACCCGGTGCGCCACCTGCTGCGCGACCGCGTCGGCCTGGCTGTGCACCTCGGCGAGGAAGGCGTCGACGACCGCGACCAGTGGGACCTCGACGGGCTCCAGCAGTGGCGGCTGCGCGATGCCTACCTGCGGCTGCGACTGGCTGGCTACGGGGCGCAGGCGAGCCGACAGTTCCTGGCACTCGAGCAGGCGCGCGGCGACGTGCCACCCGGCGCTCCCGGCCGCCACGCCCTCACCCGCGCCGAGCAGGAAGCCGAGGCGATCCTGGCCGAGCTGGCCGGTGCCACGTCGCACGGGGACGCGCTCGCGCCTGCGGAGCTTGGCCGGCTGGACCTCGGGACGCGCGTCGAGATCACCAGACCGCACCCACTCGATCCCGCCGCGGGCGGGGCCGCGACCTCGACCGGGTCAGACACGCCAGCGGCTGATGCTGGCCGGGCGCTGCGGCTCGTGGGTGCCGTCGACGGTGTCACCGAGGACAGCCTGGTGCTCGTGCAGGCCTCGAAGGTCGATGCGCGCGTGGAGCTGCGCGGCTGGCTGCGCCTGCTGGTGGCCGCGGTCGCCACCGACCCCGGCGCCGATGGCGCGGGCGCCGCGCACGCGCCGGTGAGCCGCGTCACCATCATCGGGTACGGAGGCTCCGGCAAGGCGGCGTCCCGCACGCTCGAGCTGCCCGAGGAGGAGGACCCGGTCGCGTGCGCGCGCCAGCGGCTCGCCGAGCTCGTGGCGGTCCGCGAGCACGGCCTGCGCCGCGCGCTGCCGCTGCTGCCACGCACCACCAAGGCGCTGGTCGAGGCCGGCTGGCAGCCCGGCGCTGCGATACCGAAGAAGGCCCGCAACGAGTGGGAAGGCGGCCGGGGCAACCCTGGTGAGGGCGAGGACGACGCCGTGGCGCTTGCCTTCGGTCCCGACGTCGATCTGGAGGACCTGCTCGAAGCCGAGCACCTGCGCCTGGCCGAGCACGTGTGGCGGCCGATCCTCGGGCCGGTGACCGCATGAGCTCCGCGTCGCTGCCTGGTGACGACCCCGCGGCCATCGGCCACGGGGCGCAGGCCACCGCGGAGTTCGACCCCACCGCGGCGCTGCCCGACCGCCCGCTGCTGCTGGAGGCCAGTGCGGGCACCGGCAAGACCCACCAGCTCACCTCGCTGGTGCTGCGCCTGGTCGCCGAGCACGACATGGCGCTGCCGCGGCTGCTGGTCGTGACGTTCACGCGCGCGGCCGCCGCGGAGCTGCGCGAGCGGATCCGCACCCGGCTCGGGGCCGCAGCTCGCGCGCTGCACGCCGCCGAGCATGGTGACCACGACCCGGCATCGTCCGACGATCCCATCGTGGCCCATCTGTGGCGCACCGCCGGCGGAGCCGACGGCACAGTGGCGGATCGCGCGGAGCGGCTGCGCCGCGCCGGCGAGCAGCTCGACGAGGCGACGATCTCGACGATCCATGGCTTCTGCCAGCGGATGCTGACCGTCGCGGCGCTGCCGGCAGGCAGTGACCTGGACGCCGAGCTCGTCGATGACCAATCCGGGCTGGTCGACGACGTCGTCGCCGACCTCATCGACCAACGGCTGCGCGGCCTCGACGACGACACCTACGCCCACCTCAGCGACTGGGCGGGGTTGCACACCGAGACGATCCGTGCGGCGGTCCGCGAGGCGACCGGCGGCGCACCTCGGCAGCTGCTCCCCCGCCCCGACCCGGCCCCGGCCGCTGACGCGCACCGGCACTGGGCCCGCGCGGTGGAGCGCTTCCGCAGGGTCTGGCAGGCCCAGCCCGACGACCTCGCCGAGGAGCTGTGGGCCGCGCTCAGAGCCGCAGAGGACGCCAAAGTCTGGAAGAGCAAGAGCGCCGGACACGAAGTGGTAGGGACGGTGACCGAGTGGCTCGCCGAGGACGCCAGGCTGCCCACGGACCTCGACGCGTGGCGCCAGAACCAGGGTCCGGGTCCCGGTGCGCTCATGACGCGGTTCCGCGAGCGCCCCCAGAGCGGGGTGCACCCGGTCCTCGATGCCGCGATCGAGCTGGAGGAGGCCGCGCACGCCATCGGCGACGGTCTGCTCGCCGACATGGCCAAGGACGCCGACCGGCGTCTGACCGCGCGCAAGCGGCGTGAGGGGCTGCTGGACTACGACGACCTGCTGCGCCACCTCGCCGACGCGCTCGATGACGAGGATCGCCGCGAGCAGGTGCGCCGCGCGATCCGTGGGCGCTACGACGCCGCCCTCATCGATGAGTTTCAGGACACCGACCCGCAGCAGTGGAGGATCTTCAAGGAGGTCTTCGGCGACCCGAACGGGGGGCAGCGCCTGCTGCTGGTCGGGGATCCCAAGCAGGCGATCTACGCCTTCCGCGGCGCGGACCTGCCGACCTACCTGAAGGCGCGGGACGACGAGGAGCTCGCGCCGGTGACGCGGGCGCTGGACGAGAGCTGGCGCAGCGACGGTCGCTACCTCGCCGCCACGAACGCGCTGTTCGGCGACGCCGATGCGTTCGGCGATGACCGAATCACCCCACCGAAGGTGCGGCCTGCCGCCCATCTCGCAGCCGACCGCCTCGCCTGGCCCGATGGCGCGCCCCGACCTGGCGTGACCCTGCGGTTCGTGCACACCGCTGCGGCCGACGCCGAAGAGGGCCTGCACCAAGAGGCGATCACCAAGGGTTGGGCCCAGCGCGCGCTGCCGCTCGACGTCGCTGCCCAGGCCCGCGAGCTGCTGCATGGCGCCGACGGGCCGCCGACCCGCGTCGAGCGGCGACCCGATGGCAGCGAGCGCCGCCACCCCCTGGCCGCAGGCGATCTGGCGGTGCTGGTGCGCACGAACCGGCAGGCGCGCGCGGTCCAGCAGCGCCTGCTGGAGGCCGATGTGCCCGCCACGTTGGGTCGCGGCACCAGCGTGTTCACCACCCCGGAGTGCGACGAGGTGCTGCGCCTGCTGGAGGCGCTGGCCTCACCACCCCGTGAGCGTCTCGCCCGTGCCGCGGCAGCCACGCGGCTGTTCGCTTGGACCGCCGCCGAGGTGCTCGACCCCGCCCACGAGGTTGCCTGGGAGCGGTGGCGCGACCAGGTGGCTGCGTGGAGCCGCCGCTGGCACCAGGAGGGGGTCCTGCCGACGCTGCGGGCGGTGATCGGCGAGTCGGGCGCTGCCGAGCGGCTGCTGCCCGCCCCCGGCGGCGACCGCATGGTCACCAACCTCTGGCACTTGGCCGAGCGCCTCCATGCGGTCGAGCGCACCGAGCGGCTCGGGCCCGCCGCGCTGGTCACGTGGCTGCGCGGCGCCCGTGAGGAGGCCCTCGAAGGGGTCGAGGCGAGCGAGGACACCGAGCTGCGCCTGGAGCGCGACGACGCCGCGGTGCAGGTCGTCACCGTCCACGCCAGCAAGGGGCTGCAGTACCCGGTGGTGCTGTGCCCCTTCCTGTGGGACGTGCCGGGTGGAGGCCAGCCGGGCCACGTCCTGCGATTCAACGACGAGCAGCGCGACGAGAAGCGCAGCCTCGACCTGCGCGCGCACAAGAGCAAGCGGCCCGACCCGCAGGCCGCCGACGGCACCGCCATCGACCCGGTGGCGATGGCCACGCGACAGCGCCACGCCGAGCAGCTGCGGCTCGCCTACGTCGCCCTGACCCGCGCCCAGCATCACGCGATCGTGTGGTGGGGCCTGTTCAACGGCGCCGAGCGCTCCCCACTTGCCTGGCTGCTGCACCGCAGCCGCGGCGACGACCATGCGTCGGCCAGCTCGTCTCCCAGCGACGGCGACGTCGCCTTGGGCAAGGACGATCAGCAGCTGCGCGGGGAGCTGGAGGACCTCGTCACCGAGACGAACGCGCAGCATGCCGACACCCACGCCGGCGGCGTGCTCGCGCTCAGTGATCTCGACGCGCCGCCCCTCGCTCCCGCGGTCCCCGACGGCGATGCGGAGCCTGTCGACGCGCCACCGCTGGCCGAGGCGGTCTTCGCCGGCCGGATCGATCGGGCCTGGCGGCGCACGAGCTTCACCGGGCTCACCCGCAGCGCCGTCACGCCCGAGGACGACGAGCCCGCCTCGGCCGAGGGCCGTCGCGACGACGACGAGGACGACCAGGCCGACACCCAGCAGCCCGGCACCGTTCAGCCTCTTGCGCAGCAGGCCGACGCCGACCAGGCCAGCGCCGATGCCGACACCCCCCAGGTGGCGCTGCCGCTGGCCGACCTGCCACGCGGACCGGCCTTCGGGACGCTGGTGCACGCCGTCCTCGAGGACGTCGACTTCACCGCCGCCGACGACGACCCCGCTGGGCTCGGCCCGGTCGTGGCCGACCACGTCGCCCGCAGCCCCGCGCTGGAGGAGCCGCGCGCCGGTGAGCTGCGCGAGGGGCTGCGCGCCGTCCTCGCCACCCCGCTTGGCGCCGATCTCGGCGAGGCGACGCTTGCCTCGGTGGCCCGAGGCGACCGCAGCGATGAGCTCGCCTTCGAGCTCCCGGTGGCAGGCGGCAGCACCGCGCACGTCGACGCCGCCGCCGTGGCCGTCGAGCGCATCGCCGCGATCCTCGCCGACCACGACGAGCCCGCGGCGGCCGCCGCGATCGGCCAGATGAGCGGGCCCAGCTTCCGCGGGTTCCTGACGGGCTCGGTCGACCTGCTCGCGCGCGTGCGCCGCGACGACGACCCGGGCGGGGCGGGCTACCTCGTCGTGGACTACAAGACCACGTGGCTGGGCCGTCTCCCCGACCCGAACGAGCCACGGGACGGCCCCCGCTCGACGCTGGCGCACTACGCGCCGCAGGCGCTGGCGACCAACGTCCACCAGGGCCGCTACCACCTGCAGGCACTGCTCTACCTCGTCGCGGTGCACCGCTACCTCACCTCCCGACTCGGCGGTGCCTACGACCCCGACCGCGACCTGCTCGGCGTGGCCTACCTCTACGTGCGCGGCATGGTCGGGCCCGCCTCGCGTCGCAGCGACGGGGCCAGCCACGGGGTGTGGCGCTGGCGCCCCTCCACCTCGTGCATCGAGGCGGTCAGCGCGCTGCTGCACACCGGCGACCCCGCGTCGAGGAGCCCCGCGTGACCGCGACCAGCGATCGCAGCGAGCCGGCACGGTGGCTGCCGCCGGGCGCACCCGAGGCGCTGCGCGCCTTCCGCGAGGCGGGCGTGCTCGCCGCCGCCGACGTCGACGTCGCCGTGCGCCTCGCCGCCCTGCACGGCGACGGCGACTGGCGCGTCACGCTGGCAGCCGCGCTGGCGGTGCGCGCACCCCGCGTGGGCCACGTCTGCGTCGAGCTGGACCGCGTCGCCGCACACGTCGTCGCCGAGGCAGCAGCCGACGAGGCCGCCGAGACGGCCCTCGCCGACCGCTGGCCCAACCCCCGTGACTGGGCCGAGGCGGTCGCAGCCAGCCCGCTGGTGCGCGTGGCCGACGACGCGCAGCCCGAGGCCCCGCCAGACGAGGCGGTCCGCGCCGAGCAAGGGGCAGAGTCAGGCGACTCGGGTCCCCGCGGCGAGGTCGCGCCGCTGGTGTGGTGGCGCGGGCGCCTCTACCTCGACCGGTACTGGCGCTACGAGCAGCGACTGGCCGCCGCGCTCACCGTCCGGGCCGGCGACGCGGTCCCCGACATCGATCCCGCGCAGGTGCGCACCGCCCTCGACGCGCTCGGGATCGGCCACGGGGCAGGCGACGGCGACGGTGACAACGGTGACCAGCCCGACCAGCAGCGCCTGGCCGTGGCCACCGCAGCACTGCATCGCCTGGCGGTCATCACCGGCGGGCCGGGCACCGGCAAGACCACCACCGTCGCGGGGCTGCTGGCGGTGCTGCTCGACCTGGCCGGCGACGATGAGCCGCCCCGCATCGCGCTGGCGGCACCGACCGGCAAGGCCGCCCAGCGACTCGCCGAGGCCATCGTCGAGGCCACCCAGCGACTCTCACTGCCCGAGGACACCCGCGCGCGCCTCACCGCCACACCGGCCCGCACCCTGCACCGCCTGCTGCGCGTCGACCCGGGGCGGCCCAGCCGCTTCCGCCACGACGCCGCCACCCCGCTGCCCGCCGACGTGGTCGTGGTCGACGAGGCCTCGATGGTGTCGCTGCCACTGATGGCCAAGCTCGTCGACGCGGTGCCCGACCACGCTCGGCTGGTGCTGCTCGGCGACCGCGACCAGCTCGCCAGCATCGAGGCCGGCGCGGTGCTCGGCGACCTCGCCGGACCCGACGCGCACGACGCGCCGCCGCGACACATCCCCGCGGTGGCCGACCGGCTCACCGCCGCAACAGGCCAGTCGGTACAGACCGCCACCGACGCGCCACCGATACGGGATGCGATCACCCGGCTCACCCGCACCCACCGGTTCGGAGCGCACACACCGATCGGACGGCTGGCCACCGCCATCCGCGGCAGCGGCGACGACCCGCAGCCCGCCATCGCCGAGCTCGACGCGCTCGCAGCCGACGACCAGGCACCGGTGACCTGGGCCGTCGCGGACGCTGCGCAGCCCGCGCCCGCTGACGTCACCGCGCGCGTGGTGGGCTCCTACGAGGAGGTCGCTCGCGCTGCCGCGGGCGGCGACGCCGACACGGCGCTGACCGCGCTCGAGCACCTGCGGGTCCTGTGCGCCCACCGGCGCGGGCCTGGCAGCGTCGCCTGGTGGAACGAGCACATCCAACAGCGCCTCGCCGAGCGCCTCGACACGATCCCCGCCCCGACGACCAGCCAGGCCTGGTATCCGGGGCGCCCGGTGCTGGTCACCGAGAACGCCTGGGACATCGATCTGGCCAACGGCGACGTCGGCGTGGTCGTCGCCGACCCCACAGACCCCACCGCCCCGCCACGCGTGGCCTTCCGCGACAGCGACGGCGGCACGCGACGGCTGCGCCCCTCACGGCTGCCCGCCCACGACACGACCTACGCGATGACGGTGCACAAGAGCCAGGGGTCACAGTACGCCCACCCCGTGGTCGTGCTGCCCTCACGCGACTCGCCGATCTGCACCCGCGAGCTCGTCTACACCGCGCTGACCCGCGCCACCGGCGCGCTCACCCTCGTCGCCAGCCGCGACGTGCTGCAGCGGGCGCTCGCCCGGCGCATCCAGCGGCCCTCCGGCCTCGAGCCGCGCCTGTGGGGG
>PWER01000204.1 GCA_003553565.1 Nitriliruptoria bacterium | reverse complement strand
GCGCCCTCACCCGGCTCGGCCCGCGGCCATCCGCTGACCCGCGGGGTCGGGACGGCCGGATTCGAACCGGCGACCTCCTGCTCCCAAAGCAGGCGCGCTGCCAAGCTGCGCCACGTCCCGTGGTGCTCTGACCTGCGAAGAGACCGGTCTCCGCGCGGCGCTATGCTATTGCCTGCGCCACAGCACGCCACCACGTGGTTGCGCTGTGACCCCACCGTGAGCGCCGATGGCGCTGCGTTCGGCTCCATCGACGGTCGCTGCGCCTGGCAGTCTACTGACCAGTGCTGGGATAGCCGCGACTTGGCCGGTGCGCTGCCTGTCAGTCAGCGCCCCTCGAGCCGGCGGACCACCGCAGGATCCAGGCGCGCGGCAACCCCCGGCGGCAGCGCTGCACCAAACGGATTGGCCTCCCGAGAGGCGCACACGTCGCAGAGCTCGTCGCCGCGGTCGGGGAACGTCGCCCCACAGCGGCGGCACCGCGCCTTGAGGATCGCGTCGAGGTCGACGGCGTCATCGGCCAGCAGCGCGCCGAGCGACCAGCCCTGGGGGGCGGAGAGCGCGTCCTCTGGGCACAGCTCGAGGCAGTCGCCGGCGCCGCCGCACGCCGCCGGCTGCTGTCGCAGCACCGTGCGCGTCACCGTCAAGCCGTCAGCGCCGGTCTCGGAGACGTCCACGAGCGCCAGCGCCTCCTCGGGGCAGGCACGCACGCACACGCCGCAGGCGGTGCAGCCCTCTGAGACCAGCGCCAGACCGGGCCCAGCCAGGCCCGTCAGGCGATCCGCCGGGTCCTCGGCACCGCCGGCCGCGGCGGTGCGGTCGCCCGCGAGGGCGCGCAGCGCCGCAACGAGCCGGAGGTGTGCGCTCGCACGGGGGTCGGGTGTCGCCCGGACCTCGGGTTCGGGCAGCATGAGCAGGCGCCTGCGACTCACCGCCATGACCGTCGCGTCGAGCACATGGCGGTGCCGGGGCCGCCGCGGCTCGGCCTCGACACGGACGCGGCCGCCGTCCCCGAGGGCGGTCAGCACCTGCTCGATCCATCCGACCAGCGCCCTGGCGGCCTCGGGCTCGTCGCAGCCGTCGGTGCGCACCCACACCTGCTCGGCACCGAGGTCGAGCAGCTCGAGCAGGAGGTGCTCGGGGAGCTGTGTGACGCAGCCCGGCAGGACCACCACCGAGCGGCCCTTCGTGCCGCGCTGTGGCGAGGGGTGCTCGGCGCAGGCGAGCTCGAGGGTGACGGGGTCGTGCTGGCGCGCGATCCAGGTCAGCAGCGGCTGCAGCCGCTCGGTGAGCGCCGCGCTGCGGTCGGCCCCGTCGCTCATCCCCGCAGCGCCCTGCCGCAGACGCGGTCGGCGGTGTGCTCGAGCGCGGCGAACCCCAGGGCGCTGACGCCGCGATAGAAGGCTGTCTCGGCGCGCTCGCCGATGAGGATCATGAGGTCCGGGCCCCACGCGAGCAGGTGGCGGTCGAGGAACTCGCGCAGCGCCGCCACGGTCTGGCGCCGCGCGTCCTCGTCGCCCGCCTCCATCGCGTCGAGCGCGCGCGTGGCGAGCGCGGCCACGAACGAGAGCTCGAGGCCGATGTGGTCATCGGGGTCGCGTCCGACGCGCGGCGCAGAGAGGTCGAAGCGGGCGTAGAACGCCCGGACCTGCAGGGTCTGGTCCTCGAAGACCAGGCCGTCGGCGGAGCGATGGACCGACTCGTAGGGCGGGGCGCGCAGGGTGTCGGGCCCCACGAAGAGGCGGGCATGGTCGCGCCGGACCACGCGGGCGTCCTCGCCGCGCTCGGCCGAGGCCTCGAGCAGCGCCAGGCCGCGGCTGGTGACCTCGCCTGGCGGCAGCGGCCAGTCGGCGAGCATCTCGGGGTCGCGGGTCGCTGCGAGCACCTCGGCATCGGGGGCGGCCAGCAGCAGCCGTGACAGGACCGTCGCCGCGGCCGCGAGGCCGTCGAGCTCCTCGGCGGAGAGGTCCGTGACGCCGGAGTGCTCCCCGACGCCGGAGAGGTCCGTGACGCCGGAGCGGTCCCCGGCGCTGGAGCTGCCGGCGAGGCCGTTCGTCTCACCGGTCATCGGGACGGTGCGGTCGGCAGGCGCGTCACTCATGGAGACCGCTCACATCCCGATGCGGGTCATGGACTCGTAGAACTGCCAGCGCCCGATGAACTCGCCGACGAAGACGAGGCCGAAGGCCACCGTCGCGACCACGGCCAGGGGACGGGGGTCGGCGTGGGTGCGCGCGGCGAAGCGGTACACCAAGACCCCGAGCAGCCCCGCACCGAGGAAGACGAGCGCGAGGCGCAGGGAGAACACCGCCCCGGAGAAGACCTCGGCGCTGGCCACCGCGGTGGCCCCGCCCTGGGAGAGCTCGTTGAGATGCAGGGGGATGACGACGAACGCTGCGCCGAGCAGCAAGATCGAGGCCACCGCGATGCCCTTCAGGCTCGTGGTGATCGTCTCGAGGTCGCGCGCGTCGGTGGTGGGCAACTCGCCCTGCTGCTCCATCTGGCGCCGACGCCACATCACCGTGCCCATGAAGGCCGCGCCGACGGCGAGGCTGCCCAGCAGCAGGGTCGTGATCGCGAACTGCACGGGGGTGACCCAGCTGTTCCATGCGGGCACGGCCTCGAGGGTGGTGTAGATCATGGCCATCGAGGCGACGAGGCCGACGCCGACCAGGGCGGTGAGCCCGGCGAGCGCCTGGCGCAGCAGCGGGCTGCCCCACTTGAGGTACTGCGTCGCCGCGAAGACGAAGCCCAGCCCTGCGAACCCGAGGCCGAAGGCGATCTCGCGGCTGAGCCAGGAGGCGTCGAGGTGGCGCAGCACGTTGATGGCGTTCATCGGCGTGCCGAGGTGGAAGATCGAGGCAGCGAGACCGAGCACCAGGGTGACCCCGACGGCGTAGGTCGCCGGGTCGGTGAGCCGATCGATCTCCTCGGAGGAGCGGCCGCCGCGGCTGCGCGCGAGGACCTGGACGACACCGAGGACCACGAACGCGCCCACGCTCATCTGGGCGAAGATGCTGAAGACGGTCATCGACAGGTCGGTGAACATGGTCTAGACCTCTCGCGGGTTCGTGATGGCACCGGTCGCCGCCCCAACGGGCTCGGCGCTGTGATGCGGCTTGATGACGAGGTTGGGCCGAGTCACCGAGGGGTCGGGCAGCGGCGCGATCCCGGCGACGTCGCCGTACTGCTCACGGAGCTCGTCGATGGGGCCCCAGTCGAGCGCTCGGGAGGGGCACGCGGCCACGCAGGCCGGGTCGAGGCCCGCCTCGCGGTAGTCCGTGCAGAGGTCGCACTTGGACATCCTCCCGGTCTCGGCGTCGTACTGCGGAGCCGAGTAGGGGCAGGACCACTCGCAGTAGCGGCACCCGACGCAGAGGTCGTCGTCGACGACCACGACCCCGTCCTCGCGCTGATGCATCGCCGTGGTCGGGCACACGTCCACGCAGACGGCGTCGTCGCAGTGGTTGCACGCCATCGTGAGGTAGTTGGCGAAGATGTTCGGCGAGAACGTGTCGCCGGTGATCTGCCAGGTGCCGCCGCCGTACTCCGCGACGCGCCGCCAGTTCACGCCGATCGCCGTGTCGTGCTTGTCCTTGCAGGCGATCTGGCAGGCCTTGCACCCATTGCAGAGCGTCTGGTCGAAGTAGAACCCGAGTGTGACAGCCATGGCGTGTGCTCCCTGGGCCTCTAGGCCCGCGCGATCTGCACGAGGGTGGTGTGCTGGGCGTTGCCCTTGTGGATGGGCGACTGCCGCCAGCTGGTGAGGGTGTTCACCGAGCCGCCGACATCGACGCCCTGCTCGTTCGGCGTGAACCACGCCCCCTGGGGCACCGAGACCACGCCGGGGGCGATGCGGACGGTCACCCGCGCGGGCAGGCGGATCCGCCCGCGCTCGTTGAACACCTCGACGGTGTCGTCGTTGCCGATCCCGCGCTCTTCGGCGTCGACGGGGTTCATCCAGACGATCTGCGGGTGCGCCTCCTCCAGCCACGGCAGGTTGCCGTAGGTCGAGTGGGTGCGCTGCTTGTAGTGGTGCCCGATGCACTGCAGCGGGTGGTCGTCGCGCTCGCGAGCCTCCGCCGGCCCCTCCCAGGTGTCGAGGTGCTCGGGCAGGGCGGTGATGCGATCGCCCTCGGGGAGCTCCCAGGTCTCTGCCATCTCCCAGAGCTCGGTCGAGAAGATCTCGATCTTGCCCGACGGGGTCGGCAGCGGGTGCTCCTCGGGGTCGGCGCGGAAGTCCTCCAGCGGGACATAGCCCACCTCTGGCGGGTTGGGGTCGCGCCACACCCCCATCTCCTTGAGCTCCTCGAAGCTCGGCAGGTCGGGGATGTCCTCGCGGGAGGCGTCGAGGATGTGGCGCACCCACTCCTCCTGGGTGCGGCCCTCGGTGAAGTCCTCCTCGGTGCCGAGGCGCTTGGCGATCTCGCTGCACATCTCGTAGACGGTCTTGCACTCGAAGGGGGGCTCGACCACCTGGTCCCCGAGGATCGTGTAGCCCATGTTGCCCGCACTGCCCTGCGCGACGAGGTCGAGCTGCTCGGCGTTCATGGCGTCAGGCAGCAGGATGTCGGCGTAGCGGGCCGAGACCGTCATCCGCGTGTCGATCACCACGATCATCTCGCACTTCGAGTCGTCCTCGAGCAGCTCGATGGTCCGGTTGATGTCGCCGTGCTGGTTCGTCAGGGCGTTGCCGGCGTAGTTCCAGATCATCTTGATCGGGACCTCGAGCCGGTCAGCGCCCTGGACGCCAGCGTTCGTCGCCGTCATCTCCGGGCCCTTCTCGACCGCGTCGGTCCAGGCGAAGACGGGGATCGAGGTCTCGACCGGGTTCTCACTGGCATACGGGTTGGCCATCGGCAGGCCATACGAGCCCTCGCGCTCGCCGGTGCTGCCGCCGCGGATGCCGATGTTGCCGGTCATCGCCACGAGCGTGAAGATCGCCCGCGCCTGGTTCTCGCCGTTGGCGTGGCGCTGCGGGCCCCAGCCCTGGTTGATGTAGGTCGGCTTCGTCGTCGCGATCTCACGGGCGAGCCGCACGATCGTGTCGGCCGGGACACCGGTGATCGACGCCGCCCACTCCGGAGTCTTCTCGACCCCGTCGGGCCCCTCGCCCATCAGGTAGGCGACATAGGAGCTGCCCTCGGGAACGTCCTCGGGCATGTGGTCCTCGTCGAAGCCCTGGCAGTGGCTGTCGAGGAACTCCTGATCGTGCAGATCCTCGCTGACCATGACGTGGGCCATGCCCGCCACGAGCGCGGCATCGGTCCCCGGGCGCAGCGGCACCCACTCGTCAGCGACCCCGAGCGCGGTCTCGGAGTAGCGCGGGTCGATGACGATCGTCCGGACCTTGGACTGCTCGCGGGTGCGCTGGGTGACGAACGCCTCGCCCCCACCCGACATGCGCGTCTCCAGGGGGTTGTTGCCGAACAGCACCTGCAGGTTCGCGCTCTTGGCGTCGTCCAGGCTGTTCGCGCCGATCCACCCGCCGTAGTGGTAGGCCACCGCACCCTGGATCTGCGCGGTCGAATAGTCGGCGTAGTGGTTGAGATACCCCCCGACGGTGTTCATGAGCCGGGCGATCGGCGTGATCGCCGGGGGCCACGACTTCGCGATGGTGCCGCGGATCGTGCCGGTGCCGTAGTTGAGGTAGATGGCCTCGTTGCCGTACTCGTCGATGATCCGCTGGACGGCCTCGGCGATCTCGTCGTAGGCCTGCTCCCAGCTGATCTCCTCCCACTCGCCGGCACCGCGCTTGCCCACGCGCTTCATCGGGACCTTCAAGCGGTCGGGGCTGTACATCCGCTGGCGGTAGGACAGTCCCCGCACACAGGCCCGGATCTGCTGGGAGCCCAGCTCGTCGTCGCCGGTGTCATCGGGCAGCACCCGCACGACACGGCCGCCGGCGACCTGCATGCGCAACGGGCAGCACGAGCCGCAGTTCACCACGCACGCTGACCACCGGGTCTCCAGGCCGCCGTCCTCGTCCTCCGAGGCCCACAGCCCCGAGCCGGGCAGCAGCCCGAGCTGGTTCGTGCCGCTCGCCAGGGCGACCCCGCCGCCGGCGGCCGCCGACCACTTCAGGAACGAGCGCCGGGACAGGCCGTTCGAGGGCACATCGGTCGAGGTGGGGTGATCGCTGGTCGCAGTCATCGCGCGTCCTTCTGGGTTCGCGAGCTCGGTCCGCGAGCCGCCCGGTGCAGGGCCAGTTCGCGATCGCTCGCGAACACAGACCGAAACGTAGTGAGCGCATCACACAAGGTCACTTGCCGATGGTCATGAGCAGACGGGTCATTGGGTGGCGCCTCCGACGGGCCCTGGGTCCCGAGCACGCCGAATCGGGCGTGCAGGCCAAGGGAGGGCGGCGAACAGGGGCCGAGGTGCGCGACAGTGGACGCGCGCCACAGCGAGAGGGCGGGAGGAGCCAGCACGATGGCCGAGGTCTGGTACGCCGCCTACGGGTCCAACTGCGACGCGGCCCGGCTCGCGGTCTACCTGCGAGGCGGGGTGCTGCCCGAGACCGGCGAGGACCACCCCGGCAGCGCGCAGGCCAAACCGCCGCGCGACTGGATCCCGTTCACCTTCCCGCGCGCGCTGGGGTTCGCCGGTCACAGCGCCGCGTGGGGCGGCGCCCCCGCGGTGCTGACCACCACGCCGGGGCTCGCGCTCGGCCGGGCGTGGCGGCTGTCGTGGCGCCAGCTCGAGGACCTGGTCGCCCAGGAGAACGGGCGGCCCCACCAGCCATTGCCGCTCCCTGCGCCTCGCCTCACCGTGCACCCCGACGGCCTCTACGGCAGCCTCGAACGGGTCGGTTCCCTGCAGCGGCTGCCGGTCGTGACCTGCACCACGCCACCCGAGCGGATGCCGCCTGCCGGCGCGCCGAGCGGGCCCTACCTCGGCGTGATCGGACGCGGCCTGCTGGCCACCTACCGGCTGCACCCGGGCCGTGTGGCCGCCTACCTGGCCGAGGCCAGCGGTGGGACCTGGTCCGCTGACGACGTGCGATCCTGGCTGCAGCAAGACGGGCAGACCATGGCACAGGAGCTCACCGACGGCACGTGGGGCGTGGGCGCCGCCGGGGAGGTCGACTTCGTGGCCCACGAGGACGCCATCGACCTGCTGGCCGTGCGCCCCGAGGAGGGGTGGCGCTACACGGCGAAGCAGAAGCGCCCCAACCAGCTGGATGTCACCTTCAAGCGTGACGACGAGACCTGCGAGTTGGAGCTCCACGCGCGCAACGGCGTCCTGTGGGCCGAGCTCGAGGCCGAGCTCGACGACGGCGCGCTGGAGGTCGAGACGACCTACCGGGTCGTCGGGCCGCTGCGCGGTGCGGCCTCCCAGGACCCCGACGCTTCGCACGACAACGCTCCGGACTGACGCTGCGCGTGGCGCCGCGCCGACCTCGGACACGCCGGCACCTGCGCCGCGTCCCGTCACGACTGCCGGGCGGAAAGCCGTCAAGGCCGCGGTGCGTGCGGTCGGCCCGCGATGCTCGCCATGGCTGCCGATCGCAGCGACCGACCCGGCACCGGCGCTGCTAGCCTCGCGGCCAGCCCGCGGGCGTAGCTCAATGGCAGAGCACCGGCCTTCCAAGCCGGGTATGCGGGTTCGATTC
>PWER01000060.1 GCA_003553565.1 Nitriliruptoria bacterium | reverse complement strand
GCTGCTCGTGCAAGGCATGCGCCTCACGCATGGGATCACCGTCGGGCGGGCGATCGCGGTGGTGGCATTGCCCGTGGCCATCCTCGTGGGGGTGGTGCTGCTCCTGGTCGTGCTGGCCGGCGCCGCGCTGGTCGCGGCGCTGGCGTGAGGCAGCGCCGACCGAGGCGAACTGCGCCGGAACGGCGCCGACGGTGGCGATCGGGTCAGCGGAGCTCGACGCGCGGCTCCGCGTCGCCAGGTGCGTGCGCTCAGCGCACGTAACGGATCGGGTGAACGTGGTGCAAGCACCCCCGGGCGGCCGTCGCGCCTTGCAGTGGCCCCTGCGCGCTGATCTACAGTCACAAACCGATGAAACCTCTGACAGGCAGTGAGCCCGCGACCGTCTCCAGCGCGGTGATCGCGCTGTGAGCAGTGCCCAGATCGCATCCCAGGTGAGCGCGAGCGCCGAGCAGACCGCGCTGGACTGCCGGGGCCTGTGGAAGGTGTTCGGCCCGCGCGCGGACCGCGTCGTCGCCGATCCCGAGCTGCGCGCGCTGCCCAAGGACGCGCTGCGCGAGCGCACGGGCACGGTCGTGGCCGTGCGCGACGTGTCCTTCCGCGTCCATCACGGCGAGATCTTCGTGGTCATGGGCCTGTCGGGCAGCGGCAAGTCCACCCTGGTGCGCTGTCTGCCGCGCCTCATCGAGCCCACCGCCGGTGCGATCGAGCTGGCCGGCCACGACGTGCTCGCCGCGGGCCCCGCCGAGCTGCGCGACGTGCGCCGCAGGGTGTGCAGCATGGTCTTCCAGCACTTCGGGCTCCTGCCGAACCGCCGGGTCCGGGACAACGTCGCCTACGGGCTCGAGATCCAGGGCGTCGACCGGCGCACGCGCTACGCCCGCGCCGACGAGGTCATCGAGCTCGTCGAGCTCACCGACTTCGCCACCGCCTACCCGGACCAGCTCTCCGGAGGCATGAAGCAGCGGGTCGGCCTGGCCCGGGCGCTGGCCAACGACCCCCAGGTGCTGCTGCTCGACGAGCCGTTCAGCGCGCTGGACCCGCTGATCCGCGCCGACATGCAGGACGAGGTCCTGCGGCTCCAGCGGGAGCTCGGCAAGACGATGGTGTTCATCACCCACGACCTGCGCGAGGCGCTGCGCCTCGGCGACCGCGTGGCGGTGATGCGCGACGGCGAGCTCGTGCAGGTCGGCACGGCCGCCGAGCTGCTCTCCAGCCCTGCCGACGACTACGTCCGCGACTTCACGCGCGACGTGCCGCGCGCGCTCGTGCTCACCGCCGGCGACCTCGCCCGGCCCGCCGGTGACGGCGGTCAGGCAGCCGGCGCGGAGGCGATCGGCGACGACGTGCTGCTGCGCGAGGTGCTCGGCCACTTCGCCCACGACGACCGGGCGCTGCGGGTGGTCGACGACCGTGGGGCCACGCTCGGGTGGGTCGACCGGGCCACGGCCCTGTCGGCGGTCGCGGGCGAGCCCGCCCCATGACCGCAGCACCCCCTGCACCCGAGTCGGCCGGCTCGGGCCGGTCGGCGGTGACCACGGCCCTGCGCGACCCGTGGCTGGTGGTCGGCGTCGCGCTGCTGGCGCTCGCCGCGCTCGCCTCCGGCGCCGCCCGCGAGCTGCCGTGGCAGCTGCCGCTGGCCCGGTGGGTCGACGACGTCGACCAGTGGATCATCATCAACCGCGGCGACCACCCGCTGTGGCAGCACGTGCTCGAGCCGATCTCCGACGGGGTGGCGCTGATCGTCGCCGAGCTCGACGCCTGGCTGGGGCTGCTGGGCTGGCCGGGCGTGCTCCTCGTCGTGGGCGTGCTGGCCTGGCGCGTGGCGCATCTGCGCGTGGCTGCGGTGGCCGTGGCCGCCCTGGCCGGCCTCGGCCTGCTCGGGGTGTGGGACGAGGGGATGCGCACCCTGGCGCAGATGCTCACCGCGGTCGGGCTCTCGCTCGCCCTCGGCGTGCCGATCGGGATCCTGGCCGGGCGACGCCCCGCGGTGGCGGCCGCGATCCGCCCCGTGCTCGACACGATGCAGATCATCCCCGCCTACGTCTACCTGCTGCCGCTGCTGGTGCTGTTCCGCATCGGCGATCCGGCGGGCATCCTCGCCACGGTCATCTACGCCACGCCACCGGTGGTGCGCCTGACCACGCTGGGCATCCAGCGCGTCCCCGAGCCCGCGCTGGAGGCCGGTCGCTCGCTCGGTGCCTCGGGCCGCCAGCTGCTGTCCTCCGTCGAGCTGCCCCACGCGCTGCGCTCGATCCGGGTGGGCATCAACCAGACGATCATGATGGCCCTGGCGATGGTGGTCATCGCCTCGCTGATCGGGGCCACCGGCCTGGGCCTGGAGGTGCTCCGGGGCCTGCAGACGCTGGACGTCGGGCGGGCGACCGGGGCCGGCATCGGCATCGTGCTGATCGCGGTGCTGCTCGACCGCGTCACCTGGTCGGCCTTCCCGCGCCGGACCGTGCCCCGGCGCCTCGGGCCGGCCGGATCGGCCCTGCTGGTCGCGGCGACGATCCCGGTCGGCCTCGCGCTCGGCGCCACCCCCGTGGCCACCGAGGTCCCCCTGGTCGGCGCTCTGGACCTCGCCACCCGCATCGACGTGGCAGTGGACGCGATCGTCGAGCCGCTGCGGCCGGTCACCCGCGCGGTGAGCGACGCGCTGACCGTGGGCGTGCTGCGCCCGCTGCTGGCCGCCGTGCTCGCCCTGCCCTGGTGGGTGATCGCCGCAGCGGTCGCCGGGCTCGCCTGGCGCGTGGTGAGCCCGCGCTTCGCGCTGTTCGCGGTGGTGGCGACGGGGCTGGTGGCGCTGCTCGGGCTGTGGGACGACGCGATGAACACCTTCGTCCAGGTCGCCATCGCCGCGGTCCTCACGCTCGCGCTGGCGCTGCCGCTCGGGCTGGCGGCCGCGCTGTCCGATCGCGTCGAGCGGCCCCTGCGCCCGATCCTGGACACCATGCAGACGCTGCCGGCGTTCTGCTACCTCATCCCGGTCGTCGCGCTGTTCGGGGTGGGGCGCATCCCCGGGATCATCGCCACGATCGTGTACGCGATGCCGCCCGCGGTGCGGCTGACCTCCAGCGGCATCCGCGGGGTCGCACCCGAGGTGGTCGAGGCCGCCCGCTCGCAGGGCGTCACCACCTGGCAGCTGCTGCGCACCGTCCAGCTGCCGCTGGCGCGGCCGACGATCCTCCTCGGGGTCAACCAGACCACGATGATGGTCCTGGCCTCGATCGTCATCGCCGGGCTCGTCGGCGCCGGTGGGCTCGGCGGCGACTCCGTGTTCGCCCTCCAGCAGGGCGAGGTGGGGCTCGGCGTCGAGGTCGGCGCCGCGATCGTGCTGCTCGGCATCGTGCTCGACCGCCTCACCCAGTCGCTGGGCGCCGCCAGCGACGAGCGCACGCGTGCCCAGCTGCGCACCGGCTGACCCGAGGCCCGGCCACGCCCGCGGGCGCTGCCGGGCCGATCCTGCACCCGAACGACGAGGAGAAGAGATGACGTGGCACGCAACGCTGCGAGGCCTGCTGCTGGCCATCGCGGCCCTGCTGGTGGTGGCCGGCTGTGCCGGCGACCCCGATGAGCTGGACGACGCCGCTGACGCGGACGCCGACGACGCCGAGGCGGACGCGGACGCTGACGACGACGCCGACGACGACGAGCCGGCGGAGGACGTCGACGACGTCGACACCGACGAGGACGCCATCACGCTGGTGGCCAACCCCTGGCCGGGCAGCTACGCCAACGTCGGCGTCGCCGAGGTCCTGCTGGCGCAGGAGCTCGGCCACGACGTCGAGGTCGTCGAGATCGACGAGCAGGCCCAGTGGTCGGGTCTGGACGCCGGGGACCTCGACGCGGTCCTGGAGATCTGGCCCTCCGGCCACGAGGACAACATGGAGACCTACATCGAGGGCGCCGAGACGGTGGTCGACCTCGGTGAGCTCGGCGTGGTCGGCGAGATCGGCTGGTTCACCCCCGGCTACGTGCTCGACGAGCATCCGGAGATGGAGACCTGGGAGGGTCTCGAGGGACGCGAGGACACCTTCGCCACCGCCGAGACCGAGCCGGCGGGCCAGTTCCTGGCCGCCGACCCGAGCTTCGTGCAGTTCGACGAGGAGATCATCGACAACCTCGGGCTCGACCTGGAGGTGGTCCAGTCCGGCTCGGAGGCCGCCCAGCTCACCGAGGTCGAGTCGGCGATTGCCGACGAGGAGCCGATCCTGTTCTACTTCTACACCCCCCACTGGATGCACGCCGAGTACGACCTCGAGATGGTCGAGCTCCCCGAGCCCACGCAGGAGTGCCTCGATGCGCCCGACGACGAGCGCGACTGCGGCTACCCCGAGGACGTGCTGTTCAAGGCGGCCAGCGCCGAGCTGGAGGAGAGAGCTCCTGACGCCTTCGCCTTCCTCGACGCGTTCGAGATGACCAACGAGGCGCAGGACGAGCTCACCCTGCGCATGGAGGAGGACGACCTCGACTACACCGAGGCCGCGCGCGAGTGGGTCGAGGACAACGAGGACGTCTGGCAGGACTGGCTGCCCTAGCCGCAGGCCGAGGCCCTGCCCTGACCGGTGGTGGGTGGCTGCGCCGCGCGCGTTGGCGCAGCCACCCACGGCCCTGCGACGAGGAGACGACGAGGAGATGCCGTGACGAGCCTGCACATCGACGGGTCCTGGAGGGCCGCGCGCCAGCATCGCACCCGCGCGGTGCACAACCCCTTCGACAGCTCGGTGGTGGAGGAGGTCTGCGAGGCCGATGCCGCCGACGTCGACGACGCCCTGGACGCCGCCCGGCGCGCGTTCGACGAGGGGCCGTGGCCCCGCACCGAGCCCGCCGAGCGCGGTCGCCGCGTCGCTGCGGTGGCCCAGGCGCTGGAGGCCGACCGGGAGCACCTGGCGCGCCTGGAGACCCTCGACACCGGCAAGACCCTGGCCGAGAGCCGCATGGACGTCGACGACGTCGCCGCGGTCTTCCGGTGGTACGGGGGGCTGGCGGACGCGCAGGGCGGCCACGCGATCGCCGCCGGCCCGCAGGTGCGCAGCGTGGTGTCACGCGAGCCGGTCGGGGTCTGCACCCAGATCTCGCCCTGGAACTACCCCCTGCTGCAGGCGTGCTGGAAGCTCGCGCCGGCCCTGGCGGCCGGCAACAGCGTGGTGGTCAAGCCCAGCGAGCTCACGCCCCTGTCGACGCGGCGCCTGTTCGCGCTGCTCGACGACGTGGGCTTCCCCCCCGGGGTGGCCAACCTCGTGCTCGGCGAGGGGCGCAGCGTCGGCGCGCCGCTGGCCAGCGACCCGCGCGTGGACATGGTGTCGTTCACCGGCGGGCTGGCCACCGGCCGCGAGATCATGGCGAGCGCCGCGGCGACCGTGAAGAGGGTCGCGCTCGAGCTGGGTGGCAAGAACCCCAACATCGTCTTCGCCGACGCCGACCTCGAGACCGCCATCGACTACGCGCTGCTGGCGGTGTTCCTGCACTCGGGCCAGGTGTGCTCGGCCGGCGCGCGGCTGCTGGTGCAGCGCGAGGTGCACGACCAGGTGGTGGACGCCATCGTCGCGCGGGCCGGCCGCATCCGTCTGGGCGACGGCACCGACCCGCGCACCGAGAGCGGCCCCCTGATCTCCGCGGCCCACCGCGAGAAGGTCGAGGGCTACGTCGAGCGCGCCCGCGACCACGTCGAGGTCCGCTGCGGTGGGCGGCGGCCCGCCGACCCGGCGCTGGCCGACGGCTTCTTCTACGAGCCCACCGTGCTGACCGGCTGCCACGAGGCCCAGGAGATCGTCCAGGAGGAGGTCTTCGGGCCGGTGCTGACCGTCGAGGCGTTCGACACCGAGGAGGAGGCGGCGCGGCTGGCCAACGGCACGATCTACGGCCTGGCTGGCGGCGTGTGGACCAGCGACGTGGGCCGTGCCGAGCGCATGGCCCGGGCGCTGCGCCTGGGGACCGTGTGGGTCAACGACTTCCACCCCTACATCCCCCAGGCCGAGTGGGGCGGCTTCAAGCAGTCGGGCGTGGGCCGCGAGCTCGGCCGCCAGGGTCTGGAGGAGTACACCGAGGCCAAGCACACCTACACCAACCTGGAGCCCGAGCCGGCCGGCTGGTTCGCCGGCTAGCGGCGACCGGCTGTGGCGTCACCGCGACGCTCACGAGCGAGGAGGACACAGAACCCATGGCACACGCTGCGACGCGCCGGCGCCCCGAGACCCACCACGACGTGCTGATCGTCGGCGGCGGGTCGGCGGGCAGCGCCCTCGCCAACCGCCTATCGGCCGACGACGACGCGCAGGTGCTCGTGCTCGAGGCCGGTCGCACCGACTACCGGTTCGACCCGCTGATCCACATGCCGGCCGCGCTGCCGTACCCGATCGGCAACCGCTTCTACGACTGGTGCTACGAGTCCGACCCCGAGCCGCACATGGGCGGGCGCCGGGTGTTCCACGGACGCGGCAAGGTGCTCGGCGGGTCGTCGAGCATCAACGGGATGATCTTCCAGCGCGGCAACCCCGCCGACTACGACCAGTGGGCGACGGAGCCAGGGATGGGCGGCTGGGACTACGCCCACTGCCTGCCCTACTTCAAGCGCATGGAGACCTGCCTGGCCGGTGCCGACCGGTGGCGCGGCGGCGACGGCCCGCTGCTGATCGAGCGCTCGGAGGCCGAGAACCCCCTGTTCGGGGCGTTCCTGGAGGCCGCCCAGCAGGCCGGCCACCCGCTCACCGACGACGTCAACGGCTATCGCCAGGAGGGCTTTGGCCCCTTCGACCGCAACGTCTACCGCGGACGGCGCCACAGCGCCGCGCGCGCCTACCTGCACCCGGTCAAGCACCGCCCCAACCTGCAGGTGCGCACGCGCGCGCATGCGGCGCGGCTGGTGCTCGACGGCGACCGCGTGATCGGGGTCGACTACATCCATCGCGGGCGGATGAAGCGCGCTCTGGCCGACGAGGGGATCCTCGCCAGCGGCGCCATCAACACCCCGCAGCTGCTCCAGGTCTCGGGGATCGGCGACCGTGCCGACCTCGAGGCGGCCGGGGTGCGACCGCGCCACCACCTGCCCGGTGTCGGCAAGAACCTCCAGGACCACCTGGAGGTCTACATCCAGCACGCCTGCACCGAGCCGGTGTCGCTGGCGCCGCAGCTGGCCTGGTGGCGCCCACCGCTGATCGGGCTGCAGTGGCTCGCCCGGCGCGGCCCCGGCATCTCGAACCACTTCGAGGCGGGCGGGTTCGTGCGCACCAACGACGAGGTCACCCACCCCAACTGCATGTTCCACTTCCTGCCGATCGCGATCCGCTACGACGGCACCGCGCCCACGCAGGGGCACGGCTATCAGGTCCACATCGGCCCGATGTTCTCCGATGTCCGCGGTGAGGTGACGATCCGCTCGCGCGACCCGCGGGTGGCGCCGTCGCTGCGGTTCAACTACCTGTCCACCGAGCGCGACCGCCGCGAGTGGGTCGAGTGCGTGCGCACCGCGCGGGAGATCCTGCGCCAGCCCGCGCTGGCGGGCTACGACGGCGGCGAGATCTCCCCGGGGCCCGACGTGGAGACCGACGCCGAGATCCTCGACTGGGTCGCCAAGGACGGCGAGACCGCCTACCACCCCTCGTGCACCGCGAAGATGGGCCGCGACGACCTCGCCGTGGTGGATCCCGACACGCTGCGCGTGCACGGCATCGACGGTCTCCGGGTCGTCGACGCCTCGGTCATGCCCCGCATCACCAACGCCAACATCTACGCGCCGGTCATGATGATCGCCGAGCGGGCCGCGGACCTCATCCGAGGTCGCACCCCGCTGCCGCCCGACGACGCGCCGGTGCACCGTCCGGGCGTGGAGCCGTGAGCCGGCGCTAGCCGAGGAGCTCCTCCACCGCCGGGCCGTGCGGGCGGGCGAGCTGGTCCAGCGTGCACGCCTGCGGGGTCAGATCCGGGCGCCAGCGCTCGAGGCGGGTGGCGTGGCGGAACCGGCTGCCGGTGAGCTGGTCGTAGGAGACCTCGCAGACCAGCTCGGGGCGCAGCGGCACGAACGAGGTGTCCTTGTCGCCGCTCCAGCGGCTCGGCTGGCCCGGGTGGCGCACGTCGGCGCCGAAGCCGCCGGCGTCATCGACCAACGGCTGCAGCTGGTCGAGCAGCGCCACGCGGTCGGCCTCGGCGAGCCCGGAGCAGTGGCCGATGAAGTGCAGCGCCCCCGCGTCGGTGGGCGAACGGCAGCTGCGCCAGCGCCGCCTCGAGCTCGGGGAAGTAGCGCCGCAGGGGGCGCTGCGCGCGCGAGTCCAGCCGCGGCTCGGCGGAGCCGTCGGCTCCCGGCGCCCACGACAGGCAGCGGAACCCGTCCCACTTGGGCTCGTAGGCCCAGCCGCCGTCGGCCGGCAGCGTGGCACGCGTGCGCGCCTCCATCGTCGCCGCAGGCGCGGTGAGGGGCAGAGCGATCTCGCAGGCCCGGTGGGGTCAGCTCGTGGTGAGCGAGCGCAGGTCGACCACCGAGCCGGTGGCGATGTCGTCGCGCTCCAGCAGCTGCCAGATCCCGCGCGCGGCCTCGGCCGGGTCGATCAGCTCGCCCCGCTCGTGCAGACCGCGGAACTTGTCCACCGCCGGGAAGTCGCGCTCGTCCATCGCGCGGATCTGCTCCTGCATGCGCGTGGCCACCACGCCGGGCGCCACGGCGAGCACCATCGCCCCGCCGCGCGCGGCCTGCTCCAGGCCCACGGTGCGCACCCACTGCTCGGCTGCCGCCTTGCCGGCGCCGTAGGCGCTCCAGCCCTCGTAGGGCGTGGTGGCCGCCCCCGAGGTGATCTGCACCAGCTCGACCCGGGCATCCAGGCCGTTGGTGGCCGCCAGGAACGCCTGGCCGAGCACCTGCGGGGCGGCGGCGTTGAGCATGACCTGACGGCGGTAGGGATCGATGGGCAGCTCGCTGGCGAAGCCCATCGGGTCGATGGTGCCGGCGTTGTGCACGAACACCACCCGCTCGCCGTCGAAGGCCTCCAGCTGGCGTCGCAGGTGGGCCTCCACGGCCACCCAGCCGGAGGGGTCGGCGAGGTCGGCGGACACGTGCTCGGCGTCGGGCGTGCCGCCCGAGCGCGACACGTCGAACACCCGCGCGTCGCGCAGCGGCAGCGCGTCCACGAGGGCGCGGCCCAGCCCGGTCGAGGCTCCGGTGATCCACACGAGGTCGGTCATGGGGCGCCAGCCTAGTGGCCGGCCCCGCCGGTACGCTGGCGGCTGCGATGCGCCGGATGCTGCTCGACACCGCCAGCCTCACCTACCGCGCGCACCACGCCCTGCCGGCCTCGATCACCGATCCTGACGGCCAGCCGGTCGGCGGGGTGCGCGGCGTGCTCGACATGCACGCGCGCCTGCTGACCGACCACGCGCCCGACGAGGTCGTCCACGTCTTCGACGCCGACTGGCGGCCCGCCGGCCGGGTTGCCGCCTGGCCGGGCTACAAGGCGCAGCGCCCCGCCGAGCCGCCGGAGATCACCGCGCAGTTCGCGCTGCTCGCCCGCGTGCTCGACGCGCTGGGCCTGCCGCGCGCGCAGGCGCCCGGCTGGGAGGCCGATGACGCGATCGGGGCGCTGGTCGCCAGCGCCGCACGCGAGGACCACGTGCAGATCGTGACCGGCGATCGCGACCTCCTCCAGCTCGTGTCCGACGAGGCGCCGCGCGTCGAGGTCTGCTACACCCGCCGAGGCGTGTCGGACCTGCAGGTGTTCGACGCCGCCGAGGTGCGCCGCGTGCACGGCGTCGAGCCCGAGCAGTACGTGGACTACGCGACGCTGCGCGGCGACGCCTCCGACGGGCTCCCCGGGGTCGCCGGGGTGGGCGAGAAGACCGCGCGCGCCCTGATCGCCGAGCACGGGTCGCTGGCCGCGGTGCGCGCGGCCACGTCGGCGCTCCGCCCCGCCCTGGCCCGCGCGATCACCCAGGCCGAGGACTACCTCGATGCCATGGCCGCGGTCGTGCCGGTCCGGCGCGACGTCGCCGTGGACCTCGTGCGCGCCGAGCCCGACCCCGACCGGGCCGCCGAGCTCGCCGAGCGCGGCCTCGGCGGCGCGCTCGAGCGCCTGCGGGCCGCCCACGACCCCGACAGCGCAGACGTTGACCGCACCGCGAGCGACGGGAGCACCGGGCGATGAGGCGACTGCCCCGCAGCGTGCAGATCAGCCTGGCGGTGGTGGCCATCGGCGTGCTCGTGGCCCTCGGCCTGCAGCTGCGCGAGCCCGAGGTCGCCTTCGAGCCGCCCGAGCGCGGCGACCAGCGGGTCCACGACCCCGACGACGTCCTGGACGCCGAGGTGGTGGGGGAGCGGCTGGAGGACCTCGAGGCCGCCGCCGGCGTGGACGTCGTCGCGGTGATCTGGGAGGACGACCAGGCCAGCCAGGGCCAGGCGTTCCGCGGCGGCCAGGAGCTCATCGAGGCCTGGGATGGTGACGCCGCGCTCAGCGCGGTGGCCCTGCCCGGCGGCTTCGCCGACGCGCAGGCGGGGCGCCGCTACTTCGGGGTGGAGGGCGACCGCTTCGCGATCGAGCGCGACCTGCGCGAGCGGATCGTCGACGAGGTGGTCCCCGAGCCAGCCGCCGACAACGACTGGACCGCGGCGTTCGTCGCCGCCGCAGACGCGCTGGAGGCCGATCTGGCGCAGCGGGACGACCCATGACCCTCGACGAGCTCGAGGCCCTGTGCCGCCAGGCCGCCAACGACCTGCTCGCCCGTCACGGGCGGCCGCTGCCCGACGCGGTGGTGGTGCCCACCGCCAGCGTCACGCGTGTGCTGACGCTGCCGGACCTGCCGGCGGACCAGGGCGAGCGGCGTCGCGCGCTGGCCCGGCTCGCCGAGCAGCAGCTGCGTCCGCAGGCGGTGCCGTGCTGGGGGTTCATCGCCGAGGCGGTGGCCGCGGGTGAGGTGCTCGACGTGGACGTGTGCCTGGTGGCGTTCGGCGCGCATGGTCACGCGCCGCAGGTCACCGCTGCCCCCTTCGAGGGTGAGGGGCTCGGCGCGTTCGCGGTGCCCGAGCCGCTGGAGGACGGCGCGCTGCCCGAGCTCGCACCGCTGCAGGACGCCGTCGAGCAGGCAGCATCCACCGATGCCGGAGCGGTTGCGCCGGGCCCGCTCGACCTGTGGCCGGACCGCCCCGGCGCCGACGGCCCCAGCCCGGACAGCCCCGACGCGCCCGGTTGAGGGCGCGCGGGGCGAGCACCCGCGGCGGACGCCGTCCCGCGGCGCGGGCCCGTGGGGTGGCCTACAGGGCGATCGTCAGCAGCAGCGTCATGCTGACGAGCATCAGCGCCACGGCGATGCGCATGCTGGCCCGCTGGAACGCCCGCGCGAAGTCCCGGCGGGCCTGCGAGTAGGCCGGGTGGACCGTGGGGTGGGGGTGGGGCGCCCGTGAGATGGCCCGGACCCCGGGGCGGCTGTGGCGCTGGGAGGAGCGCAGCCGATCGTAGGCGGCGCGTCTGGCGGCATCGCCCAGCACCTCCCAGGCGGCGTTGGCCTGCCGGGCCCGCTCGGCCGCCTCCGGGTCGTCCGGGGACGTGTCGGGATGGCTGGCCCGCATGAGCCGCAGATACGCGGCACGGACCTCCTCGTGGGACGCCTGCGGGCTGAGGCCGAGCACCTGATAGTGATCCGTGCGCATCGCGCGTCATGCTACCCACTCGCACCCGCTTCTCCCGTCGCGATCCGTGGGATCCTGGCGCGGCGGCGCTCGCTGGGGGCTCGGGCTGGCGCTGATGGCGTCGCGGCGGGGTGCGCACAGGCGGGAACGGGTAGACCACAGGCATGAGCGATCGTTCGCACGCACGGCCCAACACCACCGCTGGCAGCGCGACCGCCGGCTCGACCGACCCCGCCGCGGCCACCGCTGCGACCGAGACCGGCGAGGACGCCGCTCCGCTGGCGCTGGTGCTCGGCGCGTCGGGCTACGTGGGCGGGCGTCTGGTGCCCCGGCTGCTCGACGCGGGCTATCGGGTGCGAGTGCTCGCCCGCACCCCCGGCAAGCTGCGCGACGTGCCCTGGGCGCGCTCCGTCGACGTGCGCGCGGGTGACCTGCTGGAGGGCGGCGAGGAGGTCGAGGAGGCCTTCGCCGGGTGCGACGTCGTCTACCACCTGGTCCACAGCATGGGCTCGACCGAGGAGTTCGCCGCCGCCGACCGGCGCATCGCCCGGCGCGTCAGCTCGGCGGCGCATGCCCGCGGGCTGCGCCGCGTGGTCTACCTCGGCGGTCTCGGCGAGGTCGATGAGCACAGCAGCCAGCACCTCGCCAGCCGCGCCGAGGTGGCTGACATCCTGGCGGCCGGCCCGACCCCGTGCACGGTGCTGCGCGCAGGGGTGATCATCGGGTCGGGGTCGGCGTCCTTCGAGATGCTGCGCCACCTCGTCGAGAAGCTGCCGGTGATGGTGACCCCGCGGTGGGTGCACACCCGGACGCAGCCGATCGCGATCCGCGACGTGCTGCGCTACCTCGTCGTGGCCGCCGACGCGGCCCACGAGGACGGCGCGGACCACGACTACGACATCGGTGGGCCCGACGTGCTCACCTACCTGGACATGATGCGGATCTACGCGCGCGTGGCGGGCCTGCCGCGGCGGCTGGTCGTGCCGGTGCCGGTGCTCACCCCGAGCCTGTCCAGCCACTGGGTGAACCTCGTCACCCCGGTGCCGTTCGGGGTGGCGCGCCCGCTGATCGACAGCCTCACCATGGAGGTGATCGTCCGCGACGCGCAGGCCGGCGAGACCGAGGACATCGCCACGCTGGACCCGCACCCGACGATCCCCTACGACCAGGCGCTGCGGCTGGCCCTGCTGCGCGTGCGCGACGCCGAGGTCGAGACCTCGTGGCGCGACGCCGAGATCGGCGGGCGCAGCCCCGCCGAGCCCTATCCGGGCGACCCCGAGTGGACCGGTGGGACGCTGCTGACCGACGTGCACGAGTCCGACACCAGCGCCCCTGCTCCCTACGCCTTCGCCACGGTGTCCCGCGTCGGTGGCGGCCGCGGGTGGCCCACCCACATGTGGGCCTGGTCGATCCGAGGTCGGATGGACCGTCTGATCGGCGGGGTCGGGCTCCGCCGTGGCCGCCGCGACCCCAACCGCCTGCGCGTCGGTGACGCCCTCGACTTCTGGCGCGTGGAGGAGATCCGCCAGCCCGGTGCCGGCGGCGGCACCTCCGTGGGCAGCGCCCCAGCGCCCGACCCCCAGCAGGTCGGGCTGCTGCGCCTGCGCGCCGAGATGCGCGTGCCCGGCGCTGCCTGGCTGGAGTGGCGCATCCAGCCCCACGCCGAGGACACGGGCGCGCGCCTGACCCAGCGGGCGCTGTTCGCCCCGCGCGGCCTGCTGGGCCGCGTCTACTGGTGGTCGATGCTGCCCTTCCACGCGTTCATCTTCGCCTCGATGCTGCGCTCGCTGGCCCGCCAGGCCGAGGAGCTCGCCAGCTCCGACACCGACGGCTCGGTGCTGGCGCAGAGCCTCGAGCCGCCGCAGCCGCCGCGGCCGCTCGCCCCGCCGCAGGCTGCGACCGCGGCCGAGGGCGCCACCGAGCGCTCGAGTCGCGCCGCCGGCTAGCAGGTCGAGCCTCACCGATCGCCGACCGCGAGGGTGCGGCGCCCGCTCACCAGTACCGGTGCGCCGACAGCGGCGCGCGCGGGGCGATGCGGCGCTGGCGCGGCGCGAGCCGCTTGTGTGCTGCCAGCTCGCACAGGCGGATCACCCGCCCGCGCTGGCCGGCGAAGGGCTCGAGCAGCGCCAGCATCTCGGCGTCGGTCCACTCCTCGCGTCGGCGCTGCTCGCCGGTGAGCGCGGTGCCCACCACGCTGGCCAGGTGGTAGTCGCCGACGCTGACGGCGTCGGGGTCGCCCAGCGCGAGGCGGGTCTCGGCGGCGGTCCAGGCCCCCACGCCCGGCAGGGCCCGCAGCCGCCGCTCGAGCTCGGCGACGTCGCGGGCGGCGGCGCGCCGCAGGCGCGGCTCCTCGAGCGCGCCCGCGTGCAGCGCCGCGGCGCCGCGCTGCGAGATGCCGCAGCGCCGCAGCGCGTAGGGCGGCTCGGCGCGCACCGACCGCGCGTCGGGCCAGCACCGCAGCCCTCCCGGGGCGGGCAGGCCCGCGCGCTCCACCAGCCGCGCGATCGAGCCGGCGGCCTCCACGCCCTGCACCAGCTGGCTGATCACGGCGCGTCCCAGCGCCTCGCCCACGCTGGGCAACCGGGGCAGCACCACGTCGCCGAGCTCGCGATGCAACCGCCGCGTCACCGGGTGCTGCGCGCAGGCCTCGGCGAAGCCCGCGGTGTCGTCGGCGAGCCCGGCCCAGGCCACCGTCGCCGCGTGAGCGGCGTGGACCTCCGCGCGGTCGGTGCTCGGCGGACCCCACACCTCGACCAGCGCCTCGGGGCCGGTCAGCCGCACCTCGCCGATCAGGGGCCCCGCAGCGCTGCGCAGCGCCCGCCGCACCGTGCCCTGCCCCACCCGGGTGCTGGTGCGTCCCACCCGGGTGCGATCGATCGGGGCGGCGGCCAGGCCGACCTCGGGCGCGCCCCGCGCCTCGGAGGCCAGCAGCACCCCGGGGCGGGGTGCGGAGGTGCCCGGCGGGGTCGTGGTGCGGTCGCCGCCGGTGCGGCGCAGGCGCGCGGAGGTGGGCGAGGGGCTCATGACGGGCGCAGCATGCCACGACCGTGCGACACTGCGGCCGACGAGGAGCAGGATCGCGCATGAGCACCTTCGACCCGACCGACCCCTTGGCCCTGGACACCGGGCTCACCGAGGAGGAGCAGGCGCTGCGCGCGGTCGTGCGGCGCTTCGTCACCGAACGCGCGCTGCCGGGCATCGCCGAGCGCGTGGAGGCCGGTACCTTCGACCGTGCCATCGCCCAGGAGATGGGCGAGCTCGGGCTGCTGGGCATGCACCTGGAGGGCTACGGCTGCGCGGGCGCCTCGGCGGTCGCCTACGGGATCGCCTGCGCGGAGCTGGAGGCGGGCGACAGCGGCCTGCGCTCGTTCTGCTCGGTGCAGGGCTCGCTGGCGATGACCGCGATCCACCGCTTCGGCAGCGAGGAGCAGCGCCAGCGGTGGCTGCCGTCCATGGCGCAGGGCAACGCGATCGGCTGCTTCGGGCTGACCGAGCCCGACGCGGGCAGCGACCCCTCGGCGCTGCGCACCCGCGCCCGACGCGAGGGCGACGACTGGATCCTGCACGGCACCAAGCAGTGGATCACCAACGGCGAGATCGCCGACGTCGCGGTGGTGTGGGCCCAGACCGAGCAGGGCGTGCGCGGGTTCCTGGTGGAGGCCGATGCCCCCGGCTTCAGCGCCCGCCCGGTCCCGGCGAAGCTGTCGCTGCGCGCCTCGGTGACCAGCGAGCTGGTGCTCGATGACGTGCGCGTGCCCGACAGCGCCCGCCTGCCCGAGGCGAAGGGCCTGCGCGCCCCGCTCGCGTGCCTGTCGGAGGCCCGCTACGGGATCGTGTGGGGCGTGACCGGTGCGGCGCGCGCCTGCGCGACCGCGGCGCGCGAGCACGCCGCGACCCGCGTGCAGTTCGGCGCTCCGATCGCGGCGTTCCAGCTGACGCAGAAGAAGCTGGTCGACATGAGCCTGGCGGTGGCCCAAGGGGAGCTGCTCGCGCTGCACCTGGGGCGACGCAAGGACGCCGAGGGGCTGGCCCCCGAGCACGTCTCGGCCGGCAAGCTCGCCAACTGCCGCATGGCCCTGGACGTGGCGCGCACCGCCCGCGGGGTGCTGGGCGCCAGCGGCATCACGCTCGAGTACCCGGTGATGCGCCACCTGACCAACCTGGAGAGCGTGGTCACCTACGAGGGCACCGAGGAGATCCACACCCTGGCGCTCGGCCGGCGCCTGACCGGCCACAGCGCCTTCGCCTGACAGGCCGTCCGCCCGCGGCGCGGCGTCTGGTCGGCCGCGCGACCCGCGCCTGATCCGGTGCCTAGGCCACCGCGTGGGCGTGGTCGCCGTCACCGAGCTCGGCGCCGATGGTGCGCTCGAGCAGGCGCAGCGCCTGGTGCTCGATCTTGCGCACCGACTCGCGCGACAGCGACAGCTCCTGGCCCAGCGCGTCGAGCGTGAGCGCCTCGTCGCCATCGAGCCCGAAGCGCCGCGAGACGATGTAGAAGGCCCGCTCGTCGAGGATCTCGCGCGCGGCCTCGACGAGGCCCTCGCGCCAGCGCTGCTCGATGACCTCGTCGGCAGGGGAGTCCTCGGCCACCGCCACGAACTCCGCGAGGTCGCTGGCGTCGGTCTCGAACCCGACGGGGCGGTCGAGGGAGGTCATCGGGTGATCGCCCTCCAGGGCGCGCCGCACCCGCTCCTCGGGCAGCTTGGTGGCCTCGGCGAGCTCGGCGATCGAGGGGCTCACCCCCGACTCGGCCTCGATGCGCGCCTTGGCCGCACGCAGCTTGATGAGGGCGTCGTGCAGGGCCACCGGCAGCCGGATGGTGCGCTCGTTGCCGGCCACGCCCCGCTGGATCGCCTGGCGGATCCACCAGGTGGCGTAGGTCGAGAACTTGTAGCCGCGTCGCCAGTCGAACTTCTCGACCGCGCGCAGCAGGCCGAGGTTGCCCTCCTGGATCAGCTCGCCGAGGTCCAGCGAGGAGCGCTTGGAGAACTGCGAGGCGACGCTGACCACCAGCCGCAGGTTCGCGGCGACGAAGTGGTTGAAGGCCTCGTCGCCGCGCCGCACCGTCCGCTGGAGCTCGCGGCGGTGCCGCAGCGGCAGCTCGGCCGCGTCGGCGCGCTCGAGCTCGGCGGCGGCCGAGACGCCCGCCTCGATGGTCTGGGCGAGGTGGACCTCGTCCTCGGCTGTCAGCAGCCGGACCTTCCCGAGCTCGCTGAAGTACAGGTCGAGCAGGTCCTCGGGCACGGTGTTCATCTGGATCCTCGTCGCAGCCTGTGCGGCTCGTCGGCCGGATGCCCCGTCGGATGGCCCGACGCTGCCTCCCCTGTGCATGCCCGCGTGCGCAGATCGTAACCCTGCGCCCTGGGGAGGGGCTGCGCGGTAGGGTGCCACATCATGCACCCCGCTCTCGAAGCGCTCGGCGACTACCCACTCGCGCGGTTCCAGGACCTGGCGCGCGCGATGGCTGCCGAGGGCACGCCGCTGCACGACTTCTCGGTCGGTGACCCGGTGGAGCCGACCCCGCGGTTCATCCGCACCGCCCTGATCGACGCGGTGCCGGAGGTGAGCCAGTACCCCACGGCTGCGGGGCTGCCCGAGCTGCGCCAGGAGATCGCGACCTGGGCGCACCGGCGCACCGGCGTGCGGGTCGACCCCGACCGGCACGTCCTGCCGACCTCGGGCAGCAAGGAGGCGATCTTCCACCTGCCGCTGGCGGTGCTGGACCCCGACGGGCCGCGCGATGGCGCGCTCTACGGCACCCCCGGCTATGCCCCCTACGAGCGCGGCGCGCGCTTCGCCAGCGGCCGCGCCGACCCCGAGCCGCTGTCGGCCGCGAGCGGGTGGCGCCTGCACCTGGAGGCACTGGAGCGCGACCGGCTCGACCGGGCCGGGCTCGCCTGGCTGAACTACCCCCACAACCCCACCGGTGCGATCGCCGACCGCGACTACCTCGCCCGGCAGCTCGCCACCGCGCGCGAGCGCGGCGTGACGCTGGCCAGCGACGAGTGCTACCTCGACATCCACCCGGTGGCCGGGCCGCGGCCGCCCTCGGTGCTCGAGGTGGCCGCCGATGCCTCCAGCGCCGAGGGCCCGGACCTGTCGGGGCTGCTGGTCGCGTTCAGCCTGTCGAAGCGCTCGGGGATGACCGGCTACCGCAGCGGCGCGCTGGTCGGCGACCCCGAGCTGATCCGCCGCAACCGCCTGCTGCGACCCAACATCGGCACCGCCAGCCCCGAGTTCGTGCAGCGCGCGGCGATCGCTGCCTGGTCCGACGAGGAGCACGTGGCCGAGCGCCGCGCCACCTTCGATGCCAAGCGCGCGGTGCTGCTCGACTTCGCGGCGCGGGCGGGCCTTGCGGTGTCGGGCAGCGAGGCGACCTTCTACCTCTGGCTGGCCGCCCCGGGTGGCGACGATGCCGCCTATGCCGAGGCGCTGCTGGCCCACCGCATCATCGCCAGCCCCGGGCGGGCGTTCGGCCCCGGCGGGCACGGCTGGCTGCGGCTGGCCCTGGTCCCCAGCGTCGAGGGCTGCCAGGAGGCAGCGGCGATCTGGGAGCGCGCCATCGCCGACGGGTCGCTGCCCGGCCACTGACCCGCCGGCGCCCGCGGGCGTGGCGACGGCGCCTGACGGCCCTGACGGTCCCGCGGGCGCACGCTTGCTAGCGTTCCGTCCCCGCCGACCCCCACAGGGAGCAGCTTGTGACCGACATCGACGACCTGCGCACCACCATCGACGACGCCTTCGAGGCGGGCACCTGGGACAAGCGCAAGGTCCGCAAGGCCGTGGACGAGACCCTCGACCTGCTCGACGCCGGCGAGGTCCGCGTCGCCGAGCCGCGCGACGGGGCCTGGGTGGTCAACGAGTGGACCAAGCGCGCGGTGCTGCTGTCGTTCCGCCAGCGCGGGATGGAGCAGATCACCTCGGGCCCCTTCGAGTACCACGACAAGGTGCCGCTCAAGCGCGACCACCACAAGGCCGGCGTGCGGGTCGTGCCGCCCGCCACGGTGCGCCACGGCGCGCACGTCGAGCGGGGCGCGGTGCTGATGCCGAGCTACGTCAACATCGGCGCCTACGTCGGCGCCGGCACCATGGTCGACACTTGGGCCACGGTGGGCAGCTGCGCCCAGATCGGCCGCGACGTCCACCTCGCCGGCGGGGTGGGCATCGGCGGCGTGCTGGAGCCGCCGAGCGCACGCCCGGTGATCGTCGAGGATGGGGCCTTCATCGGCTCGCGCTGCGTGGTCACCGAGGGCGTGATCGTCGAGGAGGGCGCGATCCTCGGCGCAGGGTTGGTGCTGACCGCCTCGGTGCCGATCATCGACGTGACCGGGAGCCAGCCGCTGACCATCAAGGGTCGCGTCCCCGCCCGGTCGGTCGTGGTCCCCGGGACCCGCCAGCGCGAGTTCCCTGCCGGCACCTACGGGGTGGCGTGCGGGCTCATCATCGGCGAGCGCTCGGAGGCCACCGACGACCGCGTGAGCCTCAACGAGGCGCTGCGCGAGCACGACGTGGCCGTGTGATGCCGGCGTCGAGGCGCGCGTGACCGCCCCGGACGGCCCACCGTCGCCCTCCGCGCTGGAGGCGCTCGCGCTCGACCTGCTGGCGCGTGCCCGCGTGACCGGGCAGGAGGGGCCGCTGGCGGACTGGGTGGCCGCGTGGGCCCGCGAGGCGGGCGCGCCGGTCACGCGGGTGGGCAGCTCGCTGGTCTGTGGCGACCTCGACGACCCGCGGCCGCTGGTGCTGCTGGTCGGCCACCTCGACGTCGTGCCGCCCACCGACGACGACCGGGTGCCCAGCCTGACGGCCGAGCACCTCGTGGGGCGCGGCGCCTCGGACATGCTCGGCGGGCTCGCGGTGGCGCTGGACTGCCTCGCCGATGCGAGGCTGCGTGACGGCGAGCACAACATCGTGGTGGTCGCCTACGCCGGCGAGGAGGGCCCCGCCGAGGGCAACGAGCTGGCCGCGGTCCTCGAGGCGGTCCCCGCGCTGACCGCCGCGCAGGTCGCGATCGTGCTGGAGCCCACCGACCTGCGCGTGGAGCTGGGCTGCCTGGGCGGGCTGCACGCGCAGGTGACCGTGCCCGGTCGCGCCGCGCACTCCGCGCGGCCCTGGCACGGCGACAACGCGCTGGTGCGTGCCGGCACGGCGCTGCAGCGCCTCGGCGGCTACCCGCCGCAGCCGGTGGCGGTGGACGGGCTGACCTTCTGGGAGGTGCTCGCCCCGACCCAGGCCTGGACCCGCGGCGCGCGCAACGTGGTGCCCGACGCGGTCACGGTCAACGTCAACCTGCGCTTCGCGCCGCACCGCACCCTGGCCGAGGCCGAGCGCCACCTCGACGCCCTGCTCGCCGACCTGCTGGACCCCGCGGTGCTCGGCGCCAGCGCGCACTGGGCCATCACCGACCGGGCGCCACCGGCGCGCCCGGCCCGCGAGGCCCCCGCGGTCGCGGCGTTCCTCGCCGCGGCGCGCCAGCCGGTCGAGGCCAAGCAGGCCTGGACCGATGTGGCCCGCTTCGACGCGGCCGACGTGCCGGCGCTGAACTTCGGCCCCGGGCTGGTGGCACAGGCCCACCAGCGTGGCGAGCACGTGCCGCGCGCGAACCTCGCCAGCGCCCGGGCCGCCCTCGCCCGGTTCCTCGGCGCGCGCTCGGACGCGCCCGAGCGTCCAGCGCCCGCGCCTGCCACCCGGCGCAGCGAGACGGCGCCGGCCCCGCCCGACGACCCCGCAGGAGACGACCCCGATGGCTGACCCGCGCGAGCCCGACCACGAGGCGCCTGACCACGAGGCGCCTGACCACGAGGCGTCCGACCCGGGCGCGGACACCGACGCCTGGCGCGCCTTCGCCGAGGCAGCCCCCGAGCCCGAGGTCGAGGCGCACGCTGAGTCGGACACCTCGCCGGTGATGTTCCGGGTGCTCACGCTGCTGGCCGGCCTGCTGGCCCTCGGTGCCATCATCTGGCTGCTGCTGCAGTGACCGTGGGCTGACCACCGCCGCCCTCCCCAGGGCGCGGCGCCTGCCTGGCAGGCGAGAGCGGGCGTGGCAGCATCGGACAGGCGTCCAGCCACGCGGCCACGATCAGGGAAGCGAGCTCGTGAGCACCACCGAGTACTCGGCCACGTCCATCAGCGTCCTGGAGGGTCTCCAGGCCGTGCGCAAGCGACCCGGCATGTACGTCGGGTCCACCGATGCGAGCGGGCTGCACCACCTCATCTGGGAGGTGGTGGACAACGCCGTGGACGAGCACCTCGCCGGCCACGCCGGGCGCATCCGGGTGCTGCTGCGCGCCGACGGTGGCGTCGAGGTCAGCGACGATGGCCGGGGAATCCCCGTGGAGCGCCACCCCAGGGAGCGCAAGCCCGCCGTCGAGGTCGTGCTGACCAAGCTGCACGCCGGCGGCAAGTTCGACCAGCAGGCCTACGCGGTGTCCGGCGGTCTGCACGGGGTCGGCGTGAGCGTCGTCAACGCGCTGTCGCAGCGCCTGGAGGCGGAGGTCTGGCGCGACGGGCGCAAGCACCTCGTGCGGTTCGCTCGCGGCAAGCGCGCCGAGGCCCTCCACGACGTCGGCCAGTCCAAGCGCACCGGCACGATCATCCGCTTCTGGCCCGACCCCGACATCTTCGATCAGGTCGAGCTCGACCGCGAGACCGTCGCCACGCGGCTGCGGGAGACCAGCCTGCTCAACCCGGGGCTGCGCCTCGAGCTGCGCGACGAGGCCACCGGGTCGCAGGAGACGTTCCAGTTCAAGCGAGGCCTCGCGGCGTTCGTGGAGGAGCTCCTCGGCGACGACGAGGCGCTGCTCGCAAAGCCCGTGCACGTCGCGCGCGCCGAGACCGTCGACGGCGCCGCGCTGGCGGTGGACGCGGCGGTGAACTGGGCGGCCGGCGGCTACGCCGAGCGCGTGCGCAGCTACGTCAACGTGGTGCGCACCACCGACGGCGGAGCCCACGAGGAGGGCTTCCGCAAGGCCCTGACCGGCAGCCTCAACCGCTGGGGCGAGCGCAACAAGGCATTCCGCAAGGACGACCGGCCCCTGGCCGGCGAGGACCTGCGCGAGGGCATGTGCGCGGTCATCTCGGTCAAGATGCCCGACCCGCAGTTCGAGGGGCAGACCAAGAGCAAGCTCGGCAGCTCCAGCATGCGCCGGTTCGTGGAGCGCGCCGTCAACGAGGCGGTCGGGGAGTGGCTGGACGCCAACCCGACGCTGGCCCGGCGGATCATCAAGAAGGCGCAGGTGGCGGCAAAGGCGCGGGAGGCGGCTCGCCAGGCCCGCGACCTGACCCGACGCAAGGGGCTGCTCGACCAGGGCTCGGCCGGCCTGCCCGGCAAGCTCTCCGACTGCTCCTCGCGTCGACCCGAGGAGTGCGAGCTGTTCGTGGTGGAGGGCGACTCGGCGGGCGGCTCGTCCAAGATGGCCCGCGATCGCCAGACCCAGGCGATCCTGCCGCTGCGCGGCAAGGTGCTCAACGTCGAGAGGGCGCAGCTGCGACGCGTGCTGGCCAACGCCGAGATCGGCAACCTCGTCAAGGCGATCGGCACGGGCATCGGCGACGACTTCGACTACGCGAAGCTGCGCTACCACAAGATCGTGATCCTGTCGGACGCCGATGTCGACGGTGGCCACATCACCACCCTGCTGCTGACGTTCTTCTACCGCCTGATGCCCAAGCTCGTCGACGGGGGGCACCTCTACATCGCCCAGCCGCCGCTGTATCAGCTGCGCCAGGGCACCGACCTCGCCTACGCGCTGTCGGACGAGGAGCGCGACCGGCTGCAGCGCCAGCGCTTCCGCGGCAGGGCCGAGGTCGCCCGCTTCAAGGGGCTCGGCGAGATGGACCCGCAGCAGCTGTGGGACACCACGATGGACCCCGCGCGGCGCGTCCTGCTGCGAGTGGCCACCCGCGACGCCTCCCGCGCCGACCGCACCTTCTCGCTGCTGATGGGCGAGAGCGCCGCCGACCGGCGCGAGTGGATCGAGGCCCACGCCGACGCGGTGGACCTCATCGACGTCTGAGGCCACCCGCCGCGGTCGGCGGCGCGGCGCAGCGCAGCACGCGCCTCATGACGCCGCGTGCCGGGTGGCCGCGCCCGGCTCGTCGGTGGGTTCCCCGCGTCCGTCGGTGGCGCCCAGAGCCTGGGAGAACAGCGGCAGCTGGACGTCACCGCTGGGCAGCACCTGCGCCGAGGGCGTGCGTGCTCGTGCCCGGTCGAGGTGATCGCGCTGATCGTCGAAGAAGATGTGGGGCCGGAACTGCTCGAGGACCGGCGCCTTGTCCTCGCCGGCCAGGAAGAACGACTGGTCCAGGCGCACGCCCCACGCCCGCAGCGTATTGATGACCCGCAGGTGCGCCGGCGCACCCCTGGCGGTGACCAGCGCGGTGCGCACCGGCGCGTCCTCCTCGCCGAAGCGCGACTGGATGTGCTGCAGCGCGGCGAGGAACGGCGCGAAGGGGCCGGGCTCCATGGGCTCGTCGGCCAGGGCGCTCTCGCGCTGCTGGAACGCCTCGAGCCCGTGGCGCTGGTAGATCCGCTCGCTGGAGTGGTCGAACAGCACCGCGTCCCCGTCGAAGGCCAGGCGCACCTCCTCGGCGTCGTCCTCGGCGAGGTCCTGCGGTGGGGCGCTGACCAGCGCGGCGGGGAAGCCGTGGCCCAGGGCCGCCTCGACGTCGCCGGGCTCGGCGGACAGGAACAGGTTGCAGCGGAACGAGGCGAGGTAGGGCCAGGGCTCGCGACCACCGGTGAACGCCGCCTGGTCGATGGCCAGCCCGTGCCCGGCGATGGAGTGGAACACGCGCACGCCGGTGTCGGCGTCGTTGCGGCTGATCACCACCACCCGCACCAATTCGCTGCGCGCGCGCCGGTTCAGGCGCAAAAGCGCGCGCACCAGGGGCAGCGCGGTCCCTGGTGCCAGCAGCACCGCCTCACGGCGGCGTTGATGCTCGCGGTAGGCGGCCAGCCCGTCCTCGCGGAACACGCGGTCGGCCTCGGCGAGGTCGAACAGCGCCCGCGAGGTGATGCCGACCACCAGCTGCGGGGCCTCACGCCGGGCCATGGGCACCTCCTGCTCGCTCGGCCGCGGGGTCGCGGCGGCCAGCGTCGCCGAGGAGTGTCCCACGTCGCCGCGGTCCCGACCACCACCGGACCGCCACCGGTCCTGCGGGTCGTCGGGCGGTCGCTGGGCGTGCGTGCCCCCTCGACCGCGACGGGGCACGCTTACCGCGCCTTCGCTCCCGAGGTGGTCGGGGGCTCCTCGAGCCGAGCCATCCCGGGGATGGTGAGGAACTCCGGTGGCCGGTCGGCCAGCGCCACCTCGACGAACAGGTCGCGGGCCGCGTCGTGGCGCCCGTGCGCCCGAGCGTCGGGGCCAAGGGCCTGCTGGATGGCGACGAGCTCCTCGTCGATGACCTGCTGGACCAGCGCCCGGGTGACCGGTGCTCCCTGGAGGTCGTCGCCGGCCTCGAGGGCCACGCCGTGGTGCTGCCACTGCCAGATCTGGCTGCGGCTGATCTCGGCGGTGGCGGCGTCCTCCATGAGGTTGAACAGGGCCGCAGCACCGATCCCGCGCAGCCACGACTCGAGGTACAGGATCCCCACGCGCACGTTGGTGCGCAGCCCGTGCTCGGTGATGGTCCCGCCCGGGACCCGGATGTCGAGGAGGTCCGCGGCCTGCGTGGCGACCTCGGGGCGCTGGCGGTGGATCTGGTTGGGCGCGTCGCCGAGCACGGCGTCGAGCTGCTCGCGCGCGACCGCGACGAGGTCGGGGTGGGCCCCCCACGTGCCGTCGAAGCCGTCGGTGGCCTCGCGCTGCTTGTCCGCGCGCACGGCGTCGAGCGCGCGCTCGTTGGCCTCGGGGTCGCGGCGGCTGGGGATCAGCGCGGCCATCCCACCGATCGCGTGGGCCCCGCGACGATGGCACGTGGCCACCAGCAGCTCGGTGTAGGCGCGCATGAACGGCACCGTCATCGTGACCTGCACGCGGTCGGGCAGCACCACGCTGGCATCGTCGGGGAAGGCCTTGATGGCGCTGAAGATGTAGTCCCAGCGGCCGGCGTTCAGCCCGGCGGCGTGCTCGCGCAGCTCGTAGAGGATCTCGTCCATCTCGAACGCCGCCAGGAGGTGCTCGATCAGCACGGTCGCCTTGATCGTCCCGCGGGGGATGCCGAGGTGATCCTGGGCGAGCACGAAGGCGTCGTTCCACAGCCGCGCCTCGGTGTGGCCCTCGAGCTTGGGGAGGTAGTAGTAGGGGCCCGAGCCCAGCGCGGCCAGGGCCTCGTGGTTGTGGAACAGGTGCAGGCCGAAGTCGAACAGGCTGGCGGGGATCGCCTGGCCATCGACGCGGAACCGGGGCTCGTCGAGGTGCCAGCCGCGCGGGCGCACCACCAGCGTGGCGGGGTCGTCGGTCAGGCGATAGGCCTTGCCCTCGTCGGTGACGAAGTCGAGGTCGCGGCGGATGGCGTCGGCCACGTTGCGCTGCCCGTCGATCATGTTCGCCCACGTCGGGGCGTTGGCATCCTCGAAGTCGGCCATGAACACCTGTGCCCCGGAGTTCAGCGCGTTGACCAGCATCTTGCGGTCGGTCGGGCCGGTGATCTCCACGCGGCGATCGGTGAGATCGTCGGGCACGGGTGCGATCGTCCAGTCGGCCGCGCGGACCTGCGCGGTGTCGGGCCGGAAGTCCGGTCGCTCGCCTGCGGCCAGCCGCGCCCGGCGCTGTGCGCGCTGCGCGAGCAGCTCGTCGCGTCGCGGGGCCAGCTCGCGGTGCAGCAGCGCCAGGAAGGCGCGCGCCTGGTCGGTCAGCAGCTCCGCGCGCCGCCCGGCCGTGCTGCCGAGCACCTCGACGCCCTCAGGTTCCGCCATCGTCGCCTCGTTCCTCTCCGTGAGCTCGCCTCGCTTGCGTTCTGCTCTGCGAAATGCAATGTCCAGAAGATGGAACGAGACGGTACGCTGACGCTGGGTCGGCGTCAATGCCCGCCGGCGAGCGCCACCGCGGCCCCGCCCGGGAGACGGACGCCACGCGCGACCACTGATGGCAGCCGACACAGGAGCGATCACCATGAGCGGCGAGCCCCAGCAACCGGCCGGGGGCCTGCAGTCGGTGGGTCGGGCGCTGGACGTGCTGGAGGCGCTGGCCGCGCGTGGGCCGCTCGGGGTCGGCGAGGTGGCGACCGAGACGGACCTGCCGGCGCCCACCGCCCACCGCCTGCTGCGCACGCTCGTCGCGCGCGGCTACGCCCGTCAGGAGCTCGGCGGGCGCCGCTACACCCTCGGGGCGCGCGTGCTGCGGCTCGCCGCGGTGTCGGACACGCTGCTGGCCGGGCTCGCCCAGCCGGTGCTGGACCAGCTGGCCGCTGCGACCGGCGAGACCGCCAACCTCGCCCTGCTCGAGGGCGCCTACGTGGTCTACGTGGCCCAGGCGCAGTCGCACGCGCGGATGCGCATGTTCACCGAGCTCGGCAACCGCGTCCCGCCGCACTCCACCGCGGTCGGCAAGGTGCTGCTGGCCGCTCGGCCCGACGCCGAGGCCGAGGCGCTGCTCGCACGCCTGCCGCTGACCGCCAAGACCCCGAGCACCATCACCGACCGCGGAGCGCTGCGCGCCGAGCTGGAGGCGGTCCGCGAGCGAGGCTATGCCGTGGACGACGAGGAGGAGGAGATCGGCGTGCGCTGCGTGGCCGTGCCGGTGCCGGGCCTGGACGAGGACCCGGCCGCGGTGTCGGTGTCGGGGCCCTCCAGCCGCCTGCGTCGGGAGGACTGCGCGCGCCTGGCACACGTGCTGGCCGAGCACGCCGCGACGATCGGGGCGGCCCTCGCGGGTGGCCTCGCGGCCGATCGCGGCCGGCCCGCTGGTGATGCCGCCGAGGCGTAGACTCCGCCGCGCGGGTGCGCTACCGTCGCGCCCTGCGATGACACGGCTGTGATTCACGGCGCTGCGGCGCCACCTTCCCCATCACGCCGCCGACCGCACCGCAGGTCCGCCGCCGTCTGGGAGGCCGCTGCCGTGGGTGACTCGTTCGTCCACCTCCACACCCACACCGAGTACTCGATGCTCGATGGGGCCAGCCGCATCGACGACCTCATGCGGGTGGCCGCCGAGCAGGGCATGCCCGGCCTCGCCATGACCGATCACGGCGTCATGTTCGGCGCGATCGACTTCTACAAGGCGGGCAAGGCCCACGGCGTGAACCCGATCATCGGCTGCGAGCTCTACGTCGCTCCCGACAGCCGCTTCAGCAAGCGCGGCGCCTCGCCGGAGGGCGACGCCGCCGCCGGCAAGCGCGAGCCCTACTACCACCTGACGCTGCTGGCCGAGAACGACGTCGGCTACCGCAACCTCATGAAGCTCTCCAGCCGCGCGTTCCTGGAGGGCTACTGGTACAAGCCGCGCGCCGACCGCGAGCTGCTCGCCGAGCACAGCGAGGGCCTGATCTGCCTGTCGGGCTGCCTGGGCTCGGAGGTCAACCAGAAGCTGCTCAAGGGCGATGCCACCGGCGCCCAGGAGGCCGTGTCCTGGCACCGCGACGTGTTCGGTCCCGACCGCTACTTCATCGAGCTGCAGGACCACGGGATCCCCGAGCAGCGCCAGACGCTGCCCGAGCTGATGCGCCTCGCCCGCGACCTCGACCTCGGGCTGGTGGCCACCAACGACAGCCACTACACCCACCAGGAGGACCACGAGGCCCACGACGTCCTGCTGTGCATCGGCACCGGGGCCAAGAAGGCCGACGAGAAGCGGCTGCGCTTCCCCGGCAGCGACCACTACCTCAAGACGCCGCACGAGATGCAGGGGCTGTTCCCCGATCACCCCGAGACGTGGCGCAACACCCTGGAGATCAACGAGCGCTGCGCGGTGGACCTCGACTACGAGGGCTTCCGCCTGCCGCGGTTCGACACCCCCGAGGGCTACACCGAGCAGGAGTGGCTGCGCCGCTGCGTCTTCCAGGGGGCCGAGCAGCGCTACGGCGAGCCGGTGCCCGACCACGTGGTCGAGCGCCTCGAGCACGAGCTCACCGTCATCGAGCAGATGGGCTACAGCGCCTACTTCCTGATCGTGGCCGACCTGTGCCAGCACGCCCGCGACCAGGGCATCCGCCTGGGCCCGGGACGCGGCTCGGCAGCGGGCTGCGCCGTGAGCTACTGCGTGGGCATCACCGACCTGGATCCGCTGGCCCACGACCTGATCTTCGAGCGGTTCTTGAACCCCGAGCGCGTGTCGATGCCCGACATCGACCTCGACTTCGACGAGCGCCGGCGCGCGGAGATGATCCGCTACGCCACCGAGAAGTACGGCAGCGACCGCGTCGCCCAGATCGTCACCTTCTCCACCATCAAGGCCAAGCAGGCGATCAAGGACGCCGCGCGGGTGTTGGGCTACCCGTTCAGCTTCGGCGAGAAGCTGACCAAGATGATGCCGGCGCCCGTCATGGGCAAGGACCACCCCCTCGACAAGGCCGTGGAGCTGTCGGGGGAGCTGCGCG
>PWER01000104.1 GCA_003553565.1 Nitriliruptoria bacterium | reverse complement strand
GTCGCGGGGAGGACGCAGCGCTGCTGGCGGCCGCCGCGGACCTGCTACGTCGGGTCGAGGGCGGGGCCTAGAAGCCACGCTCGGGCGTATCGCCTCGTGTCTTTGACGTCTCGTCGTTGCGTGGCCGAGGCGAGGACGGCGCGGGGCCGGTGCGTCGGTGGTCCAGGTGCCCGAATCCTGTCGTTACGTCCCCGCTCGTAACTGACATGTTACTTGACCGTCCAGAGATTGGCTGTTAGACAGCCCACATGGGAACGGCAGCTCTGGATGCGCTGCGGCGCCAGCTCTCCGGTGAGCAGTGGTCTGCTGACCGGTCGGCGCTCTCCAGTGAGGAGGCGTTCCATCGGCTCCTGAGCGCCGTGGTGACGTTGCGGTACGAGCCTGGGGAGCTGCTCACCGAACGGCAGATGGCCGATGATCTCGCGCTCACCCGTGAGCCCGTGCGGCGAGCGGTGGCGCAGCTCGAGACCCTCGGCTTGCTCGAGTCCTTGCCGCGCAAGGGGATCAGGGTGGCGGGGATCGGTGCGCTCGACGTGGCCACCGTCTACGACGCCCGGCTTGCGATCGAGGTGCAGGCGGCGCGCTTCGCTGCGCTGCGTCGCCAGGGCTCCGAGCTCGAGGTGCTGCTGGAGCATGCTCTGCCGCCAGCCGACGAGGCGGCGGACGCCGCGAAGGCCTCACGCTTCTTGGAGCACGATCAGGCGCTGCACCTGGCCATCGCGGCCTTGGGGCGCAACGCCTATCTCGAGGACGCCCTCACACGGATCCTGCCCGCAAGCGCTCGGCTGTGGCACTGGGTGTACCGGGAGCTCGGACCCGACACCCAGCTCATGTTCTCACATGACGACATCGTCGAGGCGATCCGTGATGCCGACCCCGACGCCGCCGAGGCTGCGGTCGAGGAGCATCTGCGCCAGTCGCGCGGTGTGCTCATCGAGGCGCTGACCAGCGGCATCGCCGGTGGACCCCGCTAGAGAGGAAGCGAACGCAGATGCCCAGAATCGGGAGGTCCATGATGAACAAGACAAGCAGGTTGCTCGTGCTGGTGCTGCTGCTCGCAGCTTTCGCCGTCCTGGTTGCCGCTTGCGAGGTGGACGAGGACGAGGCCGCCGACCCTGAAGACCCCGAGGAGGAGCCCGACGACCCCGAGGAGGAGCCCGAGGACCCCGACGACCAGGTCCGCATCGGCGCGATGTTCCCGCAGACCGGGGACCTCGCCTTCGAGGCGACCGAGGCGCTCGAGGGCGTGGAGACCGCGGTCGAGATGTACAACGAGGACGGTGGCCTGGACGGCACGCCGGTGGACTTCGTCGACGCCGATGCCCCGGATCCGGAAGCGGGCACCTCGGCGGTGCGCCAGCTCGTCGAGGAGGACGAGGTCGACGTGATCGTCGGCACCTATGCCAGCGCCATCGCCAGTGCGGCGGTGCCGGCGGCACAGCGCCTCGACACGCCCTATCTGGAGACCACGGCGTTCGCTGCCAGCATCACCGAAGGGCCCGAGAACGTGCTGCGCACCACGATCTCCTCGAGTGACCTCGGTGCCTACTCGGTGGAGTTCATCGAGACCGGCCTCGCCGACGAGCTCGGGGAGAGCCCCGAGGACATGAACGTGGCCATGGTCTACACCGACGACGAGTTCGGCACCTCGATCGCTGACGCCGCCCTCGAGGCCATGGAGGATTCTCCGGCGGAGCTGGTGGTCGAGGAGAGCTACGACGCCGGCACGATCTCCGACTTCTCCTCCACCCTGCTGCAGATCGATGAGGAGGACACGGACGTCGTCATCCACGTGTCCCAGATCTCCGACGGCATTCTCTTCTGGCGCCAGGCCCAGGAGCTGGACATCGACATCCCGGCCGCGGTCGGTGCCGGCGGCGGCTACGGTCAGACGGACTTCGCCGAGCCGCTGGGTGATGCTGCGGATGGCATCTTCAACATCGTCCCGCCTACTCCTGGCTCGATCGACACCGAGGCGCTCACCGACGACGCGCAGGAGCTGCTGGCCCGTTACGAGGACACCCTCGAGGAGCAGGGCTACGACCAGGGCGTGTACACCGACTGGGGCTTCATGGGCACCTGGGTGTTCCTGAACGAGATCCTGCCGAACGCCGAGTCGACCAGCATCGACGACCTGATGGAGGCTGCTCAGCAGGTCGATGTCGCACCCGAGGACTCCATCACCGGGTTCGGCTTCGAGTTCGCTGGCCCGGATCACGAGACGCCGGGGCAGAACCTGCGGGCTGAGCCGGTCGTCCAGCAGTGGCAGGACGTGGATCTGCAGGTCGTGTTCCCCGAGGAGTTCGCGGTCGCGGACTACCTGAACGTCCCGCTCCCCGATTGGGAGGAGCGCGACGAGATCGAGGAGCCCGACGAGGACGACGAGTGACAGGCCGGTCGGTCGGGGGCGAGATGCGGGCATCGCCCTCGACCGACCCTCCGCTGTGTGGCCGTGGCCACGCCACGGCCACACAGCGGAGGCCAGTCACCCGGCCGCCCACACTGTGACCGCACGAGGCGTCTGACGGGGGACCGTGGTGGACCTCGCGTTGCAGATCATCGCGTCCGGATTGCTCACCGGCGGCATCTACGCGCTGCTGGCCGTGGGCCTCACGTTGATCTTCGGCGTGCTGCGAGTGGTCAACTTCGCCCACGGCGAGTTCATGATGCTCGGCATGTACGGCGCCTTCTGGATGTGGGCGCTGTGGGACATCGACCCCTACCTGTCGGTGTTCGCGGTGGTGCCGGCGATCTTCGGACTGGGCCTGCTGACCGACCGGTTGATCATCAAGCGCACCATCGGCGCGCCGGAGGTCACGGTGGTGTTCGCCACCCTCGGCCTGTCCATCCTGCTGCAGAACGCAGCGCTGACGGTCTTCTCGGCCGACACCCGCTCGGTGACCACCGGCTACACCGGCACCGCGCTCAGCTTCGGCGAGGTGCGCGTGAGCATACCCATGCTGATCTCGTTCGTGGTGGCCATCGGCCTGGCCCTGGCGCTGTGGGCCTTCCTCAGCCGGACGCGCTTCGGGAAGGCCATCCAGGCCACGGCCCAGAACCGCGACGCGGCTGCTCTCATGGGCATCAACGTGCAGCGCGTGTACATGATGACCTACGCCATCGCGGTAGCCGGCGCCGGAGCCATGGGAGCCATCGCCGCACCGGTCTTCTCGGTGTATCCCCGTGTCGGCCTGTCGTTCGTCATCACCGCGTTCGTGATCGTGGTGCTGGGCGGACTGGGCAGCGTGCTCGGCGCGGTGATCGCAGCGCTGCTGGTTGGCCTGGTGCAGTCCGTGGTGGGATTCCTCGTCGGTGCGGCGTGGGCAGAGATCGCGTACTTCGTGCTGTTCATCGCCGTCCTGGTGCTGCGACCCCAGGGGTTGTTCGGGCGGCGCGGCGCCGAGGTCTATCAGGGGGCCTAGATGGCAGACCAGACAGGAGCCGGCCCCGCAGTCGCGGAGGAGACCACCGCCGCGGCAGCCGCACGGCGGTGGGGGCCGATGCGCGTCGTGGCGGCGCTTGCGATCATCGCCGTGCTGCTCGTCTTCCCCTACCTGCTGCCCAGCGGCTTCTGGGTGGACATGGCAGTCCAGGTGCTCATCTGGGGTGCCCTGGCGAGCGCCTGGAACCTTTCTGCTGGCTACGCCGGTGGGCTCTCCCTCGGGCACGCGGCCTTCCTGGGGGTGGGCGCCTACACCTCGACCCTGCTGTTCCTCGAGCTGGACATATCTCCATGGCTAGGGATGTTCGCGGGTGCCGGGGTGGCGGGCCTGCTGGGCTTGGTGCTGGGTGCCATCACGCTGCGGTTGCGGGGACCGTTCTTCGTGCTGGCCACGTTGGCCTTCGGGTTCGTGGTGCACATCCTGGCCGTCAACCTGCGGGATCTCACCCGGGGAGCCGCCGGGCTCGTCATCCCCTTCGACGGTGGGTGGGAGAACATGCTGTTCGCCTCCCTCGAGGCCTACTGGTATGTGGGTCTCGGGCTCGTGGCGGTGGTCGTGGGCATCACCCTGTGGCTTGAGCGGTCCCGCTTTGGCTACTACCTCACCGCGATCCGCGAGAACGAGGACGCGGCCCGTTCGGTTGGGGTCAAGGTGGTGCGTTGGAAGATCGTGGCCGCGGCGCTGTCGGCGGCGCTGACCGCTGTCGCGGGGACCGTGTATGCCCAGTTCGTCCAGTACATCGACCCTGACAGCACCACCGAGTTCGAGCTGTCGGTGCAGATCGCGCTGATCGCCATCGTCGGCGGGATGGGCACGGCCTTCGGCCCGCTGCTCGGTGCGGTGGTCATCATCCCGTTGGGGGAGGTCTTGCGAGCCGAGCTCGGTGGTGGGCCGTCGCTGATGGTCTACGGTGCGTTGCTCGTGACCATCGTCCTCGCCGCACCGCGCGGCGCGCTGCCGTGGTTGCAGCAGCTGGTGCGTGCCGCCCGGCGTCGTCGGGAGGTGAGCGCCTGATGCTGACTGTCTCGGAGGTCACGGTCGACTTCGTCGGCTTGCGCGCCGTCGATCAGGTCAGCTTCTCGGTGGGCCACGAGCAGATCGTCGGGCTGATCGGCCCCAACGGCGCTGGCAAGACGACGCTGTTCAACGTGGTCTCGGGCATGATCCGCCCGACCGGCGGCGCCGTGGCGCTCGAGGACGAGGACATCGGGCACCTCGGGCCCGCCGACCGCAGCCGCCGGGGCATCGGGCGGACCTTTCAGATCGTGAAGCCCTTCGGCAACCTCACCGTGCGGGACAACGTCGTCGTGGCAGCGCTGACGCAAGGGCACTCGGTCCCGCAGGCTCGTCGCGTCGCTGATGAGCAGCTGGAGCGGCTGGGGCTCGCCTCGGGAGCGGACACCCTGGCCCGAGGTCTGCCGCTGGCCTCGCGCAAGCGGTTGGAGCTGGCGCGGGCCCTGGCTACCGACGCCCGGCTGCTGCTGCTCGACGAGATGATGGGCGGTCTGACGCCCACCGAGGTCAACGATGCGCTCGCGCTGGTGCGAGAGCTCAACGAGGAGGGGATGACCTTCCTGATCATCGAGCACAACATGAAGGCGATCATGCAGCTAGCCGACCGCATCGTGGTGCTCAACCAGGGCGCCAAGCTCGCGGAGGGATCACCGCAGGAGATCGCCCACCACCCCGAGGTGGTCGCGGCGTATCTCGGCGAGCCAGTCGAGGACGCGTCGGACTCGGAGGACGCCGATGGCGCTGCTTGAGATCGACGGCCTCTCAGTCCACTACGGCGACATGCGGGCGCTTGCCGCGGTGTCGCTGGAGGTGGAGGAGGGCGAAGCGGTCACCGTGCTGGGCGCCAACGCCGCGGGCAAGACGACCCTGCTGCGCGCCATCTCGGGCCTGGTGCCCTGCTCGGGGGGGTCAATCACCTTCGAGGGTCAGGAGATCACACACTCCCCGGCGCATGAGCGCGTGGAACGGGGCCTGGTGCAGGTGCCCGAGGGGCGGCTGGTGTTCCCCTTCCTGTCGGTGCTGGACAACCTGCGTCTTGGTGCCTACACACCGCGCGCGCGCCCGCAGCAGGAAGAGTCGCTCGCCTTCGCGCTCGAGCTGTTCCCGCGCCTGCAGGAGCGCGCCCAGCAGATGGCGCGCTCGCTGTCTGGCGGCGAGCAGCAGATGCTGGCTCTGGAGCGCGCGCTGATGACGCGCCCGCGCGTGCTGATGCTCGACGAGCCCTCCCTGGGCCTGGCGCCGCTGCTGGTGCGCGAGGTCATGGACCGCATCACTGCGATCCATCAAGAGGGGGTGACCGTGCTCATCGTGGAGCAGAACGTCGCCCAGACCCTCAAGCTCGTTGACCGAGGATCGGTGCTGGAGAACGGAGAGATCGCCCTCGAGGGGACCGCCGAGGAGCTCCAGGCATCTGACGAGGTGCGCCGGGCGTACCTGGGCATCTGATGGCAAGACCTTCATGTCCCCGAGCAAGGAGGTTAGAAGATGGCCGATGCAAGCGGAACCAACAAGGAGATCTTCTGCGCCTTCGGCGTGCACGTGGACGCCGTTGCGGGGTGGTTGGGCTCGTATGGAGGCGAGGACTCGCCGGTGGACATCAGCCGTGGGGTGTTCGCGGGAGAGCGTGGCATTCCCCGGCTCGTCGAGTTCTTCCGCCGCTACGACCTGCCCTCGACCTGGTTCTTCCCCGGCCACTCCGTTGAGTCCTTCCCGCACCAGGCACGTGCGGTCGCCGAGGCCGGCCATGAGATCGGCCTGCACGGGTACTCGCACGAGAACCCGCTGAACCTGAGCCGTGAACAGGAGCAGGCGATCCTGCATCGCTCGATCGAGTCGATCGAGAACGTCACCGGCCAGCGGCCGGTCGGCTATGTCGCGCCGTGGTGGGAGCTGTCGGTGAACTCGGTGGAGCTCCTGCTGGATGCTGGCATCAAGTACGACAACAGCTTGATGCACGACGATCACACGCCCTACTACACGCCGGTCGAGGAGTCGTGGACCAAGATCGACTACAGCCAGCCGGCTGACGCGTGGATGCAGCCCTACCAGCCGGGTCGGCCGACCCCGATGATCGAGCTCCCGGCGAGCTGGTACCTCGACGATCTTCCCCCCATGATGTTCATCAAGGCGAACCCCAACAGTCACGGGTTCGTCAATCCGCGGGACATCGAGGAGCTGTGGCGCGACCAGTTCGACTGGATGTACCGCGAGATGGATTACGGCGTGTACCTGCTCACCATCCACCCCGACGTGTCGGGGCGGCCGCAGGTGCTGCTGATGCTCGAGCGCCTTCTGGCCCACATCAACGCGCATCCGGGCGTGCGCTGGGCCACCTTCGAGGAGGTCGCCGATGACTTCGCTCGGCGCTCCGGAGGGCCGCCCAGCTCCGCGCGCTGAAGGGGAGGTCGAGGTGGCGATGCCGCAGGTCGCGGTCCTCGGCACGGGTGGCACCATCGCCACCGTCGAGCACGCCGAGGGTGCGTCGCTGCGCACGTGCGCCGAGCTCCTGGCTGAGGTCTCGGGGCTGGAGCAGATCGCCGCGGTGCGGTGCTCCGAGGTGCTCCGGCTGCCCAGCCAGCTGATGGGGCAGGCCGAGATGGCGCAGGTCGCCCAGTCCGCGGTGGAGCACGCCAGGTCGCCGGCAGTCGACGGCGTGGTCGTGCTGCACGGCACCGATGTGCTCGAGGAGACCCTGTTCCTGACCGACCTCTGGCACACGGGGCAGACGCCGATCGTGTTCACCGGTGCCCAACGGTCGGCGGGTCACCCCGCGCCGGACGGTCCGGCGAACATCCTCGACGCGGTCACCGTGGCCAGCAGCGCCGAGGCGCGCGGCCTCGGCGCTGTGGTGTGCCTCGGTGGCACGGTGCAGGCCGCGTCCCGAGCGGCCAAGCGCGATACGGCCTCGCTGGATCCCTTCCACGGTGATGCGCCGCCGCTCGGGCAGGTCTCCGGGGGGCGCTTCCGGCCCGCGGGCGTGCCCGGGCGGCGCTCCCGCGACGCATCGCTGCGGCCTCGGGCGCTGGAGCACCGGGTCGAGCTGGTCCGTCTCGCCTCGGCCTGCGACGGGGCACTGCTGCGTGCCGCCAGCGAGCTGGGCGCGAGCGGACTGGTCGTCGAGGCCTTCGGCGCCGGAACAGCACCGAAGGACGTGGTCGCTGCGGTCGAGGAGCTGGTCGCCGGCGGCATCGTCGTGCTGCTGGCCTCGCGCTGCGACCGCGGTGGGGTCTGGCGCCAGGACGGCCCCTGGGCCTCCGAGCGGATCGTCCAGGCAGGGGCCCTGCCGGTCGGAAGGCTCGAGGGGTCGAAGGCTCGGATCGCGCTGCTAGCCGCTCTGGCAGAGGCTGACGGCGATGGAGCGCGGGCGGCTGACCTCGTTCGCACCTGGCTCGACGAGGCTGGCTGGTCGTCGGGCTGGTGAGCGTCTTCCCGCTCGCGGCCTGGTCAGGAGCCGTGGGTCGCGGGGTCCTCGGCGAGCTCCAGGCACGGGGGCAGGCCGCTGTCGAGCAGCAGCGCGACCGCCTCGCTGGCCGACAGGTCGACCTCGACCGGCC
>PWER01000112.1 GCA_003553565.1 Nitriliruptoria bacterium | reverse complement strand
GCCGGCTTGCTCCTGCGCCTCCGGGTCGTGGTGCTCGTAGGAAGGGACGTCGCTCATGGTGGCCTCCAGCACGGCCAACGCCGCGGTCGGGACATCGCGCACGGTCCCAGGCGGGTCACCCGGAAAGCGTGGCGATCGCGGACAGATGGTTCGTCGCAGGATAGCGGGTCGCGCCTGCCATCGAGTTCCGGGAGGCGCTCGGGCGGAGCCGACCGATCTCGGGGGCCGGCGGCGGCGCCCGCTGGCTCCCTGCCGCTAGGGGTCGGGGATGACCAGGTCGCTGCCGACCGGCAGCGGCTCGGCGGGGTCGAGCCCGTTGGCCTCGGCGATGCGCCTGAACTGGTCACCGTCGCCGTAGAAGCGCTCGGCGAGCCCATAGAGGCTCTCGCCGGGCTCCACGGTGTGCACCAGCCCCGCGTCGGGGTCGGGCTCGGTGTCGGTGGCCGGCTCCGGGTCGCCTGCCACCTGGTCCTCCTCCTCGAGCTCGGGGTCCTCGTCGGCCTCGTCGGTCTCGGCCTCGCCCCCGTTCTCGGCGTCCTCGGCGTCCTCGCCGTCCTCGGCCTCGTCGTCTTCGTCCGCCTCGTCATCGCCCGGGCCGGGGTCGTCGGCGGCGAGCGCTTCCAGCTGCTCGAGCGCCTCGTCGCGCTCGTCGCGCGCTTCGGCGAGCTCGCCGCGCAGCTCTGCGAGCTCGTCCTCGGCATCACCACCGCCGCCGAGCAGCAGGCCCAGGACGAACGCGGCCGCCACCACGCCCGCCAGCGCGGCCACGCGGCCCCACAGGATCCGAACCGGTTGCGCATCATCAGACATCGCGGCCGCAGTATGACCGATTGCCACCGGGTCGCCGCGCAACCGCTGCACGAGCGGCACGGCAGCGGGATGCCCGCGCGACCCCACCGGTCACCAAGCCCTACAGTGGGTGTCAATGCTGGATCGAGACTGGGTGTCCATCGTCGATCCCAGCGATCGACATCAGCGGTTCCTGTTCGATGTGAGCTTTCTGCTCTCCTCCTACACGTGCATCTACGGCCGAGGGTGCCCCGGCACAGCCCCGGGCTGGGATCCCGAGCGCGGCTGCTGCCGCGTGGGCGCCCACTACATGGACGACGACGAGCGCGCGCGCATCGAAGAGCTGGTCGAGGAGATGGGGCCCGAGTGGATCATGCGCTACGCCGAGGTGGCGCGTGTCGGGGCCTCGGCACGCGATCCCGACGGCACGTGGCGCACCCGCATGCGTGACGGCGCCTGCATCTTCCTCAACCGCAGCGGCTTCCCGACCGGCCCGGGCTGTGCGTTCCACCACTACAGCGTCGCTCACGGCGAGCACCACACCGCCCACAAGCCCGAGGTCTGCTGGATCGTGCCGCTGCGGCGCGAGGTCGACGAGGGGGTCGCCGACGACGGCGAGACGCTGTGGACCACCACGATCACGAGCTTCGACCGCGGCGCGTGGGGACCCGGCGGGGCCGACTTCGCCTGGTGGTGCACCGAGCAGCCCGAGGCGTTCGTCGCCGACGGGCCGGTCTACCGCACGATGGAGGCCGAGCTGCGCCTCATGGTCGGCGAGGCCGTCTACGAGGAGCTGGCCGCCTACTGCGACGCGCGCCGCGCCGCTGCACCCAGGCCCCTGCCCTTCCCCGTGTTCAGCGCCAGCGAGGTGACGACATGAGCGAGCACGAGGCCGGACCCACCGAGGAGCCCACCGGCGAGCAGGGCTCTGCCAGCAGCCCCCGTTTCGCCGAGCGTCGCCCTCTGCTGGTGGCGGTGCTGGCGGCTGGTGTCGTCGCGCTGGGCGCGGGCGCCGCGTTCGGGCTGGTGCCGCTAGGCCTCGACGCCGAGCGGTCAGCGGATGGCGAGGAGAGCCGCAGTGAGCGCACCGTGGCCTCACTGCCCGAGCCCTCCGACGAGCCGGCCCCGGTCGATGATCACTTCCCCGCGATCGACGGTCTCACCAGCGGCGACGCCGACCCCGAGCTGACCGACGACCTCGAGGAGGCCCTCGAGCCCGCCGAGGGCGCCTACAGCGACGTCGAGCACGTCGAGCTCACCGACGACGACCAGCCCGTGGCGGTGATCAGCCTGCTGCGCGTGGACACCGACGAGAACGCCGCCGGGCTGCGCGAGCGGGCGATGGTCGGGCTCGGCGAGCTCTTCGAGGAGGTCAGCGAGGCCGAGGTCGCCGACGAGTCCGTCGTCCACGGCTCGAGCATGGCGGGCGTGGCCACCCTGTGGGCGCCCGACACCGACTCGGTGATCATGATCACCGCGGTGGACCTCGACAGCGCCGAGGCGGTCATGACCGAGGTCGTCGAGTCGGTCAAGGGCCCCGCGGCGGACGACGAGGACGCCGCCTGACGCGGCGCTAGCGACGACGAGCGAGCACCACCGTGACGTTGTCGGGGCCACCGCGGTCCAGCGCCGCCTGCAGCAGGGCCGTGGCGCCGTCGGCGGCGCTCGTGGCGCTCGCCAGGATCTCGGCGATGACGGGCTCCTCCACCGGCTCGGTCAGCCCGTCGGAGCACAGCAGCAGCATCTCGCCGCTGGCGAGGGTCGCGGGCTCGGGGACATCGACCGCGACCTCGGGGTCGGTGCCCACCACCCGCAGCAGCACGTGACGCTCTGGCCGTTGGGCCGCCTCCTCGGGTGACAGCGCACCGGCGGCGACCGCCTCCTCGGTAGGGGTGTGGTCGCGCGTCAGGCGCGTGAGGCCGTCCTCGGGGCTCCAGCGGTAGGCGCGGCTGTCACCGACGTGCGCCAGCTGCACGGTGTGCTCGCCGACCAGCGCTGCGGTCACCGTGGTGCCCATCCCCAAGCGCTCGGGGTGCTCCTGCGCGTCGGCGTGCACGCGGTCGTTGCCGCGCCGCACGGCCTCGGCCAGGGCCTCGGACGCGGGCGCGCCGACGGCCTGCTGGGCCTGGCTGGCCAGCTGCGCCAGCGGCTCGAGCGCCAGCGCCGAGGCGACGTCACCGGCGGGGTGGCCACCCAGCCCGTCGGCCACGGCCAGCACCGGGGGTTCGCACAGGAAGCTGTCCTCGTTGGCTGGGCGCAGCAACCCGGTGTCGCTGCGCCCGGCGGCGTCCAGCGTCTCGGCTGCGGTCGGCCCCTGGAAGCGGCTCACGCCCTGGTCCTTCCCACGTGGCGGCGCACCCTAGGCGCTGTCGCGGCCGTGGCTTCCCGCTGCCCTGGCCTGTGCACGGCGGTCTTCCGGCCGCTGGCTGCCTGCGCCTCGCCGGGCCGTGGCGGCCAGGCCTGGGCGTCAAGGACGAGAACCCTCACGGACAAGGCTAAACGAAGCTAAGAGTGGGGAGCCTTCTGGCATCCGACGACAGGAGCAATCATGGCAGCAGAGCCCGACGAGCGCGAGGTCACCAGCTGGACCGATCTCGGCAAGGAGATGTGGTCGTACCTCACCGGCAACGATGCGGTCATCGACTACACGTTCAAGGACATGATCGTCGAGGTGCCGCGCGACACCGGCGCTGACGCCCCGCGGGCCCACTGGCGGCTGGATGGGACGCTGCGCATCAGCACGACCGACAAGAACCAGCAGGGCTGACGTGGAGGCGCGCCCCGAGATCCAGGTGGAGGCCGATCTGGCCATCAGCGTCGACGACGTGGACGCCCACCTCCGCGGTCGGGGCACCTCGCTCGAGCTCGTGAGCGAGCATCCGTGGCGGTTCACGCGCTCGGCTGTCGGTGGCGGCACGCTCCCGGCAGCCCTGCGCGCGGCTCGCGCCGCCGGCGTCGAGGTGCGCCTGACCGGCCCGCGCGGTGCGGTGGCCACGTTGGGAGCAGGCGGCGTACCACGTCCCGCCCCACGGGTGGTCGCCGGCGCTGCCGGCGTCCTGCTGCTCATAGCGCTGGCTGTGCGCGCCGTCAGCGGCGGGTCCGATCGCCGCAGCGCCACTGGACGTGGCCGGCTGCGCTGTCGGTGTCTCGGCTGACTACGACTGCTTGAGAGCGATTGACAGAGGGCCGGGGGCTCGCGAGGCCCCCGGCCCGTGCTTGCGTGAGACGAGATCGGCTGGGCGAGCGCTGTGCTGGGCGGGACCGCGTGGCGTCGGCGCCTCGGCTGCATCAGGAGGGCATGCAGCGACCGCACATCTCTGGCGGCCGAGCGCCGTGAAGCGGCTGCCGCGTTCGCGCCGCGCAGATCGCTGACGTGGGAAGCCTCGCGGCAAGACGCGCAGGGCTTGGGGCTAGCGGTGATCGCCGGGGGCGGTTGCATGGCGGGGGGCACAGGTGCTTGCCTCGGCATCGTTCGATGACTGGCCCCTCTCCGGGGGACCACGGGAGGCGGGCCAGCGGACCAGCGACATCTGTGGGAGTGATGTCACGTGACCAAGTCAGCACGCCTGCGCACCCTGACCGTGCTGGGGGTGGGCCTGATGACCGGCGCACTGGTGGCCACCCTGGCGCTGCCGGGCGGAGTGGACGAGCTTCCGAGTGCGGCCGACGGCTCCGAGCCCCTTGACCAGGATGAGGGGGAGCAGCAGTCGCCCCCGACCAAGAGCATCGGCTTCTTCGTCGGCAGTGACCTGACCGACGACGGCTCCACGCTGCTGGGCGGGTTCGGTCATGAGCCCTCCAGCCACTGGATCGAGATCATCCCTCGCCAGACCCATCCCGAGGGCGCGACCACCGAGGTCGGCGTCACCGACGAGGCGAGGATCCCTGGCGAGCTGACAGAGATCCCCCAGGCTGACGAGACCTACAAGTACGTCTCCTCGCTGTACTCGGAGTTCGCGGGCTTTCCGCCGCCGCTCACCAACGGCGGGCTGAACGAGGAGGGCGTGGCCGCCCGCGACATCTGGTCGCCGTCGCGCCCCGAGCTGGTGGAGATGGCCGAGGACGCCGCGCCCCAGGAGGGCCCGCAGTACTCCGACCTCGCGCGGGCTGCGATGGAGCGGGCCGACTCCGCCGAGGCGGCCGTCGACGTGGTCGGCGAGCTCATGGAGGAGCACGGCTTCTCGACCTACGGCGGCAACTCTCACCTGTTCGCCGACGAGGACGAGGGCTGGGTGTTCATCAACTACGCCCACCCCGACGGGAAGCTGTGGGCCGCCGAGCGTCTGGGTTCCGACGACGTGCGCGTGTCCTACCCCGGCTACATCCGCGACTTCCCGGTCGACCACGAGGACGACCCGGACTTCAAGGCCAGCGACGAGCTCGTCGACTTCGCCGAGGACCAGGGCTGGTGGGACGGCGAGGGCGACACCCTCGACCTCCGCGAGGTCTTCGGCGTGGGCGAGTACCCCGCTGACGCCGACGCCGAGGACTACATCGCGCCGGAGTTCTATCAGGACGCCCGCGACCCCGAGGAGCGCACCGAGGAGCTCCGCCAGATCGCCGAGGAGCGCGGGGGCATGAGCGTCGACGACATGATGGCGCTGGTCCGCGACCCCCGGTGGTCGACCGACCACGCCGGCTACGGCCAGGTCGCCCACCTGCGGCCCGATGTGCATGACGAGCTGCAGACGCTGTGGACCGCCACGACCAGCTCGATCACCACCCCCTACGTGCCGATCCCGATCGGCGCCGAGGAGGTGCCGCCGGAGTTCCGCCAGCACCGCTACATGACGTCGGGCTCGGCGGCGACGTTCCTGGACGAGGACTACCAGGTCCAGGAGGGCACGCGGTACGCCACGCGTGAGTTCAAGCGGCTGCTGTACCTCGCGTGCGAGGAGCCGGGCGAGTTCTACACCGATGTCACCGGAGCGCTGGAGTCGCTCGAGCTCGAGATGCTCGCCGAGCGCGACGAGGTCGAGGCAGAGGCGCAGGCGCTGTTCGATGCGGGCGATGCCGACGCCGCCCGTGAGCTGCTCACCGACAACGCCGAGGAGCGGTTGCTCGAGAGCATGGAGCTCGCCATGGAGCTCAGCGACGAGGTGGAGGACGAGCTCCGCGACGCCGACGCGCTGCGTGAGCCGTCGGGCACCGAGGCCGAGGGCGACCTGAGCGAGACCCCACCCGCGTCCAGCCAGGACATGGGCGGCACTGGCCTCGAGATGGTCAACTGCTACGAGGAGGACCTGCACGGCGACTACCCGCGTGGGCACGGGGCGTACACCGCTGCTGCCCAGCTCAGCGGTGACGATCGACTCGGCACCGCTATCGCGGTGTCGCGCTCCTTCAGCGAGGCCGACGACGTCGTCCTCGCGCAGGCCGGCGACTACGCCGACGCGCTCGCCGGTGGGCCGCTCGCGGCTGCCGTCGACGCTCCACTGCTGCTCACCGAGACCGACGAGCTCCGCGACGACGTCGCCGACGAGGTCACGCGACTGGGGGCGGAGACCGCCCACGTGCTCGGCGGTGAGAACGCGGTGAGCGAAGAGGTCGCCGAAGAGCTCCGCGAGGCCGGCGTCGACGAGGTCAAGCGTCACGAGGGCACCGACCGCTTCGCCACCGCGGTGGAGGTCGCCGAGGCTCTCGCCGACATCACCGGCGAGGTCGACTCGGCCTACTTGGTCGAGGGCACGAACCCCGACCCCGACCGCGGCTGGCCCGACGCGGTGGCAGCCTCTGGCGTCGCTGCCTTCACCGGGCAGCCGATCCTTCCCACTCGCGTCGACGACCTGCCTGATGCCACCGCCGATGCACTCGAGGCGCTCGAGGTGGACGAGGTCCGCATCGTCGGCGGCACCGCAGCCGTCTCCGATGAGGTGCAGGCGGCGGTGAGCTCCACGGTCGACCGCGTCGAGCGTCTCGACGGCGACAACCGCTACGAGACCTCCGCAGCGGTCGCCGACCACGCGGATGAGGTGGGTGTGCCCACCGAGCACGCGTGGGTGGCCACGGGCCGTAACTGGCCGGACTCGCTGGCCGCGGGCCCGGTCGCCGGCGCGAGCGAGGACGCTGCCACGACCGCTGCAGCAGGACCGCTGCTGCTGATCGATGGGGAGGACCTCGAGGGGTCCCTGGCCACCCGCGACTGGCTCGCGGACCGGGCCGACGTCATCGATCGCGTCACCGCCGTCGGCGGCCACGCCGCGGTCGACCTGGGTGTGCGCATGCAGCTGTACCGCGCCGTGATGGCTGACTGACGTCCGGAGGAGCATCGCTCTTGCGGTAGCACGATCCCTGTGAGGGAGCGGCCCCGGCGCGCGTGCGCCGGGGCCGCTCCGCCTGCGCGCTCGAGGGACCGAGCATCCACGTCATGCTCGCGCCCGCAGTCGGCGCACCACAATGCTTCCGGCCAGCGCTGCCGCCGCCGCGCCCCACGCCGCGACCCCGCCCCACCGCAGCGGCTCGGCGGCGCTGCCATCAGGTAGCGGGGGCGCCTCGCCGGTGGCGATGGCCGCCATGCGATCCAGCGTCGGCATCGCCACACCGCCGGGGTGCACACGCTGCCGGAACTCCTTGATCAGGTGGGCCATCTCTTCGCGTGCTGCCCCGGCATGGGCGATGACCCCCACCTCGTAGAGGGTCGTACGAGCCATGGCGCGCAGCTGGGCCACCAGCAGCGCTTCGGGCACTACCCGGATCACGCGGAACCACGACGGCCGGATCGGGATCCCGGCGGCCTGTTGGGCGGCGAGCGCCTCGCGTGCAGCGCGCACACCCAGCAGCCGCGCGTCGCGGGTGCGGGCGAACCGCTCGGCGTCGAGCGCTGCCGCATAGACGCCGAGGTGGTTCATGATCAGCGGCACGTGGGTGACCAGCCACGCGTCCATGTCATCGCGGACCTGCACCCGCTTGTCGCGCATCCGGTCGAGCAGCGCCGCCACGGCGCGCGTGCGGTCGGTGATGCCGCCATCGGCCTCGCCGATCGGCAGCGGGACGCTCGGCACCGGCATGATGCGCATCACCGGGTCCGCGCGCTGGCCGCCAGCGCTCGGGAACCCTGCCATGACCCGGTCGCTGCCAAGCAGCGCACGATACCGGTCGAACCCCTCCGCGTTGTTCTGCACGAACAGCACCGTGGTCGCGTGCGCGTTGCCCGCCAGGGCCGGCAGGATCGCCTCGCACTGGTCCTTGCGCATCACCACCAGGATCAGGTCGTAGCGATCCT
>PWER01000044.1 GCA_003553565.1 Nitriliruptoria bacterium | reverse complement strand
CTGCTGCTGCTGTGCTGGGACGACGACAAGGGCAGGGTGAGCCGTCGCTGCGAGCAGGCGCTTCCCGCCGGGGTCGGCGGCGCCCTGGTGGTCCAGGCGCTGCTGGGCGAGGCGCTGGTGCTCGAGTACGCGCGCGTGCGACCCGGCACGGCCCAGCCCGAGGATCCACTGCTCGCCGACGTCGTCGACGACGTGGCGCGCCGTCGTCGACCGCCGAGGCTCCGCAAGGTCGTGCAGCGCCAGGCGACCAGCCGGCGGTGGCACGCGGTGCGCGACCGCCTCGTCGATGACGGGGTCCTGGCGCCGCGCCGGCAGCGGCTGCTCGGGCTGATCCCGGTCACGCGGCATGCGCTCACCGATCCGACGCGCGCCGAGTCGGTGCGGGCCACGGGTCGGGCGCTGCCCCTGCTCGTGGAGCGCCAGCAGCTGAAGCAGGCCAAGGAGCGGGCCGAGGACCTCAACGCCGGCCATGGGGTGCCGGAGGCCGTGGGGCGCGTGATCACCGAGGCCCAGGCCGCGGCCATCGCCGCGATCGCCGGTGCCGCGGCAGCCAGCGGCTCCAGCGGCTCGGGCAGCTGACGCGGCCTCGCTCTTCCCGGCCCCTGCTGACGCGGCCTACGTCTCCCTGGCCTCCTCTGCCGCGGCGCGCTGCTCGCGGGCGCGCATCCGCCGCACCGACGCGAGGTCGGGGTCGCGGTCACGGTCGCGCTTGAGCTCGTAGACGCCGTCGGCGCGGGCGAACCAGCGCACGTGGCCGAGCAGGTCGCGGGCTGTGGTCTCGTCGGCTGGGGGCTCAGCGATCACTGGGCCGAACACCGAGGGGCCTTCCCCGCCGTCGAAGACGAGCTGGGGCACGCCGGGGTTGTCGGTGCGCGCCAGCAGCCAGTGGTGGTCGGCGAGCACGGCCTTGGCGTGGCGCTCGTCGGTCATGGCCACCTCGACCAGCGCGGGGTCGAGCCCGGCGTCGGTGAGCGCGCCCACGGCCGTCTCGGCCTGCGACAGGCGCTCGCCATGCTCATGGACACGCGCGCCGAACGCCCGCAGGAACGCCCCCGTGGCCTCCTGCCCGTGCTCGCTGCGCACGGCGGCGGCGGTGCGCAGCGCTCGCTCGGCGCGTGCCGACGTCTCGCCGAAGTCCTGGGCGGGCGGCTCGGCGCCGGCCAGCTCCAGCGAGTACAGCCCCCAGGTGAGCGACACCTCGCCGAGGCGCTCGAGATGCGCCAGCCAGCGGGAGGTCTGGTTGGACCACGGGCAGACGACGTCGTGGACGAAGTGGATGCGCTCGGTCACGCGCTGGCTCCTGATGATCGCGGTGCACGGCGGTGTCGGTTGGCACGCCAGCGCCAGCATGCCGCAGCGCAGCAGGGCCGCAGCCGCCCGCCGGTGCGGCCCCGCGACCCTGCACGGGTGGACAGGGTCCTGGCGTTGCACGGCGCGGCGGGGCCGTCCCGCGCCGGGGGAGCGGTGTGGGATCACGCGGGGCGGGCAAGGATGTGACTGATTTCACAAGCCGCATCGCCTGACCCGAAGGGAAGCACCCTCATGACCCGCCTGCGCCTGCCGCGACTCGGACGTCGCGCCGCCGACCGCCAGACCGGTGACCGCGACCAGCGCAGCCGCCGCCGCGCGGAGGGCACGCGCGGCGCTGCGTTCCCCGCGATGCCCCGCCGTGGCTACGACCCCTCGGCGCTGTCGCCGCTGGGCGGTGCACCGTCGAGCGCGGTGCGTCACGCCACCGGCGAGGAGAGCCACGAGGAGCGCTGACGCGCCCCGGCGCGCGACTCGCGTGACCCCGCACTGACGCCGGTCAGCGCAGCAAGACCGCCTGCAGCGGGGCCAGCGTGCCGGTGAAGGGCTCGCCGTCGCCGACGCCGTCGCTTGCGACCTCGATCTCACGGTCACCGGGCACCGCGACCTCGCGGGGCTCGTCGACGAAGCTGACCGCCACCAGCCGCTCGTCGCCGCCGAGGCTGCGACGGAACGCCACCGTGTCGGCGGGGGCGTGCAGCCACGACAGCTCGCCCTCGCGCAGGGCCGGGCTGGCGCGCCGCGCCGCCAGCAGCGCCCGGTAGCGGTGCAGGATCGAGTCGGGGTCGGCCCGCAGCGCAGCGGCGTTGCGGTGGTCGGCCTCGGGTGGCCAGGGCAGCCACGGCTCGCTGCTCGTCCAGCCGTGGTCGGGCTCGCCGGTCCAGGGGATCGGCGCGCGACAGCCGTCGCGGCCACCGGGATCGACCCCGGCGTGCGGCGGCACGTGGGCGTCCTCGAGCCCGAGCTCCTCGCCGGCGTAGAGGAACGGCGTGCCGCGCAGCGTGAGCAGCAGCAGCGCCGCGGCCCGCGCAATGCGCTCGTCCCCGCCGTAGCGGGTGCGGTGGCGTGGCTCGTCGTGGTTGGACAGCACCCACGTCGGCCACCGGGCCGGCCGGTCGTAGCAGCGCTCGATCTCGTCGATGACGGCCCGCCACGCCTCGGCGGTCCAGGGGGCGTGCAGGGGCACGAAGTTGAACACCAGCGGCAGCTCGTCGCCTGCCCCGTAGTAGCGGACCAGCGCCTCGGTGTCGGAGAGGTTGACCTCGCCGACCATCGTGCGCTCACCGTCATAGCCCTCGAGGGTCGCGCGGATGTCGCGCAGCAGCCCGTGGGTGCGCGGCTCGTCGTGGAAGCCCACCCGGCTGGTGCCCGCGAGCTCGGGGGGATCGTCGGGCAGCGCCGGATCCTTGCCGATCAGGTGGACCACGTCGGCGCGGAAGCCGTCCACGCCGCGGTCGAGCCAGAAGCGCAGCACGTCGTGCTGGGCGGCCTGCACCTGCGGGTTGTTCCAGTCGAGGTCGGGCTGCTGGGGCAGGAACAGGTGCAGGTACCACTGCGCGGTGCGCTCGTCCCACGTCCACGCGGGCCCCTCGCCGAAGGCGCGCACCCAGTTGTTGGGTGGCTGCCCCTCGGCTGCCTCGGGGCTGTCGCGCCACACGTACCAGTCGCGCTGGGGGTCATCGCGGGCGGAGCGGGACGCCTGGAACCACCGGTGCTGGTCGGAGGTGTGGTTGGGGACCCAGTCGATGATCACGCGCAGGCCGTGGGCGTGCGCCTCGGCCAGCAGCCGGTCGAAGTCCTCCAGCGACCCGAACAGCGGGTCCACGTCGCAGTGATCGGCGACGTCGTAGCCGAAGTCGGCCATGGGGGAGCGGTAGAACGGCGACAGCCAGATCGCGTCCACGCCCAGCCACGCCACGTGGTCGAGCTGGCGGCGGATGCCCTCGAGGTCGCCCACGCCGTCGCCGCTGGTGTCACGGAACGAGCGCGGATAGATCTGATAGAAGGCGCTGGTGCGCCACCACGGTGCCGACATCGCCGGCAACCCTAGAAGGTCGGCGATCAGGTCGCTGACGCGGCGCGCGGCCCCGGCAGGCGCCGCGACGGTGCGTGCTGCCGGGCTCCCAGCGCCACCAGCAGGCGCACCTGTGCCGCGGCGATCGCGATGTTCAGCAGTGCTGCCGGCCACGGCACCACCAGGGCCAGCCCGAGCACCAGGGCGGTGGCAAGCGCGAGCCCGAACCGGCCTGCCGCATCGTCGCGCACCAGCAGCAGCGCGCCGATCGCCAGCTCGCCAAGCGCCACGATGCCCAGGAAGACCGTGCCGGTCGGGGCCAGGACCTCCTGCACGAGCCATGCGGTCGCGGGCAGCCACGCCAGCCCCGCGAACGTCGCATAGACCGCGGCGGCATCCGGGATCACCACCAGCAGGTTGAACAGCCCGCACGCCACGTAGAACGCCCCGAAGCCCAGCCGCGCGACCCGGTGGGTCGCCCGGGGGATCGCCAGCACCACCAGCCCCGCGCCGGCAGCGGCGATGAGCAGCAGGGCCGTCTCCATCCCTGTCCCGGTCAGCACGTGCGCTCCCAGCAGTGGGGGGCTGCAGCGCCGGCTCGGCCGCAGCGGGTCGGTGGGGAGAGACGGCGCATCGGAGTCCGCTCGCTGGAGGGTCCCTTGGGCAGGCGTGCCGTCAGCAGCGTGCAGGATCTGCCACGACCTCGTCAGTGTCCGATCGGACCGCACGGGCCGGTGACGGCCCTCGCCGCGGGTCCCGGCCGGTCCACCGCCCGAGGGCCATCCGGCCCTGTCTGCGGGGTGGCCGCGGGCGCGACCCTCGAGGCAGCGGCGTCGGCGCGGCGCCCGGCGCGCCGCCAACCGCAGCCGCACCCGCTGGTGCCAGCAGGAGGTGGCCGATCATGCGCGTGCTCGTGGCCTACGGCTCCAAGCGCGGTGGCACGGCCGGGATCGCCGAGGTCATCGGCGCCGCCCTCGGCGACGCGGGCATGGAAGCGCAGGTGCGCCCGGTCGAGGACGTCGCCGGGCTGCGGGGCTATGACGCGGCGATCATCGGCGGGAGCCTGTACGTCATGCGGTGGCATCCGGAGGCGCACCGCTTCGTGCGGCGCCACGCGCGCACCCTGCGGGCCATGCCGGTGTGGCTGTACAGCAGTGGGCCGCTGGACGACTCGGCCAGCCGCCAGGACATCCCGCCCGTGGCGCAGGTGCGCCGTCTCATGGAGCGCATCGACGCGCGCGGGCACCGCACCTTCGGTGGGCGCCTGGCGCCCGAGGCCACCGGCTTCCCGGCGGCGGCGATGGCACGCGATGCCAGCGGCGACTGGCGCGACCTGCGCCAGATCCGCGCGTGGGCCGCGGAGGTGGCCGACGAGCTGGCCGACGCCGCCTCGGTGCGCTAGCCACACCCAGGGCCGTCGCGCGTGTTGCGGCCGTCGCGCCTGGTGCGTGGGCGCCCAGCGCCCGTCGCCTACCCTGCGGGGCGACGTCGACGCGGGAGCGCACGCGATGACCGACCGTCCCTACGACCTCGTCCTGCTCGGCGCCACCGGCTTCACCGGGCGCCTGGTGGCACGCCACCTCGGTGAGCGACTCGCCGGCAGCGGGTTGCGGTGGGCCATCGCCGGACGCGACGCCACCAAGCTGGCCGAGGTGGCCGCCGGTGTGCCCGGTGACCCCGCCGAGGAGGTCGTGGACGTCAGCGACCTGGTGGGCCTGCTGCACCTCGCCGAGCGCACGCGGGTGCTGGGCACCACCGTGGGCCCGTACCTGCGCCACGGCGAGCTGGTGGTCCAGGCCTGCGTGCGCGCGGGCACGCACTACGCCGACATCACCGGCGAGTCCGCCTTCGTGCGGCTGGTCAGCGAGCGCTACGGGGCCGACGCGCAGCACCGCGGCGTGCAGCTCGTCTCGTGCTGCGGCTTCGACTCGGTCCCGCCCGACCTCGGTGCGCAGATGGTCGCCGAGGCGCTGCCGCAGGACGCGAGCCTGGCGGTGCGCGCCTACCTGCAGGCCGACGCGCGCTTCAGCGGCGGGACGGTCACCAGCGGGCTGACCATGCTGGAGTCCGAGGAGCCGGGCCTGGCGGTCGTGCCGCTGGCCGGTCGGCGGCCGGTGCACACGCTCGGCACCCGGCCGCACCGCGTGGCCGAGCTGGATGCGTGGGCGCTGCCGCTGCCCACCATCGACCCGGCGATCGTGCTGCGCTCGGCCTCGGCGCTGGAGGGCTACGGGCGCGCCTTCCGCTACGGCCACTACGTCGCTGTGGGCTCGCTGCCGCGGGCGGTCGGCTCGGCGCTGGGTGCAGGGGCGGCGCTCGGCCTGGCGCGGCTGCGCTCCACCCGGGCGCTGCTGCGGCGCCTGGCCCCCGATCCCGGCGAGGGGCCCTCGCCGGAGCGTCGCGCGCGCAGCAGCTTCACGCTCACGCTGCTGGGTCAGGGTGGTGGGCAGCGGGTCATCGGCCGGGTGGCCGGCGGCGACCCGGGCTACGACGAGGCCGCGACCATGCTCGGCGAGGCGCTGCTGTCCCTCGCGCTGGACCCGCGCGGGCCACGCGCGGGGCACCTCACCCCTGCAGCCGCGCTAGGGGTGCCCTACCGCGAGCGCCTGGAGGAGCAGGGGCTCACGTTCGCGGTCGAGTCGGCCTGACGCGCCCGGCACCGGCGGCCTAGGACTCGGCGAACCGCCCCACGACCCCGTCGGGGTCCATGCCGGTGAGGTGACGCTGGAACAGCCGGTAGTAGGCGAGCTCCTCGGGGCTGCGCAGCGGCGGGTCGACCACGCCGCGCTGGGCGGCGAACTCGTCGTGGGACACCATCGCGGCGTAGTGGTCGCGCAGCACCTGGCGTGCGCCGGTGCCCTCACCGAACTGCGCCTTCTTGCGCCACAGCAGGTCCTCGGGCAGCCAGCCCTCGAACGCCTTGCGCAGCAGCCACTTCTCGGGTCGGTCCTCGCCCGAGAGCTTCCAGCGCGCGGGCAGCCCCAGGCCGAGCTCCACCACGTCGAAGTCCAGGAAGGGCAGGCGCGACTCGACGGCGTTGGCGCCGGCCACCCGGTCGACGCGCTGCAGCCCGAGGTTGTGCAGCCCCTCGATCGTGGCGCGCAGCTCGTCGGCCAGCTCGGCGTCGCTGTCGATCTCGGCGTAGTGGGAGTAGCCGGCGAACAGCTCGTCGGCGCCCTCGCCGATCAGCACGACCTTCACGTGGCGCGCCGCGAGCTTGGAGACCAGCAGGTTCGGCACCGAGCTGTGCACCAGCTGGGGGTCGAACGACTCGATGACGCCGATGACCTCGGGCACCCAGTCGATCAGCTCGTCCTCGGTGTAGATCCGCTCGTAGTGCTCGGTGCCCACGTGCGCGGCGACGCGACGGGCTGCCTCCAGGTCCTCACTGCCCGCCAGCCCCACCGCGAAGGTCGGCAGGCGCCAGCCGTTGCGTCGCGCCAGATCGCCGGCGATGGCGCAGACCAGGCTCGAGTCCAGCCCGCCCGACAGCAGCGCGCCGACCGGCACATCGGCGCGCATGCTGCGCTCCACCGCGGTGATCAGCGCGTCCCGGATCGCCTCGAGGACCGCCGGGGGCGGCTCGGGGTCGTGCTCGTGGCCGGCGATCAGCGTGGCGAGCTCGGGGGTGCGCCGCTCGGGGAGCTCGCTGAAGGCCTGGAGGCCCTCACCCGGGGTCCACACGTGACCCGGCGGGAAGGGCTCGACGTGGTCGCGCCAGTGCGGATCGAAGGCCTTGAGCTCGCTGGCGAACAGCGTGGTGTTGCCCGCGCGCGCCCAGTACAGCGGCGTGATGCCCAGCGTGTCGCGGCCGGCGATGAAGCGCCCGTCCTCGCCGGCGATGACGAACGCGAACATGCCCCACAGCCGGTCGAGCGCCTGCTGGCCCCACGCGTCGACGACGAGCAGCGCCGTCTCGTGATCGGAGTCGGTGCGGAAGGTGTGGCCCTGCGCCTCGAGGTCGGCGCGCAGGCGGCGGTGGTTGTACACCTCGCCATCGCCGACCAGCCAGAGGCCCCGGTCGGGCTCGTGCAGCGGCTGCCCGCCGCCCTCGACCCCGACGATGGCGAGCCGGCGGTGGCCGAGCCACGCATGGGGCAGCTGCTGGGTGCCCTCCCCATCGGGTCCGCGATGGGTGAGGCGGTCCATCATGCGGATGCCCTCGTCGGGCTCGAACGGTCCGTGGGCAGCGACGATTCCAGAGATGGCAGGTCACCCCGCATCGGGCTCGCGGTCGGTTGGCTCGCATGCGGCGCCAGGCCGCACCCGGTCATCCTACGGAACCCTGGGCTCGGCGGTGCATGGCCGCCTGGGCGCGCCCGGTCAGGACTGTTGGCGCTGCGACAGCAGGTCGCGGATCTCGCGCAGCAGCACCACGTCCTCGGGGTCAGCGGCCGACTCCTCCTCGGCCGCCTCGGCCTCCTCGGTCGCGCGCATCTTGGTGATCCCCTGCACCACGAGGAACAGCGCGGTGGCAACGATCAGGAAGTCCAGGACGGCGGTGAAGAACGTGCCGATCAGCACCTGGCCCTCGCCGACCGGGATGACCACCTGGTCGAAGTTCGGCTCGCCGAACAGCGCGCCGATCAGCGCCATGATGATCCCGTCGGTGAACGCGGTGACCACCGCCGCGAACGCCACGCCCAGCACGAAGGCCACGGCGAGCTCGAGCAGGTTGCCGCGCAGCAGGAACGCCTTGTAGCTGTCCCACATGGT
>PWER01000121.1 GCA_003553565.1 Nitriliruptoria bacterium | reverse complement strand
TCGCCGCGTGCGGATGCGCTCGCGGCGCGGTACGCGACCTCCGCGGTCTGACGGTAACAGCCGATGGAGCACGTGTGGCACCCCTCCCCAGGGGGGCTGGGCTGCTACGGTGAGCCACGAGATCAGGGTTTGGGGGCGTCCGGGCCACGGGCCTGGCTGGAGGTCCGCACGGCGCTGACGGCACCGCCAACCGCAGGAAGACGAGGTCTCACGATGGCTGCACACCAGCCCCAGTCCGGACCAGCCCGCCGTGGCGCCCCAGCGGCTGCAGGCTCCGACGAGCCCCGCCTCGCAGATCGCGATCCCACCCACCACACCGATGAGGGCGATCGCGGGGACCCCGGCCACGAAGGCCACGAGCACCACGACGGCCACGACGGCCACGACGGCCACGCGCACGACCACCACGGCGATCACGCGGCGATGTTCCGGGATCGGTTCTGGGTCGCGCTGGTGCTCACGGTGCCGGTGGTCGTCTATGCCGAGACGATCCAGCGGTGGTTCGACTACACCGCCCCCGCCTTCCCGGGCTCGGATCTGCTCGCCCCGCTGTTGGGCACGGTGGTGTTCGCCTACGGCGGCTGGCCGTTCCTGTCCGGCGGCTGGTCCGAGCTCAAGGCGCGCCAGCCGGGGATGATGCTGCTGGTGGCCATGGCGATCGTCGTGGCGTTCGGCTCGAGCTTGGCCACCACCCTCGGGCTGGTCGACCTCGTCGACTTCTGGTGGGAGCTCGCGCTGCTGGTCAGCGTGATGCTGCTCGGCCACTGGCTGGAGATGCGCGCGCTGGGCCAGGCGCGCGGGGCGCTGGCGGCGCTGGCGGAGCTGATGCCCGATGCCGCCGAGCGCGTCACCGACGACGGGGTCGAGACCGTGCCCGTCGACGCGCTCGCCGAGGGTGATGTGGTGCTGGTGCGCCCCGGGGCGCGCGTGCCGGCCGACGGCGAGGTCGTCTCGGGGCAGGTCGAGGTCGACGAGTCGATGATCACCGGGGAGGCCAACCCGGCGCCGCGCGGCGAGGGCGACCGGCTGGTGGCCGGCACCGTGGCCACCGACGCCAGCGTGCGGGTGCGCGTCGACGCGATCGGCGACGACACCACCCTGGCGGGCATCCAGCGGCTGGTGGAGCAGGCGCAGACCTCGCGCACCCGGGTGCAGGCGTTGGCGGATCGGGCCGCGGCGCTGCTGTTCTACGTCGCCATCGCCGCCGGGGCGATCACGCTTGGCGCGTGGCTGACGCTCGGCGAGGTCGACATGGCCATCGCCCGGACGGTGACCGTCCTGGTCATCGCGTGCCCGCATGCGCTGGGCCTGGCGATCCCCCTGGTCACCTCGATCTCCACCTCGTTGAGCGCCCGCAACGGCATCCTCGTCAAGGACCGTCTCGCCTTGGAGCAGATGCGCACCGTGGACACGGTGCTGTTCGACAAGACCGGCACCCTGACCCGCGGCGAGCACGCCGTGGTCGATGTTGCCGCGGCTGGCGACGTCGACGCCGACTGGGTGCTGGGTGTGGCTGCAGCCGTCGAGGCCGACAGCGAGCACCCGCTGGCGCGCGCCATCGTCGCCCACGCCGCCGAGCAGGGCGTGGCGGTGCCAGCAGCCAGCGACTTCCAGGCCCTGTCGGGGCGTGGCGTGACCGCGGCTGTCGACGACCGTGACGTGGCGGTCGGCGGGCCGGCGCTGCTGCGCGAGCGCGACCTGGCCGCCCCCGACGACCTCGCAGGGCCCATCGAGCGTTGGCAGCAGCGCGGCGCGGCGGTGCTGCACGTGCTCGTCGACGACCGGGTGGTCGCCGCCCTTGCCATGGAGGACCAGGTGCGCCCGGAGTCCCGCGACGCGGTGGCCGCGCTGCAGGCCGATGGCGTGCGCGTGGCGATGCTCACCGGCGACGCCCGGCAGGTGGCCGACGCTGTGGCCGCCGACCTGGGCATCGACGAGGTCTTCGCCGAGGTGCTGCCCGAGGACAAGGACCAAGCGGTCGCCGCCCTGCAGCACCGCGGCGAGATGGTGGCCATGGTCGGTGACGGCGTCAACGACGCCCCCGCGCTGGCCCGCGCCGACGTCGGCATCGCCATCGGTGCGGGCACCGATGTGGCCATCGAGTCCGCCGGCATCGTGCTGGCCAGCGACGATCCCCGCAGCGTGGTGTCGGTGCGCCACCTGTCGGCGCGCAGCTACCGCAAGATGCGTCAGAACCTCGTGTGGGCCGCGGGCTACAACGTCGCCGCGATCCCGCTGGCCGCCGGCGTGCTCGCCTGGGCCGGGTTCGTGCTGCCGATGAGCGTCGGCGCGGCGCTGATGAGCCTGTCGACCATCATCGTGGCGCTCAACGCCCAGCTGCTGCGCACCACCGACCTGCGCCTGCAGCCCACATCCGCTGGCTGATCGCCACACCCGAACGAGCCGAGGCGATGCCGATGGCAACCGCGCTGCGCACCGAACACCAGCCGAGCGGCCGCACGACCCGCTCGCTTGCGCTCATCGTCGGCGCTCTGACCCTGGCGGTCACCGCCGGCTGCGCCGACGAGCAGGGCCTTCCCGCCACCGAGCCCGACGTCGAGCCCGGCATCGGCCACGTGCATGGCCTGGGCGTCAACCCCGCCGACGACGCGCTGTACGCCGCCACCCACTTCGGCCTATGGGTCGCCGACGACGGTCGGCTCGAGCGGGTCGGCGACGCCCACCACGACCTCATGGGCTTCACGGTGGTGGGCGAGGATCGCTTCGTCGCCAGCGGCCATCCGCTGCCAGAGGAGGACGTCCCGATCCACCTCGGCCTCATCGTCAGCGACGACGGCGGGCACACGTGGCGGTCGGCGTCGCTGATGGGCGAGGCCGACTTCCATGCCCTCGAGCGCACCGACAGGGGGCTGTACGGCTACGACGCCACCGGCGCACAGCTGCTGCACAGCCGTGATGGCACCGACTGGGAGCCCCGCGCCACCGACGTGCGCTTCCCCGCGCTCGCCGTCGACCCGGATGACCACACGCACCTGCTGGCCGCTCGGGCCGACAGCGCTGCAGAGTCCGACACCGAGCTGGTCCGAAGCCGCGACGGTGGCCGCACGTGGGAGCCCGTCGACGCGCCCGCACCAGTCCAGCTGTCGTGGAGCGCCCCGGATCGGCTCTTCCTGGTCGACGACCATGGTCGTGTCCATCACAGCCGCGACGGCGGAGACGAGTGGAGCCAGCAGGGGAGCCTGCCGACGCCGCCCGGGGCGCTGCTCGACCATGACGAGCTCCTGTATGCCGACGCTGAGGACCGCATCCTCGTCTCCGACGACGGCGGCTCGAGCTGGGCGGTGCACGCCACGGTCGATCCCCGGTGACCACGGGTCGTGCCACCGCGGCGAGCGCGCCGGACGGTGCACCGCGATGCAAGCGCCTGACGAAGGGTGAGGAGGACGTCGTGGGACGAGCAACGGTGCTGGTGGTGGACGACGAGCGCCGGATCCGCAGCCTCGTGCGGCCCTACCTCGAGCAGGCCGGCTTCGCGGTGCTGGAGGCCGACACGGGCCAAGCGGCGCTGACCACCGCGTCGCGGGCCGAGCCGGATCTGGTGCTGCTCGACTTGATGCTGCCCGACCTATCCGGTGAGGAGGTGGCCCGCTCGCTGCGCCAGGTCTCGCACGTTGCGATCGTCATGCTGACCGCCAAGTCCGACGAGGACGATCGGGTGACCGGACTCGGGCTCGGCGCCGATGACTACGTCGTCAAGCCGTTCAGTCCCCGCGAGCTCGTCGCGCGGGTGCAGGCGGTGCTGCGGCGCGCGGGCCGCACCGACGCGACGGCCGGGCACTCCTACGGCGAGGGGTCCCTCGTGATCGACCGCGGGGCCCGAGAGGTCCGCTGCGACGGCGCTCCGGTGTCGTTGACGCGCTCGGAGTTCGATCTGCTCGCCGCCCTGGCGCATCGACCGGGGCGGGTCAGCTCGCGCTTCGAGCTGATCACTCGGGTGCAGGGCTATGACCATGAGGGCTACGAGCGCACCGTCGACACCCACGTGAAGAACCTGCGCCGCAAGCTCGCTGACGATCCCGGGCAGCCGCGGTTCATCGGCACCGTCCCGGGAGTGGGCTACAAGCTGCTGGTTGGCCCCGACGCGTGAGGAGCAGCCCGTGATCGGCCCGGTTGGATGGCTTCGCCGGTCGCTGGCGGCCCGCATGGCGCTGGCGTTCCTCGTGGTGGGCACGGTCGGCGCGGGCCTGGCAACGGTGCTGGTCAATGTCGCCTTCGACGGTCGCTTCGCCGCCTACCTGGAGCAGCAGCAGGTCGACCAGGAGGGCCAGCTGCTCGCCACGCTGGCTGCCAGCTACGTGCGAGCCGGTGGCTGGGAGCCCGACGATCTGGACGCAGCGGTGCATCCGCTGCTGATGGAGGGCGCCGAGGTCGAGCTGCGCGGCAGCGACGGCGCGGTGGTGTGGCACTCCGACGACCACCCCATGGCGGCGATGCACCCGCACCCCGGCAGCGCACCGCTCGGAGAGGAGCGGTCTCTGATGGTGCGCGTGGACGACGAGCCCGTCGGCACCGTGAGCGCGCGCCTGCCACAGCCGGGTCTGCTGCCCGTCGATGCGGCCTTCCGCAGCGAGGTGAACCGGTTGCTGGTCATTGCCGGCGCAGCCGGGACCGCCGTCGCGCTCGGCCTCGGCCTCGCACTGGCACGCCGCACCACGCGTCGAGCGGCTCGGCTCAGCGTGGCCGCGCGGGCGCAGGCGCACGGCGACCGCAGCGCGCGAGTGCCCGACCTCGGCGCCGACGAGCTCGGCGAGGTGGGCGACTCGTTCAACCGGATGGCCGAGGCCGTGGAGCACCAGGATCGGCTGCGGCGCGGGTTCGCGGCTGACGTGGCCCACGAGCTGCGCACGCCGCTGGCGGTCCTGCAAGGCCGCCTGGAGACGATCCAGGACGGCCTGGCCGCTCCCGATCCCGACGAGATCGACGCGCTGCACGCCGAGACGCTGCGCCTGTCGCGACTCGTGGCCGACCTCGAGGCACTGGCCAGCGCCGACGCCGCGGCCTTCGCCCTCGCCAGCGAGCACCTCGACCTCGCCGAGCTCGTCGCCACCGTGGCGGCCGAGCATGCCGAGACCCTCCACGACCGTGACGTCGCCGTCGAGGTGGACACCACGCCGATCACCGCCCACGTGGATCCCACGCGCGTACGCCAGGTCCTGGCCAACCTGCTGTCCAACGCCGCGAAGTTCACACCCGACGGCGGCTGGATCGCGGTGCGGCTGCGCGACGAGGGCGGCGCTGCGGTCCTCGAGGTCGCCGACGATGGCCCAGGCGTGCCCGACGCGGAGCGCGACCGCGTGTTCGACCGCTTCTACCGCGCCCCGGAGGCCCGCGCATCAGGCACCGGCATCGGACTGACCGTCGTCCGCGACCTCGTCGCCGCGCACGGCGGCACCGTGGCGATCGGCGACGAGCCGGACGCCGGCGCCCGCGTCACCGTGCGGTTGCCTGTCGACGCCGACGATCCTCATGACACGCCCACGGGTCCTTCACCGGATCTCCACCGCTTCGGCCGATGATCCCGGTGGCTGCGGACACTCCCCGGAACCATCGCCGACGCACCGGAGCATCCCGTGATCGACCTGCTGCTGGTCACCGCGCCTGGCTGTCGCCACTGCGACCGGGCACGCACCGTGCTCGACCGGCTCGCCGCCGAGCTGCCGCTGCGCTGGCGAGAGGTCCCCATGGGCTCCGAGGAGGGCCGCCGGCTGGCGACCCGGTGGCGCGCGCCGTTCCCGCCGCTGCTGCTGGTCCGGGAGGCCGCAGGTGACACGTTGCTCGGCTACGGGCGACTGTCCCAGCGGCGGCTGATGCGTCAGCTCACCGAGCGACGCGACGTCGACGATGGCCAGGAGGCGGCCCGATGACCGAGCTCATCCTGGGTGGCGGGCTCGCTGCCGCGTTCCTCGCGGGGATCGTCGCGCTGTTCGCGCCCTGCTGCATCACCGTGCTGTTCCCCTCCTATCTCGCCGCCGCCGTGCGCAACCGACGCTGGCGGCTGCTGCCGCTGACCGCGGTGTTCGCCGCCGGCCTGGCCGTGGTGCTACTGCCGGTCACCCTCGGCGTGGGGGTGCTCACCGATGGGCTGATGCGCTTCCACGGGCTCGTCTACGCCGGTGCCGGCGTGGCGCTGCTGGCCTTCGCCGCGGTCACGGTGCTCGGGGTCAGCTGGACGCTGCCGCTGCTGCGCGGCGCGCCGGACGTGAGCCGCACCGACAGCGGCGGGGTGTTCACCCTCGGGGTGTTCTCCGGTGCTGCCTCGGCGTGCTGCGCACCGGTGCTCGCCGGTGTGCTGACGCTCTCGGCGGTCGCACCGAGCCTGGGATGGTCGACGGCCTTCGGCCTCGCCTATGTGTTCGGCATGGTGTTCCCCTTGGTGGTCATGACCGCGCTGTGGGACCGCTTCGGCCGCCGCGACCTCGCCTGGCTGCACGGCCGCACGATCACCTACCGCCTCGCGGGCCGGTCGGTGACCACCACCTCGATCGACCTGGTCGTGGCCGCCACCCTCGCGGTGATGGGCCTCGGCCTGCTGGTGGTCGCCGCCACCGGGGCCACACTCGCCCCCGATGCCCAGACCGGCGCCGGGATCTGGGCGGCCGACCTCGCCGAGCGGGCTGCCAGCTGGCTCGCCCCGGTGCCCGATGCGATCGTCGGCATCGGCCTGATCGCCCTCGCTAGCGGGGCGATCGCGATCGCCGGGCGGCGACGCCACGGCCCAGATGCGGGCGAGCCCGAGCCGACCGACACCGAGGCCGGCGACCCCGACGCGCACGACGCGACCCGTGACCATGCCGACCCCCACGGCGACAGGAGCTGCCATGACCCGCACCCGTGACCGGACCCGAACCCGAAGCCGCAGCAGTCGGCTCGCGTGGGCAGCCTTCGCAGCGCCCCTCGTGGTCGTGGCCGCCCTCGCCGTCGCCGCGCTCGCCATCCCCGAGCAGGGCGCCGACGCCGACGCCTCCGACACCGAGGCCCCCGACTTCACCCTGCCTACCACGCACGGCGACAGCGTCAGCCTCGACGACGCGATCGCCGACGGCCCGGCGCTGCTGTACTTCTCCATGGGGCCCGGCTGCGACGGGTGCTTCGTGCAGATCCCCGAGATCGCCGACGAGCTCGACGAGCGCGGCGTGGAGCTGGTGTCGATCATGCCCGGCGAGCGCGACTGGCTGATCGCCGATCAGCGGCGGCTGGGCGTCTCCCAGCCGATCGCGGTGGACAGCGACGTCGCCGTCTCCGAGGCCTACGACATGCTCGGCCACTACGGGCACAGCGACGTGCCCAGCCACAGCTTCGCCCTCGTCACCGCCGAGGGCGAGGTCGCCTGGGAGCGCCACTACGCCGAGATGTTCGTCCCCGCCGAGGAGCTGCTCCCCGAGCTCGACGCCGAGCTCGACGACCTCACCAGCTGAGGACCTCCGCCGCGCAGCGCGTCGCCGGCCGGCGGGACGACGGCTTCAGCCCTGTGGCACGTCCCAGTCGTGGACGTCCTTGCCGGCCTCGCGCGAGAGGATGTCCAGCGCCGCGACCGCCCCCGCACCGGCGGAGATGATCGCCTGGCTGCGCTCGGGGCGGACGACGTGCCCGGCCGCGTACAGGCCTGGCACGGTGGTGCGCTGCTCGGCGTCGACGACGATCGCCCCGTCGGACTCCTGCGCCCCGAGACCGGTCGCAAGGCGCCGGGAGGCCCGTCCGCCAGCGACGATGACCGCGTCGGCGCGCTGCTCGCCCTCGACGGTGCGCAACACGAACTCGTCGCCCTCGGCGCCGAGGCTCTCGACGGCCTCGTCGCGCAGCTCGGCGCCGACCGCGCGGGCCTGGCGCTGCGCGGTGCCCTGGAAGGCGGTGCCCGACACGTCGTCGATGCCCAGGTAGTTATGGAGCTGCGCCTTGTGCATGAGCGTGTCGTCCTGGGCGTAGACGATCGTGCGCTGCCCGTTCTTGGCCAGCAGCAGCGCCGCGCTCAACCCGGCCGGGCCGTCGCCGATGATCGCCGTCGTCGCCATGGTGGTCTCCTTGCTCGCAACGCCTCCACGACGTGGAGCGTGCC
>PWER01000107.1 GCA_003553565.1 Nitriliruptoria bacterium | reverse complement strand
TGGACCAGCGCCGTCAGGTCACCGCCGTCGTCCAGCAGCAGGTTCGGCCCGCGCCCGTCCCCGAAGTCGAGCGTCTGCTCGATGCACCACTCGTACTCCTCCTCGGTCTCGCCCTTCCAGGCGAACACCGGGCAGCCCGCCGCAGCCACGGCCGCAGCGGCCTGGTCCTGGGTCGAGAAGATGTTGCACGACGACCAGCGGACCTCGGCGCCGAGCTCCTGGAGCGTCTCGATCAGCACCGCGGTCTGGATGGTCATGTGCAGGCAGCCGGCGATGCGCGCGCCCGCCAGCGGCTTGCTGGCGCCGTAGCGCTCGCGCAGCGCCATCAGGCCCGGCATCTCGGTCTCGGCGATGTCGACCTCGGCGCGGCCCCACTCGGCCAGCCCGAGGTCGGCCACCCGGAAGTCCTGGAGATCGGACGGGTGCTCGGTCACGTCATGTCCTGTCGTCGCGGTCGGGGCCCGTGGCCATCGACAGCCCAGTGTGCCCGCGCTCGACCCACGTCGAACGCGGGCGCGCAGCCCCGGCCAGCCTAGGCAGAGCCGCACAGCGCGCGCCGCGGTCAGGCGGGGTGCGGTCAGCCGACGCCGGAGCCCCCACGCGCCGCGCCGGCTTCGCAGCGGCTACGCGTCATCGCTCTCGTCCTCGTCGTTGCCTTCTTCCTCTGCCTCGTCGTGGTCGTCGCCGTCGTCGTCGGCGGAGTCGTCGCCGTCCGAGTCCTCGGCGTCATCCTCGTCGGCGTCATCCTCGTCGGCGTCATCCTCGTCGGCGTCATCCTCCGCGGCGTCATCGTCCTCGGCGTCATCGTCCTCGTCCGAGTCGTCGCCCTCGTCGCCCTCGTCGGCGTCGCCCTCGTCGGCGTCGTCCTCGTCCGAGTCAGCGTCCTCGGCGTCGCCGGCGTCGTCGTCCTCCTCGCCATCGTCGGCGACCTCACCGTCGTCGTCCTCGGAGGGCTCGTCGCCCGCATCGGCCGCGTCATCGAGCGCCTGGCGCACCTCCTCCAGGTGCTCCTCGTCCAAGGAGGCGAGCTCGTCGTCCAGCGAGGAGTCCTCGCGGTCCCCGTCGTCCTCGTCCTCGTCGGTCGCTGCCTCGTCCTCGTTGGCCTCGTCCTCGTCGGCCTCGTCCTCGGGCTGGTCACCGGCGAGCAGCTCGTCCACCCGCTCGCTCAGGGCCTCGCGCTCCTCTGCGTCCGCGTCGGCGACGCGGTCCAGCAGGGCGGCGAGCGCGTCCTCGCCCTCGTCCGCAGGCTCGTCCTCGGCAGGCTCGTCCTCAGCGTCCTCGTCCTCAGCGTCCTCGTCCTCAGCGTCCTCGTCCTCCCCGCCCTCGGGCTCGTCGGACTCGGCGGACTCCTCGGCGTCGTCGCTGGCGTTGGACTCCTCAGCGTCGTCGTTCGCGTCGGCGTCCTCAGGGTCCCCCTGAGAGCCCTCGGACTCCGAGAGATCCTCGGCGAGCAGGCCCTCGTCGGTGCCGTCGGCCTGCTCCTCGGCGTCGTCGTCCGCGCTGCTCTCGTCGGCGGCCACCGGCTCGCCGTCCTCCAGGCGATCGCCGCGCTGACGGTCGGCAAGGGCGGCGGTGATCTGCTCGGCGAAGCGCTCGCCCTCATCGCGCAGGTCGGCGAGCTCGTCGCGCTGCTCGGGGCTGGCGAGGCGCTCAGCGGCCTCAAGGTTCTCCTCGTAGCGCTCGAGCAGCTCCTGGCCGGCCTCAAGGTCGTCGTCAATGACCTGCTCGAGCTCGTCGAGCCGCGCGCGGGCGTGGCGCAGCTGCATCCGCGCCTCGGCCTCGTCGGTGATGGAGACGAGCTGCTCCATGCTCTCCATGCTCGACTTGACCGTGTAGAGCGGCTCGCCGGGCACGGCCGTGGCGCTGACGTTGACCGTGACCAGCCCTCCCATCAGCAGCACGAGGCTGGAAGCCACGGCCACGAGCCGCTGACGGCGCCAGCGACGATCGCGCCTGATGGCTGCGCGATGCAGCGACCACATGTGGTTGGCGGCGGTGTCCACCTCGAGACAGGGGTCGTACGCCCCCTTGAGCGCGTGCTCGAGGCGCGGGTCTCGACCCTGGTGCTCGTCCGTCATGCGACCCCCGGTGGCGCGTCAGCCCTCGCGGGCCTGGCGCGCCGCCGCGCCAACGGTTGCGGTCCGCTGCTCCTCAGACGTCTCGGGCGGCGTCGACGATGCGGGCGCCCCAGTCATGCCCTCGGACTCCAGGACGCGGCCGAGGGAGCGCTCACCGCGATGCTGCAGCGCGCGCACCGCCCCAGCGTTCTTGTCCATGACCTCACCGACCTCCGCAGCCGACAGGCCCGCCACGTAGCGCAGCAGCAGCACCTGGCGCTGCTCCACGCTGAGCTGCTCCATCGCCTGGTGCACATGCGTGGCGGCCTCGGTGGCCTCGGCGCGCGAGGCCGGACCACGGGAGCCGTCGGGCTGATCGAAGATCGTCAGGTCCGCTTCGAGGCGCTCTCCTCTGCGCTTCAGCTTGCGGAGGTGATCCAACGCGTTGAAGTGGGCGGCTCGGAACAACCACACCTTGATCGAGGCCGAGCCACCACGGATGGTGTTGCCGCGCTGGAGCAGCTCCATGAACGTGGCTTCCAGCAGATCCTCGGCCGCAGCGCGATCACGCACCCGAGCGATCAGGTAACCCAGCAGGCGGTCCGCGAGGGTGACATAGACCTCACCCACCGCGTCGGGGTCACCCCGCTTGACCCCATCCACGACCTCGTCGCTGAACAGCGGTTCGGGGGCCTCGTGCTCCTCCGCAGCAGTCACTGGGTGCTCCTGGGGTCGACGATGAGGCCGCATCCGTGATCACGGCAGAGTATGGCGGATCACGCTCGCGATCTCACCTCGCACACCTGTCTTGGTGGGCGAGGAACAGCCCCTTATCTTGTCGCAAGAGAGGTCGACGTGCAGCGACGCTGCGTGTGCCCTGAGTGATGAGGTGCGTAGCAGGCATCCTGCTCGCATCCATCGCACACGGACGCAAGCGAGACGCGCCACGCACCTACACGCACCCGGACGCATCGGACCCGGCGGGCCAAGGCACGTGACCACCGCTGCCCGCCCCGGCGGAGCTCGCTCGTGCGCTGCGCGCCCTGGCGGGGCTCGCTCGTGCGCTGCGCGCCTTCGCTCGATGCGCTGTGCGCCTTCGCGCGGCGCCCTGAGCGTTGCGCTCCTTCGCTCGATGCGCTGCGCACCCCGCGCGCGTCGTGGGACAGCGATCGCTCTTCTGCTCGACGCTCGGTCAGCGCTGGATCTGGCGACATGCACAGGGTCATGTTGTTCGCGACAGCGCGTGTGGCAGGATATGCACACGGCAAGCAACGACGAAAGATGTGCAGGATGACCACACAAGCCCAAGAGGACGCAGTGCGGGATTACCTCACCGCACTGAAGGACCCAACGAGCATGGTCGACGAGCAGCGCGTGCAGGACATCGAGCAGCGCCTGCAAGAGACCGAGGATCAGATCGAGCGCGTCAAGCTGCAACAGGAGCTCCAGGAGGTCCGCAGCCCCTCGCTGGAGCAGTTCGAGGAGCGCTTCGTCACCCACGCGAAGGAATGGGCGGACCGCCACGGCATCACCGCAGCAGCCTTTCGCGCCGAGGGTGTCGCGGACGCGACGCTGCGCAAGGCCGGCTTCCCGGTGGGCGCTGGCCGCGGCCGCGGGGGGCGCCGCACGCGCAAGCAGACCGCTCCCCGTAAGGCCCGCGTGTCGGCAGAGGACGTGCGCGCCGCCATCCCCAGCGGCACCTTCACCGTGAACGACGTGGTGGAGCGCTCCGGCGGGTCGCTGGCCGTGGCGCGTCGCGTCGTGCGCGAGGAGGTCGAGAAGGGCAACGTGACCGAGCACGGCCCCGACCAGCACCACAGCGGCCCCGGTCGAGCGCCGATCATCTTCGAGCGCTGACGCCCGCCTCTGCGAACCCGCGCTGCGCCGGCTGCACCCGTTGCAGCCGGCGCAGCGTCGTCAGGCAGCGGAGCCGTCGAGCCGCTCGCGGATCCACGCCAGATCAGCGCGGTGGTCCTGCACCCCGCCTGGCGTCTCGCAGACCACGGGAGCCTGCGCTCGGCGCACGGCCTCGACCAGAGCGCTCGAGGGGATCTCGCCCTGGCCCAGCGAGGCGTGACGGTCCCGCCCCGACCCGGGCACGTCGCGGGAGTCGTTGAGGTGCAGCAGATCGATGCGCCCGGTCACCGCACGCACGGCGTCAACGGTCTCGGCGACGTCCTCGCCCGCCGCATGCGCATGGCAGGTGTCGTAGCAGAACCCTACGGGAGCGTCCACCCCGTCAAGGTGTGACCACAATGTCGCGATGGCGTCGACGTAGCGCGTCATCGCGTGCTCGCCGCCAGCGGTGTTCTCGATCAGGATCGGAACATCCGACTCGACGCGCTCCAGCGCTTTGCGCCAGTTGTCGAAGCCTGTGGAGCGCTCGGTGTCGGCATCGACGTGGCCGCCGTGCACCACCACCCCAGCCGCTCCGATCGCTGCGGCGGCCTCGCACGTCTGCTGCAGGATCTTGCGCGAGGGGATGCGCACCTTGTTGTTGGGCGAGGCCACGTTGATGAGATAGGGAGCGTGCACATAGATCGGCAACGGGCTGGCCGCCAGGGTCGCTGCGTCCGCTCGCGGCGCGGGAGCCTTCCAGCTCTGCGGGTTGGACAGGAAGATCTGCACGCAGTCCGCGCCGCGGGCCGCCGCAGCCTCCAGCGGGTCGTCATTGGGCACGTGCGCTCCAAGCAACATGGCGCCGAGCCTACTGCCGCAGCGCGAGCAGGGACGAGGGTCCCCGCCCGCAGGGCCACCTGGGATTGCAGGGCCCCCGCGAGCCCGCCAGACTCGGAGGATTAGGGGACCCTAAACCGCGTACCGTCGGAGCTTTGTGGACCGCACGTCCAGCGCGCTCGCGTCCGGCTCGAACCGGAGCCCGCGGCGCCTGGTGGCGCGGCTGCGTGCCCGCCGCGCCACCAGGCGCTCGCCGCCGGTCTTCCTGGTGGTGCCCGCAGTGCTCGCGGCAGGCGCTGCGGCGCTGCCGCTGGGCTATCTCCTGGTGCGCGCCATCGACGCGGGCACCGAGGCGCTGGGCCGCGCGTGGGCGCCCTCCACACTCGAGATCCTCGTCAACAGCGTGGTCCTCACCGTGCTGGTCGTGGCGGGCACGGTGGTGCTCGGCGTCGCCTTCGCCTGGCTGACCACGCGCACCGACCTGCCCGCTCGGCGCTTCTGGGCCGTGGCCACCGCCCTGCCGCTGGTGGTGCCGAGCTTCGTGGCCGGCTACGCGTTCATCGGCGCGCTGGGTCCTCGCGGCATGCTGCAGTCGGTGCTCGGCCTCGAGCGGCTGCCCAGCATCTACGGGCTGTTCGGCGCGACGCTGGTGCTGGTGCTGATCAGCTATCCCTACGTGCTGCTGACCGTCCGCGGAGCCTTGCAGGGCCTGGACCCGAGCCTCGAGGAGGCCAGCCGCAGCCTCGGTCGCTCGAGCGGCGAGACGTTCCGGCGCGTCACCTTGCCGCTGCTGCGCCCCGCCATCGGCGCCGGCAGCCTGCTCGTGGCCCTCTACGTGCTGAGCGACTTCGGCGCGGTGAGCCTGCTGCGCTACGACTCGTTCACGCGCGCGATCTACACCAGCTACCAGGCTGGCTTCGACCGCTTGAGCGCGGTCGTCCTGGCGCTGGTGCTGGTGCTGTTCACCGTGGTGCTGCTATGGGTCGAGGCGAGGTTCCGCGGGCGCGCAGCCCAGCACCGCACCGGCAGTGGCGCCGGCCGCGAGCCCCGCATCATCCACCTGGGGCGGTGGCGCTGGCCCGCAGTGGGCTTGTGCGCGACCGTGGTGGCCTTGGCGATGGGCGTGCCGCTTGGGGTCATGGCCTACTGGCTCGCGCGCGGCGTGGCCGCTGGAGAGCCGCTGCGGTTGGCGGGCGAGACCTGGGCCGCTGCCTGGAACTCGCTGACCTGGTCGGGGCTTGCGGCGCTGGCAGCGGTGGCGCTGGCGGTGCCGGTCGCGGCCATCTCGGTGCGCTACCGCAGTCGCGCATCGGTGCTGCTGGAACGCGCGACCTACATCGGCTACGCGGTGCCGGGGGTGGTCATCGCCCTGGCGCTGGTGTTCCTCGGTGCCCGCTACGGCGGGGCGCTGTACCAGACGCTGCCGCTGCTCATCCTGGCCTACGTCGTGCTGTTCCTGCCACAGGCCGTCGGCGCGGCCCGCGCCTCCATGCTGCAGGTCCCACCATCGGTGGAGGAGGCCGGCCGCAGCCTGGGGCACTCCGGTCTCGGCGTGCTGCTGCGGGTGACCACGCCGATGGTGCGCCCGGGGCTGATCACCGGCGGCGCCCTGGTGCTGCTGACCGCCATGAAGGAGCTGCCCGCCACCCTGCTGCTCGGCCCGACCGGCGAGCGCACCTTGGCGACCCTCGTGTGGGACGCCACCCGCGAGGCCTTCTTCGCTCGAGCGGCCGCGCCTGCGCTGGTGCTGATGCTGCTCGCCGGCATCCCCATGGCGGTGCTGCTGCACCGCCGAGGGTTCGGGTTCACCTAGCCCGAGATGCCGTGCCGCCCACCGGGGGGGCCGCCCGACAGCGAGTGGGCGCCACCAAGACTTAGGGTAACCTAATCTGCAGTTGAGATGCATTGTCGAAAGGAACCAAGATGTCCCGCCTGCCGCCCCGAGTCGCCCTGCTGCTGGCCAGCGTCGCTGTGCTGCTGCTCGGGCTGGTCGCCTGCGAGGCCGAGGAGGCCGAGAACGCCGGCGCCGACGAGGATGCTGACGTCGACGAGGGCGACGAGGCCGGCGAGGAGGAGCCAGAGGCGCTGACCGTCTACTCCGGCCGCGCCGAGGACCTGGTCGGCCCGGCCCTCGAGGACTTCACCGAGGCGACCGGGATCCCCGTCGAGGTGCGCTACGGCGAGACCGCCGAGATGGCCGCCCAGATCATCGAGGAGGGCGACAACAGCCCCGCCGACGTGTTCTTCGGCCAGGACGCCGGGGCGCTGGGGCAGCTGCAGGCCGACGATCGCCTCGTGGCCATCCCCTCAGACATCACCGAGCAGGTCGATGAGCGCTTCCGCTCACCCGACGACCTGTGGACCGGCATCTCGGGCCGCGCCCGCGTGCTCATCTACAACACCGAGGCCCTGTCGGAGGACGAGCTGCCCGACAGCATCCTCGACCTCACCGACGAGGAGTGGCAGGGCCGCGTGGGCTGGTCGCCGCCCAACGGCTCGTTCCAGGCGCAGGTGACCGCCATGCGCGTCGAGCTCGGCGAGGACGAGACGGCACAGTGGCTCGAGGGGATGCTCGCCAACGACGCCCAGCAGTACGAGAACAACACCGCGATCGTGGAGGCGACCGGTGCGGGCGAGGTCGACCTCGGCATCACCAACCACTACTACCTCTACCGCTTCCTGGAGGAGGACCCCGACTTCGCGGCCGACAACGCGTACCTGGAGGGCGGTGACATCGGCTCGATGGTGAACATCGCCGGTGCCGGCGTGCTGGACACCGCCGACGACCCCGATGCCGCCTTCGAGCTCATCAACTGGATGCTCGGGGAGGAGGCCCAGACCTACTTCGCCAACGAGACCTTCGAGCACCCGCTGGTGCCGGGCATCGAGGGCGACGAGCGCGTGCCAGGCATCGAGGAGGTCGACGTCCCCGAGGACCTCGATCTCGCCGACCTCGACGACCTCGAGGGCACGGTCGGCCTCCTGCGCGAGACCGGCGCACTCCCATAGCGCTGCGCCTCCTTTTCGGGGGCGGGCGCCCGCCGACCGCCTTCGTGAGCTGGGGAGCGGCCCCGCCACTGGCGGGGCCGCTCTCCTTTCTCGTGCTCCAGCGCACCTTCGTGTCCCAGCGCACCCACGTGTCCCAGCGCACCCAATGGCCGCCGAGCCCGCGAACCGGGTGCACCTGGACACACATACCGTCGAAGCCGCACCCAATAGCCCGCGCCGCCGCCGCGCCGCGCGCCGATCCGCACCCAGAAGCCGCCCCGGCCGTGAACCGGGTGCATCGCGACACACATACCGTCCGATCCGCACCCGATAGCCCGCACCCGACCGCACCGGGTGCGACGTG
>PWER01000116.1 GCA_003553565.1 Nitriliruptoria bacterium | reverse complement strand
GCGACGAGCACGCCCTGGGCGTCGAGCTGGCCGAGGACGCCCCCACGGGCGTGGTCGAGCTCGACGAGCACGGCGACCACCTGCACGTGGCCGCCGAGGCCGAGGACACCACCGAGATCGTCCTCCACTGGCGAGCCGACGGCGAGGTCGCCTACGAGACGCCGCCGCTGGCCGTCACCGTCGACTTCACCGCGCAGGCCTACACCGGCGGGCGCGAGGTCCTCGACCCCGAGCCGCGGCTGGCCATCGCCGACGGCGACGAGCCCGAGCTCGGCATCTACGACCTGATCGAGGAGGAGACCCTGGAGGCCTTCGACCTCGCCGCGCCCGACCCGATCCTCGAGCCGGCCGGCGTGCTCGGACAGACGCTGGTGGCCTCCCAGCCCGACGCCGACACCGCCCACGTGATCGACGTGGCCACCTGGGCGCTGGAGCACGGCGAACACGCCCACTACTACCTCGACGACCCCCGCGAGCTGGCGGCGCTGGACCTGGACACCCCGATCCACACCACCTACGGCCACCAGCGCATCGGGATCTTCGCCGACGGCGAGGGCGTCGCGGTGCTGGTGGACGAGCAGGCGTCGCTCGAGGCCGGGGAGGCCGTCACCGAGGAGATCGCCACCGCCGCTCCCCACCACGGGGCGGTCCTGCCGTTGGGCGCCGATCGGGCGATCGTCTCGGATGTCGAGGACGACCACGAGGAAGGGTTGCCTGAGACGGTGGCGCTCCACGACGGCGGCGAGCAGCTCGAGACCCACGCCTGCCCGGGCCTGCACGGCGGGACCGTCACCGCCGGCGGTGCGGCGCTGGCCTGCGAGGACGCGATCCTCGCGCTCGAGGCACATGGCGACCACCTCGACGCCACCGAGATCGCCTACCCCGATGCGGTCGACCGGCTCGGCTACCTCGCGGGCCATCCCGACCACGACCACGTGGCCGCCACCGACGGCGGCGATCAGCTGGTGATCGCCGACACCGCCGACGGCGAGATCGTCGAAGTCGTCGAGCTGCCCGCCGAGGCAGCCACCGGCGCCCACGTCGACGACGACGGGTCGCTGCTGGTGGTCACCGACGACGGCGTGGTCCACCAGGTCGACCTGGACACCGGCGAGCTCATCGCCTCCAGCGACGAGACGCTGGCGCTGGACGACGACGGCTCCGAGCCGGGCATCGCCGGCGGACGCGATCGCGCCTACGTGTCCTCCCCGGGTGACGGACGGATCCTGGAGCTGGCCACCAACGATGACCTGCGGCTGGCCCGCGAGCTCGACGTCGGCGGCACGCCAGCCGGCCTCGCCTACTTCGGAGCGATGTGGTGATGCGACCGATCCTGCTGCTGCTGACGGGTCTCGTGGCGCTGGCCCTGACCGGCTGCGCCGACGAGGCCGCCGACACCGCCGAGACCGACCCAGACGATGACGCCGAGGTCCAGGCCGACGAGGACGGCGACGCCGACGACGACGACCGCCCACGCGTGGCGGTGGCGTTCAACATCCTGGCCGATGTCGCCGAGAACACCTTCGGCGACGAGGTCGAGATCGTCGACATCATGCCCCGCGGGGTGGACCCGCACAGCTACGAGATCAGCGCCTCCGAGGCCGAGCCGGTCTACGACGCCGACCTGCTGATCGCCAACGGGCTCGACCACGAGGAGGGACTTGCCACCGTCATCCGCACCGCCGAGGAGGAGGGGGTGCCGCTGCTGGAGATCGCCCCCGAGGTTGATCCGCTGCCCTACGACGAGGAGGTCGTCGAGGGCGCTGGTGAGGCCGAAGAGGGCGAGGAGCCCACCCTCGACCCGCACTTCTTCGCCGACCCGGTGCGCATGGCGCAGGCCCCCGAGCTGATGGTCGACGCGCTGGTCGAGGTCGCCGGCGACCGGGTCGACGAGGACGCGCTGCGCGCCTCGGCGCAGGACTACGCCGACGAGCTCGAGGCGCTGCACGCCGAGATCGAGGAGACCCTCGACGCCGTCCCCGACGACCGCCGGGCGCTGGTGACCAACCACAGCGTGTTCAACTACTTCGCCGAGCGCTACGACTTCGAGGAGATCGGGGCGGTGGTGCCCAGCGGCACCACGCTGGCAAGCCCCAGCGCTGCCGACCTCGAGGACCTCGCGGGCGCCATCGAGGACGCCGGCGTGCCGGCGATCTTCGCCGACATCGGCTCTCCGGACGATCTCGCCAACGCGCTGGCCGAGGAGGTCGACCTCCAGGTCGAGGTCGTCGCGCTGTACACCGAGACGCTCGGCGAGGAGGGCTCGGGCTCGGAGACCTACGTCGACATGCAGCGCACCAACGCCGAGGAGATCGCCGAGGCACTCACCGACTGACTGCTGGCGCTGTTGGACCTGCACCCCTCCACAGCTGTGTCGCCAGACGGTCGCGGCGCGACGCGGCGGCGACACACCCAGCGGGCCACCGGGGCGGTGTGTCGCACGACGATCGGAGATCGAGTCGGTGACGACACACCGCCCCGGGGGATCGGGTGCCCCTGCGCCTGATGCGCCGAGCGGGCGGTCAGCGGCGGCGGTCACGCCAGGCGTCGGCCAGCAGCGCCAGGCCCATGCCGGTCAGCCAGACGTCCTTGGCGATCCCCAGGCCGTCGTCGGTGGGTGCCAGGCTGCCGTCCTGGCGCAGGCCCGGAGCCTTGAGGTACAGGCGGTTGAGCCCCAGCGCGAACGCGGTCAGGCCGGCTCCAGCCAGCCAGGAGGGCAGCTTGGGCACCAGCAGCGCCGTGCCCAGCGCGATCTCGCCCGAGGAAAGGGCCTTGCCGAACTGCTCGGGGGGCAGCTGCTGCACCTGGGGCACCGCGTGGGAGGCGAACCCCTGCAGCCCCTGGGCGGTCTCGGCGTCGGCGCCGCGCTTCTGCAGCCCCGAGCCCAGGATGAACGCGCCGGCCGTGGCGCGGATCGGCAGGTGCCAGGCCTTCCAGCCCTTGGCTGTGAGTCGTGACATGGTCGTGCTCCTCTCTGATCGTGGTCGCTTCGTTCTAGGTTGGCCGATCGTGGCGCCGCGCTTGCGCCCGCTCGCAGGAGCCCGTGGACTCACCGCAGGCGCAGCCCGTGGCCCGGCCCGGTGGCCACCGCCAGCACCTGCGCGTCGGCGTCGGCGCGCGCGGTCAGCGCCCAGCCCTCGGGCTCGGGGGGCAGCAGCAGCGCATGGCCGGGCTCCAGCGCGTGCTCGTCGTTCGGCGTGTCGCCGGCGCCGGTGTCGCCACCGCCGGCGCCGGAGTCCTCACCGACCGTCACCGCGCCCGAGACCACGAACAGCAGGCCGGCCTCCTCGGGCTCCCACCGCAGCGGCAGCTCCGCCCCGGCGGCGACCGAGCTGTCGGTGAAGGCGCGCACGTCGCCGTGGACCTTGCTGGTGCCGCGCTCGAGGACGTGCTTGGTGCGCACCCCGGGTGCCGGGTGGCTGCGCGGCGCCTGCGTGTCGCGGACGGCGTCGAACGCCGCGCCGGCGGCCAGCGGCTCGTTGGGGTAGACCAGGATGAAGGCGCGCGCGTCGACCTCGCCGTGGTTCCACTCGGAGTGGATCATCCCGCGCCGACCCTCGGTCAGGATCCCGAGGTCACCGGTGCCCATGTGCCCGGTGATGTGGTTGAGCACGTCGTCGTGGTCCAGCGACCCCTCCAGCAGGTAGAACAGCCGCTCCATGCGCTGATGGGGGTGGTGGCCGATGCCGTGCCCGGCCGTGACCGTCGAGTCGTGGACCATCAGCAGCGATCCCAGCGCTGCGACAGCGGTGAAGGGTCCGACCGACTCGCGCGCCTCGAGCCCGGGCATCCCGAAGTCCTCGGCGGTGATGACGTGGCTGTCGGCAGGGGTGCGGTGCAGAGGGCTGGTGGCCGTGCGCATGGTGTGTTGCTCCTGGATGCAGGGCCGCGACGCACGCGAGGTCGCGACAGGTCAATGCGTACGCAACCATTCCCGAGCCGGCCGCGCCCACACCTGCCCTCGCATGTCGTCACGCCCTGTCTGCCACCCGGCTCGGCGCAGTGCCGATACGCTGCCCCTATGGTGCGAGGGCTGCTGGACCGGTTCCTCATCGCCCTCACCCTGCTGGTGCTGCGCTGGTTCTTCCGGAGGGTCGAGGTCGATGGGCGCGAGCGGTTGCCGCAAGGGCGGCCCGTCCTCGTCGTGGCCAACCACTCCAACGGGCTGATCGACCCGGTGCTGCTGGTGCACACGCTGGGCCGGATGCCGCGGTTCATCGCCAAGGCGGCGTTGTGGCGGCCGTGGTGGGTGCGCCCGTTCCTGGCCGCGGCCGGCATGATCCCGGTGGCCCGCCCCCAGGACCAGCCCGACACCTCCGACAACCGTCGCACGTTCTCGACCACCCACGACGTGCTGCGCAAGGGCGGCACGGTCGGGCTGTTCCCCGAGGGGGTCGCCCACGACGAGCCGCACCTCGCCCCGATCCGCACCGGTGCCGCGCGCATCGCGCTGGGTGCGCGCGCTGCCGGCGCGCCGGGCCTCACGATCCTGCCGATCGGTCTGGCCTTCGACGACAAGATCGGCCTGCGGTCGCGGGCGCTGGCGCGTGTGGGCGAGCCCATCGACCTCGACGCCGATCTGCCCGAGATCCTCGGCGACGACCTGACCGCCTCGGAGGACGACACCGCCGCGGTGCGCCGCCTGACCGAGGTCATCGAGCAGCGCCTGCGTGCCGTCGCACCCGACTACGCCGACCGTCGGGAGGCCCGCGTGCTCGCTCGCGCCGCCGAGATCTGGCACCGCAGCCGCGACGAGCACCGCCACAGCCGGCAGCCGATCGGCGAGGTGGCGCTGTCCGACCAGGAACGTCTGGCGCGCCGTCTGCGCCAAGCGCCGCCGCACACCCGGGCGCGGATCATGGACGCGGTGGCGCGCTACAACCTCGACCTCGACCTCACGGGCCTGCGCGACCACCAGATCGCCGCGGGCTACACCCCGCTGCAGGTCCTCACCGGCTTCGCGCGCACCGCGCTGATAGTGGCGGTGCTCGCCCCGCTGTGGGTTCCGGGGCTGATCGTCAACGTCGTGCCCTACCAGCTGGCCAACCTCTCGGGGCTGGCCATGCGCAACCCGGTGATGAAGGGCACGCTGCGCGTGCTCGTGGCCCTGGCGGTGTTCCCGATCACCTGGGCCATCGTGCTGCTGCTCGCTGACGTGGAGACCCTGTGGATCGGTGCCGGCCTGCTGGCGCTCATGCCGCTGGCCGGCGTGGTGGCCGCGGGGATCATGGAGCGCCTGGTGCGAGCGCTCCGTGCGTGGCGCGGCTGGCTCGGCCTGGTCGAGCGCCGCGCGCTGCTCGACGAGGTGCGAGTCGACCGCGACCGCCTGCTCGCGCTCGTCGACGAGGCCACCGCCGAGCCCTCGACGCCCTCCCGGGGCGTCGCGCCCACCCGGTGACGCGTGCGCGCTGACGAGCTCGGAGAGCGCGTCGAGTCCCTGGCAGCCGAGCGCGGCCAGCGGCTGCGAGGGCGCAACCTGTGGCTCGTGGCCGTGCGCACGGCCCGTCGCGCCGTCGAGGTGCGGGTCACCGGGCTGGCCGCGGAGATGACCTACTACACGTTGCTGTCGCTCGTGCCGCTGCTCACCGCGGTGGGGGCGAGCCTGGGGCTGCTGGAGCGCGTCCTCGGCGTCGGGCAGGTCGCGCAGCTCGAGGACGCCGTCGTGGCGGCCTTCGAGGGCCTGCTGTCGCGTGACGTGACCGCCGAGGTGGTCACCCCCCTGGTGCGCGGGCTGCTGCGCGAGGAGCGCACCGGCTTCGCGCTGGGCAGCATCCTCGTGGCGCTGTGGCTTGGCAGCCGGGTGTTCCGCGCCGCGGTGCGCGCGCTCGACGACGCCTACGAGGTGCGCGAGCGCCGCAGCCTGCTGGCCCAGCTGGGCCTGGCGGTGGTGTTCGGCGTCGGCGCGGTGGTCGCGGTCACCGCGCTGCTGATCGTCGTGGTGGTGGGCCCCCTGCTCGGCGGCGGGCGCGCCCTTGCCGACCAGATCGGCCTCGGGGCGGCCTTCGAGGTGGCCTGGGCGGTGGGACGCTGGCCGGTGGTGCTGCTGGTGCTGATGGGCTTCCTGCTGGTGCTGTACCGCTTCGCGCCCAACCACGACCTGACCTGGCGCGACTGCCTGCCCGGCGCGGTGGTCGGCGCTGTCGGCATGGCGCTGGTCGCGGTGGGCTTCCGCATCTGGCTGGAGGTCGCCGGTCCGCGCGTGCCCGAGCTCGGCGACGCCGACGAGGTCGTGGCGATCGCCGCCCAAGTGGTGGGGGCCGTGGTTGCCGGGATCCTGCTGGTATGGCTGTCCAGCATCGCGGTGCTGCTCGCCGGGGTGCTCAACGCGGAGTGGTCGCGCAGCGCCGCGGACGAGGAGCCCGCCGGGACCTGACCCGGGCCAGGCACTTGCCGTTCGGGCGCATGACCGGGGACCTTCGTCCCTGACCGCTGCGGTCACCCATTCGTAGTGTCGCGGCACGCGCATCAGTCGATCGCCCGGGGAGGCGTTCCATGTCTGCAGTAGCAACCCGAACGCCGCTGGTTCTCGACGGCAACGAGGCCGCCGCCCGCGTGGCGTACATGCTCAGCGAGGTCATGGCGATCTACCCGATCACGCCGTCCTCGTCGATGGGGGAGCACGCCGACGCCTGGAGCGCGGCGGGCAAGCCGAACCTGTGGGGCGCGGTCCCCGAGGTCGCCGAGCTCCAGAGCGAGGGCGGAGCCGCCGCGTCGATGCACGGCGTGGTGCAGCGCGGCTCGCTGGGCAGCACGTTCACGGCCAGCCAGGGCCTGCTGCTCATGATCCCCAACATGTACAAGATCGCCGGTGAGCTGACGCCGGCGGTCATCCACGTCGCCGCGCGCACCGTGGCCACCCACGCGCTGTCGATCTTCGGCGACCACAGCGACGTGATGGCCACCCGCCAGACCGGCTGGGCGATGCTGTGCGCCTCCTCGGTCCAGGAGGCCCAGGACTTCGCGCTGATCTCGCACGCGGCCACCGTGCGCTCGCGCGTGCCCTTCCTGCACTTCTTCGACGGGTTCCGCACCTCCCACGAGCTCGCCACCATCGATCCGCTCGAGGACGAGGACCTCGCCGCGCTGACCGACGAGGACGCGATCCGCGCCCATCGCGAGCGCGCGCTGTCGCCCGAGCAGCCGGTGCTGCGCGGGTCGGCGCAGAACCCCGACGTGTTCTTCCAGGCACGCGAGGCCTGCAACCCCTTCTACGACGCCGTTCCCGACGAGGTCTCCTCGCTGTTCGCCCAGCTCGAGGAGCGCACCGGGCGCAGCTACGACCTGATCCAGTACCACGGCCACCCCGAGGCCGAGCGCGTGGTGGTCGTCATGGGTTCGGCTGCCCAGACGATGCGCGCGGCCGCCGACGCGCTCAACGAGCAGGGCGAGAAGGTCGGCGTGCTCACGGTGCGCCTCTACCGGCCCTTCCCCGAGGACGCGCTCATCGCCGCGCTGCCCGACACGGTGCGCGAGATCGCGGTGCTCGACCGCACCAAGGAGCCCGGCGCGCCCGGCGAGCCGCTGTACCTCGACGTCGCAGCCGCGGTGTCGCGCCGCCTGGGCCCCACCGCCCCCCGCGTGGTGGGCGGCCGCTACGGGCTCTCCAGCAAGGAGTTCACCCCGCGGATGGCCGTGGCGGTGTTCAACGAGCTCGACCGGCCCGCTCCGAGCCACGGCTTCACCGTCGGCATCGTCGACGACGTCACCCAGCGCTCCCTGCCCATCCCCGAGGAGGGCCCCCGTGACCCCGCCAAGCTGCGGGCCTTGTTCTACGGGCTGGGCTCCGATGGGACCGTCGGGGCCAACAGGAACACCGTGGACATCCTCGCCAAGCGCACCGGGATGCCCGCCCAGGGCTTCTTCGAGTTCGACTCGCGCAAGGCCGGGGCCGTCACCGTCAGCAACGTGCGCATCGACGATGAGCCGATCTGGGCGCCCTACCTGATCGAGGAGGCCGACCTGGTGGCGGTCCACCAGTTCAACTTCCTCGAGCGCATGGACGTGCTCGCCAAGGCCCGTCGGGGCGCCACCGTGCTGCTCAACAGCCCCTACGGCGCCGACGAGGTCTGGGATCACCTGCCCCGCGAGGTGCAGCAGGAGCTCATCGACAAGGAGCTCCGCCTGTTCGTGGTCGACGCCTACACGGTGGCCCAGGAGGCCAAGCTCGGCGCCCGCATCAACTCGGTGATGCAGCCGTGCTTCTTCGCGGTGGCTGATCTGCTGCCGATCGACGAGGCGATCGGCCACATCAAGGACGCGATCGACAAGACCTACGGCAAGCGCGGCCGCACCATCGTCGAGCGCAACTTCGCCGCGGTGGACGGCGCACTGGAGGGCCTGCAGGAGGTCGCCATCCCCGACCGGGTCGACAGCGACCACGTCATGCGCCCGCCGGTGCCCGAGCACGCCCCCGACTTCGTGCAGCGCGTCACCGCCCGCATCATCGAGGGCAAGGGCGACACCCTGCCGGTCAGCGCGCTGCCGGTCGATGGCACGTTCCCGACCGGGACCTCGACCTACGAGAAGCGCCAGCTCGCCCAGGAGCTGCCGATCTGGGACCCCGAGGTCTGCATCGACTGCGGCAAGTGCGCGATCGTGTGCCCGCACGCCACGATCCGGATGAAGGTGTTCGACCCCGAGACCCTGGAGCTCGCGCCCGAGGGCTTCAAGTCCAAGGACTACAAGGCCAAGGACCTGCGCGGCAACAAGCTCACGGTCCAGGTGGCCCCCGATGACTGCACCGGCTGCGGGATCTGCGTCGACATCTGCCCGGCCACCAGCAAGGAGGCCGCCGGGCACAAGGCGATCAACATGCGCCCGGCCGAGGAGCACCGCGACGCCGAGCGCCCGCACTGGGAGTTCTTCGAGTCGATCCCCGAGTTCGACCGCTCGCAGCTCAAGACCGACACCGTGAAGGGCTCGCAGCTGCTCGACCCGCTGTTCGAGTTCTCCTCGGCGTGCTCGGGCTGCGGCGAGACGCCCTACCTGGGGCTGCTCACCCGGCTGTTCGGTGACCGCATCATCGTCGCCAACGCCACCGGCTGCTCGTCGATCTACGGCGGCAACCTGCCGGTCACCCCCTGGGCGAAGAACAGCGAGGGCCGCGGTCCGGCGTGGTCCAACTCCCTGTTCGAGGACAACGCCGAGTTCGGCTTCGGCATCGAGCTGGCCACCGCCAACCAGCAGACCACCGCCCGCGCGCTCGTCGCAGAGCTCGCCGACCAGATCGGCGGGGAGCTCGCCACCGGGCTGCTGGAGGCCGACCAGTCCGACGACGCCGCCATCGCCGCCCAGCGCGAGCGGGTCGCGGCGCTGAAGGAGCGCCTGGCTGCCATCGACAGCCCCCGGGCTCGCTCCCTGGCCGCGATCGCCGACTCCCTGGTGGACCACAGCGTGTGGATCATCGGCGGAGACGGCTGGGCCTACGACATCGACTACCACGGCCTGGACCACATCCTGGCCAGCGGCCGCAACGTCAACGTGCTGGGGATGGACACCGAGGTCTACTCCAACACCGGCGGGCAGGCCTCCAAGGCCACGCCACGGGCGGCCACCGCCAAGTTCGCCACCGGCGGCAAGCGCTCGGCCAAGAAGGACCTCGGGATGCTGGCGATGGCCTACGGCGACGTGTACGTCGCCCAGGTCGCGCTCGGCGCCAACGACATGCAGACGGTGCGCGCGTTCCAGGAGGCCGCCGCCTACGACGGTCCCTCGCTGATCGTGGCGTACTCCACGTGCATCGCCCACGGCATCGACATGACCACCTCGATGACCCACCAGAAGGACGCGGTGCAGACCGGCTACTGGCCGCTGTTCCGCTACCAGCCCACCACCGAGGAGGGGCAGACGCCCCTGCGCCTCGACAGCAAGGAGCCCAAGAAGCCCGTCCGCGAGTTCGCGCTCAAGGAGGCCCGGTTCGCGATGCTGCAGCGCACCGCGCCCCAGGAGTCGGACCGCCTGCTCAACCTCATGCAGGCCGACATCGACGAGCGCTGGAAGTGGTACAGCCAGCTCGCCGAGATCAAGCGGCGGGTCCCCGACGAGGCCACCGGCAACGGGCACGGCCCCGACGGCAACGGCCAGGACACCAGCAGCGCGCAGGAGGACAGCTGATGCCCGATCTGACCACCCGCTATCTCGGGTTCGAGCTGCGCACGCCGGTGGTGGCCTCGGCCAGCCCCATGACCTCCGACCCGACCTCGCTGGGTCGGCTCGAGGAGGCCGGCGTCGGCGCTGTGGTGCTGCCCTCGCTGTTCGAGGAGCAGCTGGTCCACGAGGCCGCTGACCTCGACGCCATGCTCGACCACAACGCCGAGGCCTTCGCCGAGGCCACCAGCTTCTTCCCGGACCTGCAGGACTACAACACCGGACCCGACCAGTACCTCGAGACGATCGCCGAGGCCAAGCGCCAGCTGCGAGCCCCGGTCATCGCCAGCCTCAACGGCACGAGCACCGGCGGCTGGGTGCGCTATGCGCGCGAGATCGAGGACGCCGGCGCCGACGCGCTCGAGCTCAACATCTACCTGATCGCCGCCGACTTCTCGCTCACCCCTGCCGAGGTCGAGGGACGCTACGTGGACCTCGTCGAGTCGGTGCGTGCCGCGGTGGACCTGCCGCTGGCGGTCAAGATCGGCCCGCAGCTGACCTCGGTGCCGGTCATGGCCCAGCAGCTGGTGCGCGCCGGCGCCGACGGGCTGGTGCTGTTCAACCGCTTCTACCAGCCCGACATCGACCCCGACACGCGCGAGATCACCCCCAACCTCGTGCTGTCGGCCTCCGAGGAGCTGCGCCTGCCGCTGCGGTGGATCGGGATCTGCTACGGCCGCGTGGACGCCTCCCTGGCGCTCACCAGCGGCGTCCACGAGGTCGCCGACGTCGCCAAGGGCCTGCTCGCCGGCGCTGATGTGACGATGACCACCTCGGCGCTGCTGCGCAAGGGCCCGAGCCACGTGCGCCACCTCACCGAGGGGCTGCACGAGTGGATGGTCGAGCAGGAGTACGACTCCGTCGAGCAGCTCAAGGGCAGCGTGAGCCAGCGCCACGCACCCGATCCCGAGGCCTTCGCCCGCGCCAACTACCTCCAGACGCTGTCCAGCTGGTCCAGCCCCTTCCCGGCCTGACGCGCCGAGCCGGGAAGGCCCCGGGTCGACGTGCGCGGCGGTGCGGGGCGCTAGGCTCCCGCCACCAGCACATCGGACGAGGGAGGAGCCATGGTCGTCAACCGGATCGTCTGTGGGATCGACGACTCGGACGACTCGCACGCGGCGCTGCGCTTCGCGGTTGACGAGGCGCGCCTGCGCGATGCCGCGCTCGAGGTGGTCAGCGTCTACTCCCCGGCGAGCGCGGCGGCGTTCCCCGCTCTGCCGAGCCAGGCCGACACCGAGCAGGAGCGCAAGCGGGCCGAGGCGACCCGCAAGCTCATCGAGGGCGCCGTCGAAAAGCTCGGGGACAGGGCGGAGGGCGTCAAGCTCGAGATCAACCCGATGAAGCACTCCCGCCCGGCCGTGGCGCTGATGGAGCGGACCTCGGATGCCGACCTGGTCGTGGTCGCCCACCGCGGCCGCGGCGGCTTCAAGGGCCTGCGGCTGGGCTCGGTCAGCGAGCAGCTCACGCGCTGGGCACGGTGCCCGGTCGTGGTGGTCCGACCGACGACCAGCTGACCCGATGCCGGCCCTCGCGGCGACCTCCTGCCCATCCCGGCGACCGGCCGGCTGCGGCCGCGCGCTAGACTCTGGCCGCCCGGATCCCGCCGACCGGCCCGCCCGCACCGCCGGAGGAGCATGATGCGCCCCCGCCTGCTCGGTGTCGCCCTGCTCGTCGCCCTCGCCGCGGTCCTCGCCGTGCCCGCCGCCACCGCTCCCGCACTGGCCGAGGCCGAGGTCGAGGCCCCCGAGGAGGAAGGGGTCGACGAGGCCCTGCCCAGTCTCGAGGAGGTCGGCACCGGCAGCGAGGTGGCCGAGCAGTTCCGCCCCGAGCCGCCCGAGGAGCCGCCGTTCACCGACGCGCTGGTGCTCCCGCTGACCGGGGCAGCGCTCCTGCTGGCCACGGTGATCCTGGTGCTGTACCTGCGGTGGATGCCCAAGTTCTCGCAGGAGAGGGAAGAAGCGGGCCGGCGCTAGCCGGTCGCGCGCCGCCGTCCGTCTCGGGGACCGAGTGACTGACCCGCCCACCAGCACCGCCGCGCCGGCTCCGGCGCTGGCCGACTGGGACCTCGCCCGCTGGGTGGCCACCACCCTGGCGACCGGCGCCAAGCCGCGGCCCTCCCGCGCCGATGCGGCGCGCCTGCGGGCGCAGCTCCACACGATCGTCGCCGAGGTCGAGCCGGAGGTGCGCGCGGCCACCGACCTCGGTCACGACCTCGGCCGCCCGGCGGTGCGGGTCGTGGGCCGCTCGGGCTGGGTGCGCACCAACCTGGCGGTCCTGGCGTGGCTGACCGCCCCGGTCGCCGAGCAGTTGCTCGAGCGCACCCCGGTGGCGCGCGAGGTCGCCCAGCGCGTCTACGCGGTGCAGCTCGGCGTGGTGCTGGGCTACCTGGCGAGCCGCGTGCTCGGCCAGTACGAGGCGCTGCGCCCCGGCCAGGCCCCCGGGCGCCTGCTGCTGGTGGGGCCGAACCTGCTGGGCGCCGAGCAGCACGCCGCCGAGCAGGGCTTGGACGCCGAGGCCGTCCAGCGCGGGGTGATCGCCCACGAGCTCGCCCACCACCTGCAGTTCGAGGGTGTGGGCTGGCTGCGCGGCGAGCTCACCGGGATCGTCGAGGGCTACCTCGAAGACGTGCAGGTCGACCGCGAGCGCGTGCGCGAGCTCGCGCGGCGCCTCCCCGAGCTGCTGGCCGACCCGCGGCGGCTGCGTGACCCCTCGTCCTGGCTGGAGGCGCTGCTGACCCCCCAGCAGGCAGCGCTGCTGCAGCGCGCGCAGTCGCTCATGTCGCTGCTCGAGGGGCACGGCAACGCCGCCATGGACTGGACCGCGGCGCGTGACCCGCGCGTGGCCGACCCGGCCGCGGTGCGCCAGCTCCTCCAGCGCCGCCGCGAGCAGGCGCTCGACCGCGTGGTGCGCGACGCGCTCGGCCTGTCGCTGAAGGCCAAGCAGTACCGGGTGGGCGAGCAGTTCGTCCTCGCCGTCGCCGAGCGGCACGGCCTCGCGGCCCTCAACCGCGTGTGGGACGGCCCCCAGCAGCTGCCAACCGCCGATGAGCTCGAGGATCCCGATGCCTGGGTGGGCCGCGTCGCCGCCTGATCCCGCATCGACCGGGGCGTCGCAGCCGGCCCGCGGCCTGCCCGGTCCACTCCCCGGTGGTGCCGACGCGGCCGCGCTGCGTGCACTGGTCGCCGACGCGCTGGCCGACCAGCCAGAGGGCTCGCCGGTGGTGATCGGCTGCTCGGGCGGGCCGGACTCGGCGGCGCTGCTCCGGCTGTGCGCCAAGGTGCGACCCGACCTCGACCTGCTCGCCGCCCACGTGCGTCACGGCCTGCGCGACGACGCCGAGGACCAGCAGCGCGCCACCGCCCAGGCCGAGGCCGCAGGTGCCAGGCTCGTGGTCGCTCCCGTCCGGGTGCGCGAGCGGGGTGAGGGGCTGGCCGCTGCGGCGCGCGCCGCCCGGCTGGCCGCGCTGCACCGGCTCGCGGTGGACGCGGGCGCCGCGGTGGTCCTGCTGGGCCACACCGCCGAGGACCGCGCGGAGACCGTGCTGCTGAACCTGGCCCGCGGCGCGGGGCTGGACGGCCTGGCCGCCACCGCCGCCGAGCGCGTCGAGGGCCCGGTGCGCTGGCGCCGCCCGCTGCTGGCCGCGCGCCGCGCTGATGTCCGCAGGGTCGCCGCCGACGGCCCGCCGGTGGCTGATGACCCCTCCAACCGCGACGCGTCGCGGCGGCGCACCCGTGCGCGCTTCGAGGCGCTGCCGGCGCTGGAGCGCCTGGCGCCCGGGCCGGGTGATGCCGTCGGCGCGCTGCTGCGCAGCGCCGATCTGGCCCGCGAGGACCGCGACGCGCTCGAGGACCTGGCTGCCAGCGCCGCCGCGCGCAGCCGCTGCGACTGGGGTGCGGTGCGCTGCCTGTGGCTGCCGGAGGTGGCTGCCGAGCCCACGGCGGTCGCCCGCCGGGTGGTGCGCGCGCTGCTCGCCGACGCCGGCGCCCGCCCCGAGGCCCGCGCGGTCGAGGAGGCCCGCACCCTCGCGCCGGGCGGCGCGCGCACCGCTCCCGGCGGCGTGAGGGTGCGCCGCAGCGGCGGTTGGCTGTGCGCGCGTCCTGCGGCGCTCGAGCCGCCGGGCACCGCCGAGCTGCCCGCTACCGGCGCGCTCTCGTGGTCCGCCGGCGGGGTCGAGCTCGTCGTGGAGGCCCTCGGGGCGGGCGACCGCAGGCCGGGCGCGGGCGGTGGCGCTCGGGGTGCGGTCGGCGGTGCGCGGGACGCGGCCGACTCGCCCGTGAGCCCGCCGCTGCGCCGACCGGCCCACCACGAGCGCGAGACGGTCGCGGGGGCGGTGCTGATGCTGGCCTCGCAGGCCGGTGGCGCGGTGCGCCCGCCCCGCCCCGGCGACCGGATGGTCGAGTCCGGTCGCGAGCGCACGGTGGCCACCGTGCTGGACCGAGCCGGGGTGCCCGGCGCGGCGCGTGACCAGCTGGCGCTGGTGTGCGAGGCTGACGGGCGCGTGGCCGGCGTGGCAGGCGTCGCGGCAGCCGACCAGCCGGCGGTCGCGCGCCGACAGGTGCATCTGCGGCCCATCGCCTCGGCCGCCACCACCCCCAGCAGCGACGAGAAAGGCCTGACGCCGTGAGCGAGCTCGACGAGGACATCGACGAGGTGCTGATCGACGCCGAGCAGATCCAGGCGACGATCCAGGAGCTGGGCCAGGCCATCGACCGCGACTACGCGGGCCGCACCCCGATCCTCGTCGGCGTGCTCAAGGGTGCCTTCCCCCTCATGGCGGACCTCGCGCGGGCGATCCAGGGGCACGCCGAGTTCGACTTCATGGCGGTGTCCAGCTACGGGTCGGCCACCCAGACCTCGGGGGTCGTGCGCATCCTCAAGGACCTCGAGGCCGACATCGCCGGTCGCGACGTGGTGGTCGTCGAGGACATCGTCGACAGCGGGCTGACGCTGAACTACCTGCTGCGCAACCTGCGCGCCCGCGGTCCCGCGTCGCTGGAGGTGCTCGCGCTGCTGTCCAAGCCCGACCAGGCGCGCGTGGACGTGCCGGTGCGCTACCACGGCTTCGCCGTGCCCAACGTGTTCGTGGTGGGCTACGGCCTCGACTTCGCCGAGCGCTACCGCAACCTGCCGTATGTGGGCACGCTGAAGGACTCGGTGATCGCCCGCGCCTGAGGTGCGCACCAGGCGCCCCGCGGGAGGTCGGATCCCGCAGCGAGGGCCTGGCAGCGACGCTGGTAGGCTTGGCCCAGCGCGGCTGTCGCCCGCGTCTCCCCCTTCGAGCGTGCGAGGCTTGCCATGAGCCTGAGCTGGCTGCGCGGTCGCCCCTGGATCTGGGCGATCGCCGCGGTGGTTGCGATCGCGGTCGGCGTGATCGGTGCCCGTGCCCTCCAGGAGGACCCCGAGGAGCTCGAGACCTCCGCCTACCTGGCGCTGCTGGCCGACGACGAGGTCGCCACGGTGACCGACCGGGCCGGTGACCAGGTGCTCGAGGGCGAGCTCGTCGACGGCACCGCCTACGAGGTCGGCTACAACCCCGAGCTGATCAGCGAGGAGCTCGGCGAGGCGCTGCGGGAGGCGCGCGCCCGCGGCTCGCTGGAGGTGCAGGACACCGAGCCCCAGGCCGGCGCCTCGCCCGGGCTGGTGCTGCTCAACGCCCTGCCGTTCCTGCTCATCCTCGGGCTGTTCGTGTTCCTGATGCTGACGATGCAAGGCGGTGGTCGGGCCGCGTCGTTCGGGCGCTCCCGCGCCAAGACGGTGGCCAAGGACACCCCGACGGTGACGTTCACCGACGTCGCCGGCGCCGACGAGGCCGTCGAGGAGCTGCGCGAGGTGCGCGACTTCCTCGCCGACCCCTCGGGCTTCACCGCCATCGGCGCGACGATCCCCAAGGGGGTCCTGCTGTTCGGGCCGCCCGGCACCGGCAAGACGCTGCTGGCCCGCGCGGTGGCCGGGGAGGGCGGCGCGCCGTTCTTCTCGATCTCGGGCTCGGACTTCGTGGAGATGTTCGTCGGCGTGGGTGCCAGCCGCGTGCGCGACCTGTTCAAGCAGGCCAAGGAGCAGGCGCCGGCGATCATCTTCGTCGACGAGATCGACGCAGTCGGGCGTCACCGCGGCGCCGGCATGGGCGGCGGCCACGACGAGCGCGAGCAGACCCTCAACCAGCTGCTGGTCGAGATGGACGGCTTCGAGGCCAACGCCGGCGTCATCCTCATCGCCGCCACCAACCGGCCCGACATCCTGGACCCGGCGCTGCTGCGCCCGGGTCGCTTCGACCGCCAGATCACCGTGGACCAGCCAGACGTATCGGGACGGCGCAAGATCCTGGAGGTGCACACCGCCGACAAGCCGCTGGCCGACCGCGCCGACCTCGACGTGATCGCCCGGCGCACCCCGGGGTTCACCGGCGCCGACCTGGCCAACCTCGTCAACGAGGCCGCGCTGCTCACCGCCCGGCGCGGCGAGTCCGAGCTCACCGCTACGGCCCTCGAGGACGCCATCGACCGGGTGATCGCCGGTCCCGAGCGGCGCACGCGGCTCATGACCGACGACGAGCAGCGGACCATCGCCTACCACGAGAGCGGCCACGCCATCGTCGGTCACGCGCTGCCGCACGCCGACCCGATCCACAAGGTGTCGGTCATCCCGCGCGGGCGCGCCCTGGGCTGGACGCTGGCCCTGCCCACCCAGGACCACCACCTCATCAGCCGCGCCCAGCTGATCGATCGCCTGGCGATGATGCTCGGCGGGCGCGTGGCCGAGGAGCTCACGATCGGCGACTACACCACCGGCGCCGCCGACGACATCGAGAAGGTGACCGCCACCGCCCACGACATGGTCACCCGCTACGGGATGAGCGCCCTGGGCCCCGTGCGGCTCGGCGGCGGCGGCGACGAGCCGTTCGTCGGCCGTGACGGCGGGGGAGAGGCCACCCGCTCCGACGAGCTCGCCCGCCGCATCGACGCCGAGGTGCAGGCGCTGGTGGACGAGGCCCACGACGAGGCCCTGGAGATCCTGGCGGCCAACCGCGAGGTGCTCGAGGGCCTCGCCGACGCGCTCGTGGCCGATGAGACCGTCGAAGGCGAGCAGCTCGCGTCCCTGCTGGCCGGCGTGACCGAACGGCCCTCGCGGCGCCTGCAGCCGCTCATGAACGGCGCTGGGGACCGGCTCGCCGCCGAGCAGGTCGTGGCCCGGCTGCGCCGGCGCGCTCCGGACCGTGCAACCGATCCGGGCGCGGTGCGCGTAGGAACCGACGGAGGCGGACATGCTGCGCGTGTTGCCGGCGAAGGGGACGGCGCTAAGGACTAGCGCGACGAGCCCCCCGTGCCGACCGCCACCGACCACGCCCGCGATGAGCTCCAACCACCGGAGACGCGATGAGCCAATCGACCTTCCCCCCCGCGAGCCGCCCCGAGCAGCACGAGGCCAACGGCTCCTCGGACCGCGTGGCGTTCGTGACCAACGCCACCCCACAGGGCGGCTTCGATCACGACAAGCTGCGCGAGGGCGTGCGGCTGCTCCTGGAGGGTCTCGGGCTCGACACCTCCCACCCCGGCATCGTCGACACCCCCGGTCGCGTGGCCGACATGTACGACGAGATCTTCGCCGGCCTGGTGGTCGACCCTGGTGACGTCCTGGACGTCACCTTCGCCGAGGGCCACGACGAGCTGGTGCTCATCCGCGACATCCCCTTCGCCAGCATCTGCGAGCACCACCTCGTCCCGTTCATCGGGCGCGCCCACGTCGGCTATGTGCCCAACGAGAGTGGTGCGGTGACCGGCCTGTCGAAGCTGGCGCGCCTGGTCGACGTCGTCGCCAAGCGCCCCAACCTGCAGGAGCGCATCACCTCGACCGTGGCCGACACGCTGATGGAGCAGCTGGAGCCCAAGGGCGCCATCGTCGTGCTCGAGGCCGAGCACCTGTGCATGAGCATGCGGGGGGTGCGCAAGCCGGGCGCGCAGACGGTCACCAGCGCGGTGCGTGGCATCATGCGCGACGACCCAGCCACGCGCGCGGAGGCGATGGCGCTGGCCACGGGACGGGGCTCGTCCTCGACCTGACCGGTGCTCGCCGCGCCCGACCGTCCGGCCGAGCCGCACCATGCAGTCACCCCATACCCCGCGCGAGGTGCCCGCAGTCCACGCGCGCACGCGCACGCTGACGCCGTCGCGGCGCCCGCTGGTGATGGGCATCGTCAACGTCACCCCTGACTCGTTCTCCGACGGCGGCCAGCTCTACCCCGAGGGCCACCCCGAGGCCGCGATCGCCCACGGCCGCCGCCTGCTCGCCGAGGGCGCCGACCTGCTCGACGTCGGCGGCGAGTCGACCCGCCCCGGAGCCGAGCCGGTGCCGGCCCACGAGGAGCTCGCCCGCGTCGAGCCGGTCGTGGCCGGGCTAGCCGCCGAGGGCGCAGTGGTCTCGATCGACACCACCAAGGCCGAGGTCGCTCGCGCCGCGCTGGACGCCGGCGCGAGCATCGTCAACGACGTGTTCGCCGCCCGCGACGACGAGCTCCTCGCCGTCACCGCACAGGCAGGCGCCGGGTACGTGCTGATGCACATGCGCGGCACCCCGGCCGACATGAGGCAGCGGGCGGTCTACGACGACGTCGTCGCCGAGGTGCGCGACCGCCTCGTCGAGGGGCTCGAGCGCTGCGTTGCCGCCGGCATCCCCGCCGAGCACGTCGTGATCGACCCGGGGATCGGCTTCGCCAAGGCACCCGAGCACAACCTGGCGCTGCTGGCATCCCTGGACGTGCTGGTCGGGCTCGGCCAGCCGGTGCTGGTGGGCGCCTCCCGCAAGTCGTTCCTCGGCGCGCTGCTCGACCAGGGGGACGTGGACGCGCGCCTGGAGGGCAGCCTCGCCGCGGCGACGGCAGCGACGCTGGCCGGCGCGGCGGTCCTGCGCGTCCACGACGTCCGCGAGACCGTCCGCGCGGTGACGGTGGCCGCCGCGCTGTGCGAGCACTTCGCTGGGCCGTCGACGGAGCCGCAGTCGTGAGCGCGACCGGCGACGAGGCGCACGACGAGCTGCTCGCGGCCAACGCCCGCTTCTACGAGGGCTTCGAGTCGCTGGACCTGGATGTCATGAGCGCGGTGTGGTCGCACTCCGAGTCCGCCTCGTGCGTGCACCCCGGCGCCGAGATGGTCACCGGCTGGCCGCGGGTGCGCCGCTCGTGGGCGGCGATCTTCGCCAACACCGAGTACCTGCAGTTCATCGTCACCGACGAGCACGCCGAGGTGCTCGGCCCCGACGCCGGTGTGGTCACCTGCACCGAGAACATCCTCTCCGACGCCGGTCACGACGATCACCTCGGCGCGGCCCGCGCGGTGGCCACCAACGTGTTCGTCCGCGACCCGCAGCGCGGGTGGGTGCTGCTGACCCACCACGCCTCGCCGGTGCTGCGCCGCGACGTCAGCGAGGGGGAGTGACGATGCCCGCCGACCGCATCGAGCTGCGCGGCATCCGCGCCTACGGCTACCACGGCGTGCTGCCCGACGAGGCCCGGGACGGTCAGACGTTCGTGGTCGACCTCGTCGTCGAGCGCGACCTCGGACCCGCTGCGGCCACCGACGACCTGGCGCACACGGTGGACTACGGCGCGCTCGCCGCCCGCGTCCAGCAGGTGGTCTCCGACACCCGCTTCGACCTGATCGAGGCGCTGGCCGGCCACCTCGCCGACCTGGCGCTCGCCGAGGAGGGGGTCAGCGCGGTGGAGGTGCGTGTGGCCAAGCCGCACGCGCCGGTGACGGTGCGCCTGGACGAGGTGGCCGTGCACCTGCGCCGCGAGCCCGGCCAGGGCACCGGGGCCGCGGTCGGTGCGGGGCCGCGGCCGTGATCGGCGTCGGCCCGCCGCTGCCCGGCCTGCCGAGCGCGCTCGTGAGCGGCGAGCGCGTGGCCTTCCTCGGGCTGGGCTCCAACGTCGGAGATCGGCTGGCCAACCTGCAGCGCGCGGTCAACGGCCTCGGCGCGGTGCGCGGCGTGACCGTCGAGGACGTGTCCAGCATCTACGAGACCGATCCGGTGGGCGGGCCGGCGCAGGAGGCGTTCCTCAACTGCGCGGTGCGGGTGCGCGCGCGGCTCGGGCCGGTCGGGCTGCTGCGGGCCGGCCTGCGCGTCGAGTCGCGGCTCGGCCGTGTGCGCGAGGTGCGCTGGGGGCCTCGGCGCATCGACGTGGACGTGCTGCTGTACGAGCAGCGGATCGTGCGCCTGCCCCGCGTCGAGATCCCGCATCCGCGCCTGGCCGAGCGGGCCTTCGCCCTGGTGCCGCTCATCGAGGTGGCGCCCGGCTGGACGCTGCCCGACGGCACGCCGCTGACCCAGCTGATCCCCCCGCTGGCGCCCATCGATGGGGTGACCATGATCGGGCGCCAGGTCCGCGCGCCGCGCACCGCCTAGGGGTCGCCGCGGCGTGCGCCGGTGAGCGCGGCGCTACCGTCCACGGCGATGCGGACCGAGACCCGTGCCGAGGACCTGCGCACCGCGGTGCGCACCGCCCGCGCCCGCGGCGCCACCGTCGGGCTGGTGCCCACCATGGGGGCGCTGCACGCCGGGCACCTGTCGCTGGTGGACCACGCGCGGTCGGACTGCGACCTCGTGGTGGTCAGCGTGTTCGTGAACCCGCTGCAGTTCGGCCCCGGCGAGGACTACGAGACCTATCCGCGCGACCTCGACGGCGACGCTCGCCGGCTGGCCGACCACGGCGCCCACGTGCTGTTCGCCCCCGACGCCGCGACGTTCACCCCGACTGCTGCCGCCACCACCGTCCACGTCGCCGGGCTCACCGAGCACCTCGAGGGCGCCTCGCGCCCCGGCCACTTCGACGGCGTGGCGACCATCGTGACCAAGCTGGTGGCCGTGGCCGAGCCCGACCGCGCCTACTTCGGCGAGAAGGACTACCAGCAGCTGTGCGTCATCCGCCGGCTCGTCGCCGATCTCGCGCTGCCCGGCGAGGTCGTGGCCTGCCCGATCGTGCGCGACGCCGACGGCCTCGCCCTGTCCAGCCGCAACGCCTACCTGTCCGCAGCCGAGCGCGACCGCGCGCTCGCGCTGCCCCGCGCGCTGGGCGACGTCGCGGCGGCGTGGGACGGCGACGCCGACGCGGCGCGGACCCGGCTCGCCGGTGCGCTCGAGGCAGCCCAGGGCGTGACGTGCGACTACGCCGAGATCGCCGACCCCGACACGCTCGCGCCGCTGCACGGCCGCGTGGCCGGCCCGGCGCGGGCCCTGGCGGCGGTGTGGGCCGGCCCGCGCGAGTCGCCGACCCGCCTGATCGACAACGTCGCGCTGCCCGCGGTCGCCGCGGCGGGGTGAGCCCGGCGCGGCGCTGCCGCGTGGCCAGGGCTGGTCGTGGAGACCCCAGGGCGCCGCGTCACCCGTCCCTCCCGGCCGCCTGCCCGGTCATCGGCCCCCCGCGGTCACCCACCCTTCCCGGCTGCTGTGTCGTGGTCCACGCCCCAGGTGATCCGACCACGACACACCGCCGCGTTCGCCGCCGAGCTGTGTCGCGTCAACATCGGCAGGTGACCGGTCACCGACACACCGGCCGCGAACACGGCGGGGGAGGGGACGAAGCGGTGGTGAGAGGGGCGGCGCGGGCGCCCGCGCGCGGGCATGCGGCGCGACCGGCCGGTCACTCGTCGGCGCTGGCTCCCGCCGCGCCTTCCCCGCCCTCGCCCTCGTCATCGCCGAGGCCCTGCTCATCGAGGACCCGCTGCACCGCCTGTGCGAGCTCGGGATCGAGGCCGGCGCGCCGCGACTGGGTCAGCAGCATCTGGGCCAGCGCGCGGTAGACGCCGGCGGCCTCGGGCCAGTCGCGCTCGAGCTCCTCGAGGTGGGTGGCCACCGTGCCGGCGTCGCCGCGGCGCACCGGCCCGGTCAGCGCCGCGACGCCGCGCTGGGCGCCGCCCTCGGCCGAGCGCAGCGCGATCGGCGACAGGAACGGCATCGGGTCGTCCACCCCGGCGCCCTTCAGCAGCTCGCGCGCGAGGCTGACCACCCCCGTCGTGGCGTTCGAGCCCACCGTCAGGCCCGCGTGGTACAGGCCGCGGCGGTCGTCGGCGACCGCCACCGGCGTGCCACGCAGGTCGCCGACGAGCACGCTCGCCCAGCCGAGGTCGTCCCCGTCGGCGGTGACCGCCCAGGCGGTGCCCGGCAGCGCCTCGCGCCCGGCGTCAGCGTCGGGGAACGTCTGGGCCGGGTGCACCGCGGCGGTCCGGGCGCCGGCCAGGCGCGCCGGACGCAGCACGTCGAGCCCGTGGGCGCCCGACACGTGCACCCAGCGGCTGCCGGGCACCACCGCATCGTCGCGGGCCGCGGCGCGCACCACCTCGGGCAGCGCGTCGTCGGCCACCGCCACCACCACCAGCCCGGCAAGCGGGCACACCTGCGCCGGCGAGCCCTGGGCGGCCTCGGGGAAGCGCTCGGCGAAGGCCGCCAGCGAGGCCTCGCCGCGCCCGGCGACGCCGACGATGCGGTGGCCGGCATCGCGCAGCGCGAGCGCCACCGCGGTGCCCACGCGCCCCGGGCCGATCACGGTCACCGCGCGCGGATCGGGATCGTCGGCGCGCACCCCGCTGGCCGTGCGCAGCTGACGGGCGCGGTCGCGGGAGGGCGGCAGGCTCGGCTCGGGGGTCGTCTCGGCGCCCGGGTCGGCGCCGGGGCCCGCCCCAGCGCCACGCCCAGCGTCATGCCCAGCGCCCGGGTCAGTGCCGGGCTCGGCGCCCGGGTCGGGGTCCGATGAGGGTGGGTGCATCACCGGCCACCCTCGCACGCCGGCAGCCACCGCGCGCTCGCGCGCCCCGGCCCCAGCACGCTCGCGCGCCCCGGCCCCAGCGCGCTCGCCCGCCCCGGCCCCAGCACGCTCGCGAGCCCCCGCCCCCGTGCGTACCCTGTGGCTGTCCCGGTTGGACCCGCCGAGCGCGCGGGCCGACACGCGACAGGAGCCGCCATGCAGCGCACCCTGATGAAGTCCAAGCTCCACCGGGCCACGGTGACCGCAGCCGACCTCCACTACATGGGCTCGCTCACCCTGGACCCCGAGCTCATGGAGCTCGCCGACCTCCTGCCCCACGAGCGCGTGCAGGTGGTCGACGTCACCAACGGCGCCCGCCTCGAGACCTACGTGATCGCCGGTGCCCGCGGCGCCGGGGAGGTGTGCGTCAACGGTGCCGCCGCGCACCTGGTCCACCCCGGTGACACGGTGATCGTCATCTCCTACGCCACCTACGACGAGGCCGAGGCCGCCGGCCACGTCCCGCGCGTGGTGCACTGCGACGCCGACAACCGCGGCCACCTGTCCGGGTCCGAGACCGCCGCCACGATCACCCCCGAGGCGGTGCGGGCGTGAGCGCTGCCGGCGCCGACGGCGCCGACGCCGCCGGCGCCTCCGCGCTCGCGGCGCTGGCCCGCGCGGCGGTCGCCGAGGACCTCGGCTCCGCGCTGCTGGAGGCCGACCACCTCGGCGACGACGACGAGCTCGGCGACCTCACCGCGGTGGCGACGCTGCCCGCCGAGGTGCCCACGCGCCTGGCGCTGGCTGCCCGCTCCGACGGGGTCGTGGCCGGCATGGACGCGCTGGCCCCCGTCTACGCGGCGGTCGACCGGGACGTGACCGTCACCCCGCACGTGGTCGATGGGGACCGGGTGCTGCCCGGCGAGGCGCTCGCCACCCTCGAAGGACCCGTGCGCGCGCTGGTCAGCGGGGCTCGGGCGGCCCGCAACCTGCTGGGCCAGGCCCTGGCCGTGGCCACGCTGACGCGTCGCTATGTCGACGCTGTGGCCGGCACCGGCGTGGCGATCCGTGGCACGCGGGCGACGCTGCCGGGGCTGCGGGCCCTCCAGCGGGCCGCGGTGGTCGCCGGCGGGGGCCACGACCACCGGATGGGCCGCGAGGACGCGCTGATCGTCGAGCGCACCCACATCGACCTCATGGGCGGCATCGGCCCCGCGACGCTGCAGGCCCTGACCGACCGGCGCCAGCTGCCCGTCGTGGTCGAGGTCGACGACCTCGACGAGCTCGACGCGGCGCTCGCTGCCGGGGCCCGCGAGGTGCGCTGCCTCGGCCTGGTCGTCGACGATCTCGCCGAGGCGGTCGTGCGCTGCCGGCGCTGGCCCCAGACGGTGCTGGTCGAGGCCGCCGGCGTCAGCACCCCGCAGTCGGCACCCGAGCTCGCCGCAACCGGCATCGACGCCCTGGCCGTGCCGGCGCTGACCCAGGCCCCGCCACCGGTGGACCTCGACCTCGTCGTCGGCTAGGGGCTCGCCGTGCTGCTGGCGGTGGACATCGGCAACTCCCAGACCGTGGTGGGGGTGTTCGACGGCCCCGAGCTGATCGACAACTGGCGCATCTCCACCGAGGCGAACCGCACCCCCGACGAGCTGTCGCTGCTGTTCCAGGGGCTGTTGGCACACCGCGGCATCTCGCTGACCGACGACCTCACCGGGCTGATCGTGGCCAGCGTGGTGCCCAACGTCACCGAGATGGTCCGGGTGATGGCACGCAAGTACCTGCCGATCGCGCCGCTGGTGATCGGACCGGGGGTGCGCACCGGCATGCCCGTCGCGGTCGACAACCCCCGCGAGGTGGGTGCCGACCGCATCGTCAACGCCCTGGCCGCCTACCACGAGCACGGGGGACCGGGGATCGTCGTGGACTTCGGGACGGCCACGAGCTTCGACATCTACTCGGGTGACGGGCGCTTCGTCGGCGGCGTCATCGCCCCGGGTGTGGCCACCTCCATCCAGGCCCTGTCGGCCCGCGGCGCGCAGCTGCCCCGCATCGAGCTCGAGACGCCCACGCGGGCCATCGGCCGCGGCACGGTCGAGGCGATGCGCATCGGCGGGGTCTACGGCTTCGCCGGCGGCGTGGACCGCATCGTGTCGGAGGTCAGCAGGGAGCTGGCCGACGGCGCCCCCGTGGTGGTCGCCACCGGTGGGCTCGCGCCCAGCGTGCTCGAGGCCTGCCAGACCGTGCAGCGCCACGACCCGTGGCTGACGCTCAAGGGGCTGCGGCTGGTCTGGGACCGCAACCGCTAGCGGTGCGCCAGCGCCGGTGGCCGCGTTGCTAGCCTCGGCCCGGCCCGTCGCCCGACACCGCCCCGGGCGCCGGATCCCGGCCGCCCCCGAGCCACGAGGACCGCATGATCGAGCGCCTGCTGGTCGCCAACCGCGGTGAGATCGCCATCCGCGCCTTCCGCGCAGCCGTCGAGCAGGGGATCCGCACCATCGCGGTGCACAGCCACGAGGACCGCGGCTCGCTGCACCGCACCAAGGCCGACGAGGCCTACGAGATCGGGCGCCCCGGCCACCCGGTGCGCGCCTATCTCGACGGCGACGCGATCACCGCCACGGCCAGCGCGGTCGGCGCTGACGCGATCTACCCGGGCTACGGGTTCCTGTCGGAGTCCGCGGCGTTCGCGCAGACGGTCGTCGACGCGGGGCTGACCTGGGTGGGCCCCCCACCCGAGGTGCTGGCGCTGACCGGGGACAAGTCCAGCGCCCGCCGCGTGGCCGAGGAGGCCGGCGTCCCGGTCCTGCGCGCCAGCCCGCTGCTCGAGGACCCCCGGGACGCCGAGGCGGCAGCCGGCGAGCTCGGGCTGCCGGTCTTCGTCAAGGCGGCCGCGGGTGGCGGCGGGCGCGGGCTGCGGCTCGTCACCGATCCCGACGACCTCGCCAGCGCGGTGGACACCGCCATCCGCGAGGCCAGCGGCGCCTTCGGTGACCCCAGGGTGTTCCTCGAGCAGGCCGTCACCGGGCCGCGCCACATCGAGGTGCAGCTGCTGGCCGACGCGCACGGCGACGTGCTCCACCTCTACGAGCGTGACTGCTCGCTGCAGCGCCGCCACCAGAAGGTCATCGAGGTCGCGCCCGCCCAGGGCCTCGACCCCGACCTGCGCGAGCGGATCTGCGCCGATGCGGTGCGCTTCGCCGAGGCGGTGGGCTACCGCAACGCCGGCACGGCCGAGTTCCTGCTGGACCCGGCCACCGGCCAGCACGTGTTCATCGAGATGAACCCGCGCATCCAGGTCGAGCACACCGTCACCGAGGAGGTCACCGACGTGGACCTCGTCGGCGCCCAGCTGCGCGTCGCAGGCGGCGCGAGCCTCGGGGACCTCGGGCTCGACCAGTCACGCATCCAGGTGCGCGGCGCCGCGGTGCAGTGCCGGGTCACCACCGAGGACCCCAGCAACGACTTCCGGCCCGACACCGGCAAGATCACCGCCTACCGCTCGCCGGGCGGGCACGGCATCCGCCTCGATGCCGGCTCGGCGCACGTCGGGGCCGAGGTCAGCCCCTACTTCGACTCGCTGCTGACCAAGCTGACCGCGCGCGGCCCGACCCTGGCTGTGGCCGCCACCCGCGCCCGGCGCGCGCTGGCCGAGTTCCGCGTGCGCGGCGTGGCCACCAACCTCGCGTTCCTGAACGCGGTGCTGGCCGAGCCCGACTTCCTCGCCGGGCGCACCGACACCGGCTTCATCGACGCCCACCCCGACCTCACGCAGGTGTCGGCCGGTCGGGACCGGGCCACGCGCCTGCTCGGCTGGCTCGCCGACGTCACCGTCAACCAGCCGCACGGCCCGCGACCCGCCGGGCTCGCCGACCCGACCGAGCAGCTCCCGAGGCTGCCCGCCGGCCCCTCCGGGCAGGTCGAGCAGCCCCCGGCGGGCGCCAAGCACCGCCTGGACGCCGAGGGCCCCGACGCGCTCGCGCGCTGGCTGCGCGATCGCGAGGCGCTCGCGGTGACCGACACCACCTTCCGCGACGCCCACCAGTCGCTGCTGGCCACGCGCATGCGCACCATCGACCTGGTGGGCGTGGCCCCCGCCTACGCCCACCAGCTGCCCGAGCTGCTGTCGCTGGAGTGCTGGGGTGGGGCGACCTTCGACGTCGCGCTGCGGTTCCTGCACGAGGACCCCTGGGAGCGCCTGGCCGCGCTGCGGGCCGCCGCGCCGAACCTGTGCCTGCAGATGCTGCTGCGCGGTGCCAACACCGTGGGCTACGAGCGCTCGCCCGAGGAGGTGGTGCGCGCCTTCGTCGCCGAGTCCGCCCACACCGGCATCGACATCTTCCGGGTGTTCGACGCCCTCAACGACGTCGAGGCGATGCGCCCGGCGATCCAGGCGGTCGCCGAGGTCGGCAAGCTCGCCGAGGGCACGCTGTGCTACACCGGCGACCTGCTCGACCCCGACGAGCGCGTGTACACCCTGGACCACTACCTCGCCGTGGCCGAGGGCGTCCTCGACGCCGGCGCCCACGTGCTGTGCATCAAGGACATGGCCGGGCTGCTGCGCGCCCCGGCCGCCCACCGGCTGGTCAGCGCCCTGCGCGAGCGCTTCGACGCGCCGGTGCACCTGCACACCCACGACTCGGGTGGCGGGCAGCTCGGCACCTACCTGGCCGCCCTCGAGGCCGGCGTGGACGCCGTGGACGGGGCGGCCGCGCCGCTGTCGGGGATGACCAGCCAGCCCAACCTCGCCGCGATCGTGGCGGCCACCGACCGCACCCCGCGCGCCACCGGCCTCAGCCTGGACGCGCTCGGCGACCTGGAGCCCTACTGGGAGCGGGTGCGGGCGCTCTACGCGCCCTTCGAGGCGGGGCTGGCCGCCCCGACCGGCACGGTCTACCGCCACGAGATCCCCGGTGGCCAGATCTCCAACCTGCGCCAGCAGGCCGCCGCGCTCGGCCTCGGCCATCGCTTCCACGAGGTCGAGCAGGCCTACGCGCGCTGCAACGCGCTGCTGGGCGATCCCATCAAGGTGACCCCGACCAGCAAGGTCGTGGGCGACCTCGCCCTGTATGTGCTCAGCGCCGGGCTGGACCCCGACGCGCTGGCCGCCGACCCGGCGCGCTACGACCTGCCCGACAGCGTGCTGGCCTTCCTGCGCGGGGAGCTCGGCACGCCGCCCGGCGGGTGGCCCGAGCCCTTCCGCAGCCGCGCCCTGGCCGGCCGGGAGTCGGGCGGGGGCGGGCCCGCGCCGGTGACCCCCGAGGAGCGCGCGGCGCTGGCCGAGCGGCCACGCGAGACCCTCAACCGCCGGCTCTTCCCGGGCCCCACCGCCGAGCGCGAGCGGATCCTGGCCGACTACAGCGACGTGTCGGTGCTGCCCACCAGCGCGTTCTGGTACGGGCTGTCCGAGGGCGAGGAGCTGGCCATCGACCTCGAGCCCGGCGTGCGCCTGTTCGTGGCCCTGGAGGCGGTCAGCGAGCCGGACGTCTCCGGTCTGCGCACCGTGCTGACCACCTTGAACGGGCAGCCCCGCCCGATCGATGCGCGCGACCGGTCGGTGGCCGTGGACGAGAGCGCGCGCGTGGAACGCGCCGATCCCGACGAGCCCGGTCACGTCGCTGCCCCCCTGACCGGGGTGGCGAACCTGACGGTGGCCGCCGGCGCAACGGTGGCCGAGGGGCAGGCGGTGGCCGCGATCGAGGCGATGAAGATGGAGAGCACCGTGCGCGCCCCGATCGGTGGCCGCGTGCGGCGCCTGGGCGTGCCCAGCGGCACCAGCGTGGAGCCCGGCGACCTCTTGGCCGTCATCGAGCCGGAGGCGTGAGCGTGGGGCCGGGCGACGTCGACGCCAGCGGCCGCCAGCGACCGCCGCTGGTGGAGCGCGCCCTGGCCGCGGCCGCCGAGGCGGGCTTCGCCGACTCGTGCAGCGACGGGACCGGTCGGCTGCTGCGGGTGCTGGCGCGACGGTGCGCCCGCGCCGGTGAGATCGGCACCGGGTGCGGCGTCGGCTCGGCGTGGATCCTGGCGGGGCTGGCGCCCGGCGGATCGCTGGTGACCATCGAGCGCGACGAGTCCCTGGTGGCCCGCGTGCGGCGGGTGCTGGCCGATCAGCCCGCGGTGCGGGTGCGCCGCGGTGACTGGCGGCGGCTGCTGGACGAGCCGCCCTTCGACCTGCTGTTCGCCGACGTGAGCGATGCGCGCGACCACGGCGAGGACGTGCTGCGCGCGGTGGCTCCCGGCGGTCTGGTGGTGCTCGACGACCTCGCCCCGCACGGTGACACCGACAGCGAGCCGGTGCGGGCCTACTGGCTGTCCCATCCCGACGTGGCCGTGGCCGAGGTCGCCGTCAGCCCGGCCGAGGCCGTCATGGTGGCCGCCCGCCTCCCGTGACGTCGGGGCGAGCCCTGGCGGCGGGGGCGTAGCCCTCGGGTGCTAGGTTGCGGCGCTGTGAGCGATCCCAGCACCCCCCAGCACGCATCCGAGGCGGCGGGCGAGCCCGCAGGCGCCGAGGCCCCCGCGCGGCTGCGCGAGCTCATCGCCGAGCGGCGCGAGGCGATGGACGCCCTGCGCGCCCGCGGCCTCGACCCCTACCCGCCGGGCGGGGGGCGCCTCGACCGCGTCGGTGACGTCGTGGCGCGCTTCGACGGCGAGCTCGACGGTGATCCCGAGCCCGCCGCCGGCGCCGAGCCTGCCGCCGGCGCCGGCCCCCACCCCGCAGCGCTCGCGCCCGGTGAGGACTCCGGTGAGGCGGTGCGCGTCGCCGGTCGCCTGGTCGCCACCCGCGGTCACGGCAAGCTCGCCTTCCTGGTGATCCGCGACGGCGACGACGAGGTCCAGGTCATGGCGCGCCTCGACCGCCTCGGCGCCGAGGGCTTCGCGCTCACTGACGACCTGCACGAGGGCGACTGGATCGCTGCCGAGGGCACCCTGGCACGCTCCAAGCGCGGCGAGCCCACCGTCGACGCGGACGCGGTGACCATCGTCGGCAAGGCGCTGCGACCCCCGCCCGACAAGTGGCACGGGGTGCGCGAGCCCGAGACGCGCTACCGCCATCGCGAGATGGACCTCGCGGCGTCACAGGAGGCGCGCGCGATGGTCCGCGCCCGAGCGGTGCTGCTGGCCGCCCTGCGCGCCGAGCTCGACGAGCGCGCCTACCTCGAGGTCGAGACGCCGCTGCTGCACCCGATCCCCGGCGGCGCCAACGCCACGCCGTTCGTCACCCACCACGAGGCGCTCGGCGTCGACCTGTACCTGCGCATCGCCCCCGAGCTGTACCTCAAGCGCCTGGTCGTGGGCGGCCTGCCGCGCGTCTACGAGATCGGGCGGGTGTTCCGCAACGAGGGGCTGTCCACCCGGCACAACCCCGAGTTCACGATGCTGGAGGCCTATCAGGCCCACGCCGGCTACGGCGAGATGATGGCGCTGACCCAGGGCCTGATCCAGCGCGCGGCGAGCGCCCTGGCCGAGGCCGGCCTGCGCGAGGGCGGGCTGGTCACCCGCTTCGGCGAGGCCGAGGTCGACCTGTCGGGCGACTGGCCGCGGCGCCCGCTGCTCGACCTGGTCGCCGAGGCGGTGGGCGTCGAGCGCCTCGATCTCGGCGACCGGGCGCGCCTCGCCGAGCTGTGCGCCGCCCACCGCGTCCCGATCGAGGACCGGTGGGGGGCCGGCAAGCTCGCGCTCGAGCTCTACGAGAAGCTGGTCGAGCCCCACCTGTGGGAGCCGACCTTCGTGATCGACTACCCTGTGGAGGTCAGCCCGCTGGCCCGACGCCACCCCGACGATCCCGGGCTGGCGCAGCGCTACGAGCTGATCATCGCCGGGCGCGAGCTCACCAACGGCTTCAGCGAGCTCACCGACCCCGACGACCAGCGCGAGCGCTTCGAGGAGCAGGCCCGCGCCAAGGCCGCCGGCGATGCCGAGGCCATGCCGATCGACGAGGACTACCTCGCCGCCATGGAGCTGGGCCTGCCGCCGACGGGGGGTCTCGGACTCGGCGTCGACCGCCTGCTGATGCTGCTGCTGGGGCGCGAGTCGATTCGTGAGGTCGTCGCGTTCCCAACCCTGCGTCCCAGGGGATGATGGGGGGACAGGCTCACCGACGAGCCGCGGATCCCCGCCGGTGAGCACCGGTGCGAGGTCCCCCGAGCCCGCGTTCTCACGCGACTCGGGCCGCCAACCCGGTGCTACTCTGGCCACCCGGACCTCCCACTTCCAGGGGGCGCGCAGATGTTCGAACGCTTCACGGACCGAGCCCGACGTGTGGTGGTGCTCGCGCAAGAAGAAGCGCGGATGCTCAACCACAACTACATCGGCACCGAGCACATCCTGCTGGGGTTGATCCACGAGGGCGAGGGCGTGGCAGCCAAGGCCCTCGAGTCGCTGGGCATCTCGCTCGAGGGCGTGCGCGAGCAGGTGGAGGAGATCATCGGCCAGGGCCAGACCGCCCCGGCCGGGCACATCCCCTTCACGCCGCGCGCCAAGAAGGTCCTCGAGCTCAGCCTCCGCGAGGCCCTGCAGCTCGGGCACAACTACATCGGCACCGAGCACATCCTGCTGGGGCTGATCCGCGAGGGCGAGGGCGTGGCCGCCCAGGTCCTGCAGAAGCTCGGCGCTGACCTCAACCGCGTGCGTACCCAGGTGATCCAGCTGCTGTCGGGCTACGCGGGCGGCGGCGAGGGCCAGAGCGGGCAGTCCAGCGGCAGCGGCAGCAGCAGCCAGCCCAAGGCCGGGGTCTCGGGCACCACCGGCGAGGAGGGCAAGGGCTCGCCCGTCCTCGACCAGTTCGGCCGCAACCTCACCCAGCTGGCCCGTGAGGGCAAGCTCGACCCGGTCATCGGTCGGTCCAAGGAGATCGACCGGATCATGCAGGTGCTGTCGCGGCGCACCAAGAACAACCCGGTTCTCATCGGTGAGCCGGGCGTGGGCAAGACCGCGATCGTCGAGGGGCTGGCAGCCAACATCAGTGACGGCCAGGTCCCCGAGATCCTCAAGGACAAGCAGCTCTACACCCTGGACCTCGGCGCGCTCGTGGCCGGCAGCCGCTACCGCGGTGACTTCGAGGAGCGACTCAAGAAGGTCCTCAAGGAGATCACCAGCCGCGGTGACATCATCCTGTTCATCGACGAGCTGCACACCCTGGTCGGCGCCGGTGCGGCCGAGGGCGCCATCGACGCCGCCAGCATCCTCAAGCCGATGCTGGCCCGCGGCGAGCTCCAGACCATCGGTGCGACCACGATCGACGAGTACCGCAAGCACCTCGAGAAGGACGCCGCCCTCGAGCGGCGCTTCCAGCCCATCACGGTCGACGAGCCGTCGGTGGGCCACACCGTCGAGATCCTCAAGGGGCTGCGCGACCGCTACGAGGCCCACCACCGCGTCACCATCACCGACGACGCGCTGGTCGCCGCCGGGAACCTGGCCGACCGCTACATCTCCGACCGCTACCTGCCCGACAAGGCCATCGACCTGGTCGACGAGGCCGGCTCGCGGCTGCGCATCCGTCGCCTCACCGCTCCGCCGGACCTGCAGGACCTCGAGGAGGAGGCCACCAAGGTCCGCAAGGACAAGGAGAAGGCGATCGACGACCAGGACTTCGAGAAGGCCGCCAGCCTGCGGGACGACGAGAAGAAGCTGCTCGACCGCAAGGCGGAGCGCGAGCGGGAGTGGAAGTCCTCGGGGATGGACTCGGTGCTCACCCTCGACGAGGAGGAGGTCGCCGAGGTGCTGGCCAACTGGACCGGCATCCCGGGGTTCAAGCTCACCGAGGAGGAGACCGCCAAGCTGCTGCGCATGGAGAACGAGCTCCACAAGCGCATCGTCGGCCAGGACGAGGCCATCAACGCCGTCTCCAAGTCGATCCGCCGCACCCGGTCGGGTCTGAAGGACCCCAAGCGCCCCTCGGGCTCGTTCATCTTCCTGGGCCCCTCGGGTGTGGGCAAGACCGAGCTGGCCAAGACGCTGGCCGAGTTCCTGTTCGGCGACGAGGACACGCTGATCCACCTCGACATGAGCGAGTACATGGAGAAGCACACCGTCTCGCGCCTGATCGGCTCGCCGCCCGGCTACGTCGGCTACGAGGAGGGCGGCCAGCTGACCGAGGCGGTGCGCCGCAAGCCCTTCAGCGTGGTCCTGTTCGACGAGATCGAGAAGGCCCCCCCCGACGTGTTCAACAGCCTGCTCCAGGTCCTCGAGGACGGGCAGCTGACCGACGCGCAGGGCAAGGCCGTCGACTTCAAGAACACCGTGCTGATCATGACCTCCAACCTGGGCACCCGCGACATCGGCAAGGCCGGCCTCGGGTTCGCTGCCGAGGCGGACGAGCGGTCGCAGTACCAGCGCATGAAGGAGCAGGTCGACGACGAGCTCAAGCAGCACTTCCGCCCGGAGTTCCTCAACCGCATCGACGAGGTCATCGTCTTCCACCAGCTCACCCAGCAGGAGGTCAAGGACATCGTCGATCTGATGGTGGGCCGGGTGAAGGAGCAGCTGAAGGCCCAGGACCTCGACCTCGAGCTGACCGAGGAGGCCAAGTCCTGGCTCGCCGAGAAGGGCTACGACCCCACGCTGGGGGCGCGCCCGCTGCGGCGCACCATCCAGCGCGAGGTCGAGGACCCGCTGTCGGAGAAGATCCTGTTCGGCGAGTTCCGCGCCGGACAGCTGGTGGTCGTCGACGTCGCCGAGGGCGAGCTCACCTTCCGCGGCGTGGACAGCCCTCCCGACACCCCGCCGGTCGAGCTGGCGAGCTCCAGCGGCGAGGGCGAGACACCTGGCGGCAGCGACCAGGACAGCTGACCGCCGGACCGTGAGCGCGTCGGGCCGGGCTGCCCCAGGGGCGGCCCGGCCTCGTCGTGTCAGCGCACCGGCCCAGGCCACAAGGAGAAGGCCGTGAGGGACGTGCAGACGTGGAAGGCAGCCACGGTCGCGCTCGCCGCGACGCTGGTCGTGGTGCTCGTGGCCGGCGGCTGGGCGCTGGTGCAGCAGCGCCAGGAGAACGAGGCCCTGCGCGCCGAGCTCGAGGACGTCACCGCCGACCTGGTCGCAGCCGAGCGCCGCATCGACGAGGCGGAGGAGCGCGCCGAGGCCGCCGAGGAAGCGCTCGAGGAGGCCGCCGACGGTGGGTTCGGCGGGCTCCTCGACGACCTGTTCGACTTCGACGGCGACGACCTGTTCGACGGGCTGCTGGACGGGCTGCTCGACGGGGCCGACGAGGACGACACGCCCTTCGAGGACCTCGAGGAGGAGCTCGACGAGCTCGGCGAGGAGCCCGAGGCCCGTCGCGACCCGTGACGGGCGCGCCGGGCAGGTGGGGCGCAGCCGGGCGGATCCGACGCGGCGCGCTCCCCGTCGCCGCGGCGGCCACGTTCGTGGCGTTCCTCGACGTCTTCGCCCTGCTGCCCACCATCGCCCCCGCGGCGCGGGCCCTTGACGCCGATGATCTCGCGATCGGCTTCGTGGTCGCCGCCTACTCGGTCGGTGGGCTGCCAGGCAACGTGCTCGGCGGTGCGCTGGCAGATCGGTTCGGTCGTCCGGTGACCGCCACCGTCGGGCTCCTGGGCGCGGGCCTGGCCCTGGCCACCTACGCGCTCGCCGGGTCGGTGGTTGCGCTGCTGGTCGCGCGGGTGGCCCACGGCTTCGCCGGGGGCATCGCGATGCCAGCGCTGTTCGCCGCGGCAAGCGACGCGGTGGGCCGCGGCCGCGGCGGCGGCGCGATGGGGCGCCTGGGCGCCACCATCGGCATCGCGGCGATCATCGGGCCTGCCACGGCCGGGTCGGTCAGCGCGGCTGTGGGCGTCGAGGCGGTGTTCGTGGGCGTGGCCGTGCTGCTGGTCGGCGGGGCCGGGCTCGCGTGGCGCCTGCCCCGACCGGGCGCGGCGCCCGCGGCTGGTGCACGCGCGCGGGAGCCGGCGACCGCGCTCGCACCGGATGCGGGCAGCACCGGAGAGGAGGCGGTGCCCCCTCCCGAGGCCGTGCGCCACGCCATGGGCGCTGCCCTCGCCACGATCTTCGGCTTCACCGTCGCGCTCGGGGTGCTCACGGGCTATCTGCCCGACGCCGTGCTCGCCCGCGGCGGTGGTGCGGCGCTCACAGGGGTGCTGCTCACCGGCTTCTCGGTGCTCGCCGTGGCGGTCATGCTCTCGCCCGCGGTGCGCCGTCTGCGCGCCGACGCCCTGGCCGCACCGCTCCTCGGCGGGCTGCTGGTCATCGCGCTGGCGCTGGCGCTGCTCGGCGCCACCGCGACGCTCATCGCCGCGGCGGTGGCGGTGCTCGCGGTGGGTCTGGGCTTCGGCGTGCTGTTCCCCGCCTCGGCGACGGCGATGACGGTGGTCGGCGTCGAACGACGCGGCCGCGCCTTCGGGCGCTTCCACGTGGCCTACGGCACCGGCCTCATCGTCGGCGCGCCGCTGTCGGCGGGGCTCGGGGAGGCGCTGGCTGTCTCGCCGTTCGTCCCTGCCGCCGGCGTGACCGCGCTGGTGGCAGCGCTGGTGGGGCTGCTGCTCCGGCGGGGGGCGGTCGAGCGGCGTCGCGCCGTGGGCCAGCACGCCCGCTAGCCTCGGACGGCGATGCGCCTGCTGGTGGCTCGCTGCCGTGTGGACTACGAGGGACGCCTGAGCGCGCACCTGCCCAGCGCGGTGCGCCTGGTGATGATCAAGGCCGACGGGTGCGTGGCCGTGCACGCCGACGGTGGCGCGTACAAGCCGCTGAACTGGATGAACGCGCCGAACACGCTGACCGAGTCCGACGCCGGGCTCGTGGTCACCAACCCCCAGGGCGAGACGCTGCACATCACGCTGGAGGAGGTCGTCGACGACCGCACCGTCGAGCTCGGCGAGGATCCGGGGCTGCACAAGGACGGCGTCGAGGCGCACCTCCAGGAGCTGCTGGCCGCCCACCCGGATGCGCTCGGTGACGGGCTCGAGCTCGTGCGCCGTGAGCACCCCACCGACATCGGTCCCGTCGACCTGCTGTGCCGCGACGCCGAGGGCGCCGCGGTGGCGGTGGAGATCAAGCGCCGTGGCGAGATCGCCGGGGTCGAGCAGCTGGTGCGCTACCTCGAGCGTCTGGAGCGCGACCCGCTGCTGACGCCGGTGCGGGGGGTGCTGGCCGCCCAGCGCATCAAGCCACAGGCGCGCGTGCTGGCCGCCGAGCGGGGGATCGACTGCGTCGAGGTCGACTACGACGCGCTGCGCGGGCGCGCCTCGGACGAGCTGCGGCTGTTCTGATCCGCCTCGGCCGGGTCGGTCACCGCGTAGCTCAGGAAGAGCTCGCCGGAGTCGTCGGTGCACGCCGAGCGCAGCGCCAGCTGCACCAGCGTCTCCAGCTGACCACCCAGGCGGGGCCCCGCCGAGCCCAGCAGCTGCGGGGCCACGGTCACGCACAGCTGGTCGACCACCGCCTCGGCGAGCATGAGGCGGTTCAGGCTGGGGCCGCCCTCACCCACCACGATCGGGCCGTGGCGCTCGCGCACCTGCGCGAGCCCCTCGGCCAGGTCGACCTGGTGCTCGCCGGCCACGAGCACCTCGCCGACGCGGCCCAGCGCGCGGCGGCGCTCGGGGTCGCTGGCCGCGCAGGTGAGCACGGTGGTGGGGGTCTGCGCCTCGGTGAACAGCGCGCTCGCGGGGTCCAGCGCCAGCGAGCGCGACACCAGCACGATCGACGCGGGCGCCTCGGCCCCGAGCAGCCCGCGGCGTCGCTGCCGCAGGTGCGCGGGCACCCGGTGCGGGCCGTACCCCTCGGTGCGCGCGGTGCCCGCGCCCACCACGATCGCATCGGCCTGGGCGCGCAGCGTCCGGAAGACCTCCCAGTCGCCGTCGCCGCCCAGGCCCCCTGAGCGCCCCTCGGCGTCGGTGGCCGCCCCGTCGAGGCTGGTGACCATGTTCAGCCGCAGCAGTGGCGCGTCGCGATCGGCGGGCCGATAGACGTCCCAGGGGTCGACCGCGTCGACGGCCTCGGGCAGCAGCTGGCGCATGGGATACCGCCCTTCGCTCGGCGTCGGTGCCCAGGGTGGCGCGCCGGGGTCGGGCGCGCGCCACGGGCAGGCGCGCGCTGCGGCCCGGCTCGCGCGGCGTCGTGGCGCCCGCGCAGCATCGCAGCGCCGCGCTCGGCTCGCTTGCGGCGGCGCCGGGGCGGTGCCAGGCTCGCCGACGATGGCTGCCGGCACCGTCGATCGCGCGGACGATCCCTCGGGGGAGCCCCTCGCTGATCCTGCCCGCCGAGCGCGGCTGCAGGCCCTGCTGCTGGCCTGGTACCACCGCACCGCCCGGGACCTGCCCTGGCGTGGCGACGCGGATCCCTGGGCGGTGCTCGTCAGCGAGGCGATGCTCCAGCAGACCCAGGTGGCGCGGGTCGTGCCGATCTTCGCATCCTTCATGGCGCGTTGGCCGACCGCGCCGGCGCTGGCCGCGGCGCCCGCGGGCGAGGTCGTGGCCGCCTGGCAGGGCCTCGGCTACAACCGGCGCGCGCTGCGCCTGCACCGGGCTGCCACCGTGATCACCAGCGAGCACGGCGGGACGGTGCCCGAGGACCTCGGGGTGCTGCAGCGCCTACCGGGCGTGGGCGCCTACACCGCGCGGGCCGTCGCCGCCTTCGCCCACGGGCTGGCGGTGGCGCCAGTGGACACCAACGTGGCCCGCGTGCTGGCGCGCCTGCACGGGCGAGCGCTGTCGCGTGCGGCCGCCCAGGAGCGCGCCGATGCGCTGGTGCCCGACAGGGACCCCGGCGCCTGGGGCCAGGCCCTCATGGAGCTCGGCGCGCGCGTGTGCACCGCCCGGACGCCCCGCTGCGACGAGTGCCCCGTGGCGCCGATGTGTGCCTGGCGAGGGCAGGGACCCGACCCCGCCGCGTCCTCGGCCCATCGCAGCCGTCCGCAGGCACGCTTCGAGGGCTCGGACCGCCAGGTCCGAGGGCGCCTGGTCCAGGCGCTGCGCGAGCGTCCCGTGCCAGGACCGGAGCTGTCGGCAGCCGCCGGCGAGCCCGACGCCGAGCGGGTGCGCCGGCTCGCCGACGCGCTGGTCGCCGAGGGCATGGCCGAGTGGGACGCCGACGCGCTGCGCCTGCCACGCTGACCGCGACCCGGCCGAGCCGCCAGCGCCACGCCGCCCCCCCGGGTGTCAGCCGTGGTGGCCCGCCGCAGGCATGCTGGAGCGCGCCAGGAGGAGGACCCCGTGACCCACACCACTGACGACGAGGCACCCGAGCCCCGGGCCGCGTCCGAGTCCGAGTCCGAGCACGCCGACGGCGCAGCGCCCGCGCCCGAGGCGCCGGCAGCGCCCGCGCGCCGCTGGCTGCAGGTGGCGCTGGCGGTCCGCGACGACATCAAGGTCCACGACGTGCCCTCGCTGGCCGCCGGCGTGGCCTTCAAGATCTTCCTCGCGCTGTTCCCGTCGCTGCTGGCCTTCCTGGCGGTCGTGTCGCTGGTGGCCGACCCGGAGGTGCTGGTCGACGCCCTCGACGAGGTCGTGCCGCCGGCGGTGCTCGATCTGGTCGCGCCACGCATCGAGGGGGTCACCGGCACCGGTGGCGCGGGCGCACTGCTCACCGTGGGCGTGCTCGGCGGGCTGTGGGCGGCCTCCTCGGCGGCGGTCACCCTGATCAAGGCCATGACCCGCATCCATGGTGCGGTGGAGGGCCGAGGCTTCGTCGGCCAGCGGCTGACCGCGCTGCTGCTCATCGCGTCGCTGCTGCTCGCCCTGGCGGTGATCGTGGTGCTCGTGGTCTTCGGGCCGCAGGTGCGCGCGGCCGTCCTCGGGGTGGTCGACCTCGGCGGGATCGGTGCGGTGCTGTTCAACCTCGCCCAGGCCGCGGTCGCGGTGCTGGTGCTCGTCCTGCTGCTGTCGTTCGCCTACTGGGCGGCACCGGATGTGGCGGATCTGCCCCGCCGATGGATCTCGCCCGGCGCGGTCCTCGGGGCGATCGGGTGGCTGGTGCTGTCGGCTGGCTTCTCGCTGTACACCCAGACAGCCGGGAACTACGAGGCCACCTACGCCGGCCTGGCCGGCGTCATCGTGACGCTCGTGTGGCTGCAGCTGTCGATGCTGGTGCTGCTGCTCGGCGCCCAGCTCGACGCGACCCTGCAGGCACGGCGCGAGGGCTCCTCGCACGGCTCGGCGGAGCTGCTGCTGGGCACGTCCGCCGAGCAGCAGGGCGAGCGCGCTGAACAGGGCGACGAGCGCGGCCAGGCGGCCCGCGCGCAGCGCATCGGTGCGGCGGCGGCACCGGCAGCAGCCGCAGCGGCTGCGCCCGAGCCGGGCGCGAGCCGCGAGCCGGGTGGGGGGCCCGAGCCGAGCCGGGGGGCCGACGCCGGGCCGCCCCAGCCGGCCCGCCTGCCCGCAGCCCTGGCGGGGCTCGGGGCGCTGGCGGCTGCGGCGGTGATCGGGCTTCGATTGCGGCGGTGATCGGGCTGCGGTTGCGGCGCTGAGCACGCCCGCCGCGGGCCTGCCGTGAGGGTGCCCGCGCCGGTGGCAGACTCCGCGGGGCGAGGAGGCGTGCATGAGGCGCTGGATGGCGTGGACGGCGATGGCGCTGGGCGTGGCGCTGGCAGGTCTGGCGGTGACCTCCTGGGCGCTGGTGACGCGCCCGTTCCCCGACCACGACGGCGAGGTGGTGCTGCCCGCGCTGGACGCCGATGTCAGCGTCAGCAGAGACGGCGACGGTGTGCCGGTGCTGACCGCCGAGTCCGACGACGACCTCTTCCGCGCCCAGGGCTACGTCCACGCCCAGGACCGCTTCTTCCAGATGGACCTCAACCGCCACCTCGCCCGCGGTCGCACCGCGGAGCTGTTCGGCCCCGAGCAGCTGGAGACCGACCGGTTCCTGCGCACCCTCGGTTGGGAACGCGTCGCGAAGGCCGAGCTCGCCAGCCTCTCCACCGAGACGCGGGCGATGCTCGAGGCCTACGCCGAGGGCGTGAACGCCTACCTCGACGCCCGCTCGCCCGGCGAGCTGTCGGTCGCCTACCGCCTGCTCGAGCCCCTCGATGCGCGCGCCCCGCGCCCCTGGGAGCCTGTCGACAGCCTCGCCTTCCTCAAGGTGATGGCCTGGGGGCTGCGCAGCAACCTCGACGCGCAGATCGAGCGTGCGGTGCTGCACCAGGCTCTCGAGCCCGAGCAGGTCGCCGATCTGTTCCCGCCCTACCCGCAGGACGGCCCGGTCGTGGCCGAGGAAGCCGACCCCGAGCCGTACCCGCCCGAGCGCGACGAGGACGCAGCCAGGCGCCCCGGCCCGGTGGCAGTCGAGGAGCTGGACCGGCTCGCGCGGCAGATCGAGCAGGTCGACGCCGCGGTCGGCATCGGCGGCCTCGAGGGTGGCTCGAATGGCTGGGTCGTCGCCGGTGAGCACACCGCCTCCGGCGCCCCGCTGCTGGCGGGCGATCCCCACCTCGAGCTCGGCATGCCCTCGGTCTGGTACGAGGCCCATCTGCGCTGCGCCGAGACGGGCCCGGCGTGCCCCTACGACGTCGCCGGGGTCACCTTCCCGGGCGTGCCCGGGGTCATCATCGGTCACAACGAGGACGTGGCCTGGACCTTCACCAACGTGGGGGCGGACGTGACCGATCTCTACGTCGAGCGCGTCCCCCCCGACGACCCGACCCGCTACGAGGTCGAGGGCGAATGGGTCGACGCCGAGGTGCGCACCGAGGAGCTGCGCGCCGCCGACGGCACCGTCGAGGAGCTCGAGGTGGTGGTCACCCGCAACGGGCCGGTGATCTCGGAGGTGTACAGCCCTCCCATGGCGCGCGACCCCGAGGCCCTGCCCGAGGCGGACGAGGCCCTCGCGCCCCATGACGCCGCGCGCGAGGAGGAGCTCGACGCCGACGAGCCAACCGCCGGGACCGGGTCGGCACGGCACGCGCTGAGCCTGCGGTGGCCCGCGCTCGAGCCCGGCCCGACTGTCGAGGCGATCCCGACGCTCAACGCCGCCAGCGACTTCGCTGACGTCCAGGAGGCCGCGGCCGACTTCGTCGTGCCCGCGCAGAACCTGCTGTACGCCGACGCCGAGGGGACGATCGGCTACCAGGCGTCGGGGTGGTTGCCGATCCGCAGGCACCACGACGGGTCGGTGCCGGTGCCGGGATGGGATGACCGCTATCAGTGGGAGGGCTACCTGCCCGCCGAGCGCCTGCCCACCGAGCGTGACCCCGAGCGAGGCTGGATCATCAGCGCCAACGAGCCGCCGGTCGCGCCTGATGCCTACGGGTTCCCGCTCGGCGTCGACTGGCTCCCGGGCCTGCGAGCGCAGCGCATCGAGGAGCTCGTCACCGGGGCGCTGGGCGACTACGACGTCGACGACGCCCTGGCCCATCAGCTCGACACCCACGACCCCTTCGCCGAGGTGGTGCGTCCGTCCGCGCTCGCGGTCGACGCGGAGGGCGACGAGGCCGTCGCGACCGTGCAGCGCCTGCTGGAGCGCTGGGACGGGCGGGCCGAGGCGGACTCGGTAGGGGCCGCCGCCTTCATGGCGACCTGGCGCCACCTGCTGGCGGGCATCCTCCACCCCGAGCTGCCCGAGGCTGCCCGGCCCGGGCGCTACGAGCGCTACCTCGCGCTGGTCGCCGAACTGCTGGAGCGCCCCGACGATCCGTGGTGGGACGACCCGACCACCGACCAGCGCGAGGACCGGGACGCGATCCTGCGCGCAGCGATGGCGCGGGCCCACGACGAGCTCCGCGACCGCCTCGGCCCGGACCCGGAGCAGTGGCGGTGGGGCGAGCTCCACGCGATCACGTTCCGCGAGCCCTCGCTGGGCACCTCGGGGATCGGCCCCGTGGAGGCGCTGTTCAACCGCGGGCCCTACGAGACCGGCGGCGGGTTCGGGATCGTCAACGCCACCGGCTGGAAGGCCGACGAGGGCTACGAGGCCGTCACCGGCCCGTCGGTGCGCACCGTGGTGGACCTCGGCGACCTCGACCGCACACGTCGCCTGCACACCACCGGGCAGTCCGGTCACCCCCTGCACGGCGACTACGCGGGGCTCGCCACGCGCTGGGCCACCGGCGAGGAGCGCCGCGCGCCCTTCTCCCCCCAGGCCCGCGAGGAGGCCACCGACGCGCGGCTGCGCCTGCGCGCAGCGCCCTGAATCGGTCATGCCCGCACGCTGCCGGCAGCACCGGTCGCACGCGCAGGAGGCCCGTCAGGGTTGGCGCCGGCGACCGGGGCGTGGCTATCCTGCCCTGCGCTGTGTGGGAACCCCCTGATGCCGGTGGAGCCGGTCGCGCGCTCGTGAGGCTGCCGTGATGGCGGACGGCTCGGTGCTGCTGCTGCTCGCGGTCCTGGTCTCGCCGTTGGCGGCCGTGCTCATCGTGGCCTCCCGCAACCGCCCCAACCTGCGGGAGGGCTGGACGCTGGGCGCGGCGGGCATCAAGTTCGCCCTCGTGGCGGCGCTGCTGCCGCAGGTGCTGGCCGGCCAGACCCCCGAGATCACGATCCTGCCGCTGGCGCCGGACGTCGACCTCGCCCTGCGCGCCGACGGGCCGGGCATGGCCTTCGGGCTGTCGGCCTCGTTCCTGTGGATCCTGACCTCGATCTACTCCATCGGCTACGTCCGGTCGGAGAACGAGCACCGCCAGACCCGCTACTTCGCCAGCTTCGCGGTGTGCATGTCGACCGCGGTGGGCCTGGCGTTCTCGGCGAACCTGCTGACGCTGTTCATCTTCTACGAGCTGCTCACGGTGGCCACCTACCCCCTGGTGGTGCACTCGGAGAGCGACGAGGCGCGCCAGGCCGGCCGGCGCTACCTCGGCTACCTGCTCACCGGCGGCGTCGCGCTGCTGCTGGCCATCGTGCTGGTCTACAGCGCGACCGGCACGCTCGACTTCGTGCCGGGCGGCTTCGTGGCCGACCAGCTGAGCGGTCTCGAGCTGGGGCTGCTGATCGCCCTGGTCACGATCGGGTTCGGCACCAAGGCGGCGCTCATGCCGCTGCACGCCTGGCTGCCTCGCGCCATGGTCGCGCCGACGCCGGTCAGCGCCCTGCTGCACGCCGTGGCCGTCGTCAAGGCCGGGGTGTTCGGCTTCGTGCGCGCCTTCGGCTTCGTGATCGGGCCGGTGGCCCTGGCCGACATCGGCGCCGACGTCGTCGTCGGCACGATCGCCTCGATCACCATCGTCGTCGCCTCGCTCATCGCGCTGCGCCAGGACAACATCAAGCGGCGGCTGGCGTTCTCGACGGTGGCGCACCTGTCCTACATCGTGCTGGGGCTGTCGCTGGTGACCGCCACCGCCTGGACCGGCGGGCTGCTGCACATCGTCAACCACGCGGCGCTCAAGATCACCCTGTTCTTCGTGGCCGGCGCGCTGCACTGCGGCCCCCACTACGACTACGTCAGCCAGCTCAACGGCGTGGGGCGGCGCATGCCGTTCACGATGGGAGCGTTCGCCGTGGCGGCGATCGGGCTCGCCGGGCTGCCGCCCATGGGCGGGTTCGTCTCGAAGTGGTACCTGGTGCTGGGCGCGTTCGACGCCGGCTACCCGGTGTTCGCTGCGGCCCTGCTGCTGGCCGGACTGCTGGGTGCGGGCTATCTGTTCCCGATCGTCTACCGCGCCTTCCTGGTTCCTGCCCCCGACACGGCTGCTCCCGCGCCGCTGGTCCACGAGCGCGCGCCGGTGCCCGCCGGCGCCGACGTGGCCCCCGGCGCCGACACCCACCACGGCGGCGGCCGCTTCGACGAGCCCACCCCGCTGCTGGTGGTGCCGCTGTGCATCACCGCCGCCGTCGGGCTGCTGCTGGGCCTCGGTGATCTGCTCGGCTTCGGTGAGCTGGCCACCAGCGCTGCGGCGATGATCACCGGAGGTGGCGCGTGAGCCGGGCGTGGATCGCTGCCATCGCGCTGGTGGCGGTGTCGGTCGTGGTCGATGTGGTCCGCGGCGTGCCCTACCTGTTCCCGGGGTTCTGGGCGGTGTTCGGCCTGGCGGGGGCCGCGTTGCTGGTCGGGCTGGCCAAGGGCGTGCTCAAGGGGCTGCTGCAGCGGCCGGAGGACCACTACGAGGCGCTGCGCCGTGATTGAGCTGCCCACGTTCGCGATCTTCTTCGCCGGGGCCGCGCTGCTCGGGGTGCTGCCGCAGCGCGTCCACGGCGCGGTGATGCTCGGCGTGCCGCTGCTGGCGCTGGCCCACGTGGCCACGCTGCCGCTGGACGCGAGCCTGCCGGCCTCGTTCTTCGGCTTCGACGTCGAGGTGGTGCGGGTCGACGCGCTCAGCCGCGCCTTCGGCATCGTGTTCGCCATGGCGGCGTTCCTGGCCGCGCTGTACGGCCTGCGGCTGATGCGCACCGGCGAGCGCGCCGCGGTGCTCGTCTACATCGGCTCGGCGCTGGGGGTGGTCTACGCCGGCGACCTGCTGACGCTGTTCGCCTTCTGGGAGATCAAGGCGATCACCAGCGCGGCGGTGATCGCCGCCGGCGCCACCCGCTGGGCCGCGCAGGCGGCGCTGCGCTACCTCTACGTCCACGTCGCCGGCGGCACGGTGCTGCTGGCCGGGGTGCTGATCCACCTCGGCGAGACCGGGTCGCTGGCGTTCGACGCCTTCGCGCTGGACAGCGTCGCCACGTGGCTGATCCTCATCGGGTTCGCGGTGGGCGCGGCGATCCCGCCGCTGCACGCCTGGATCGCCGACGCCTACCCCCAGGCCAGCGTCGCCGGCACCGTGTTCCTCTCGGCGTTCACCACCAAGGCCGGGGTCTACGTGCTGGCACGCGGGTTCCCCGGGGTGGAGCTGCTGGTGTGGCTCGGGGTGATCATGGCGCTGTACGGCGTCGTGTTCGCGGTGCTCGAGAACGAGATCCGCCGCCTGCTGAGCTACCACATCGTCAGCCAGGTGGGCTTCATGGTCGCCGCGGTGGGCCTGGGCACAGAGCTGGCCCTGAACGGGGCGGTCGCCCACGCCTTCGCCCACATCATCTACAAGGGCCTGCTGCTGATGGGCGCCGGCGCGGTCCTCTACGCGGCCGGCACCAGCCGGCTCACCGAGCTCGGCGGCCTGGCCCGCAAGCAGCCGTGGGTGCTGGTGCTGTTCCTGATCGGCGCCTTCTCGATCTCGGGCGTGCCGCTGTTCAGCGGCTTCGTCAGCAAGGAGCTGTCGATCGAGGCGGCCGCCCTGCTCGACCGCGACGTGGTCGAGGCCGGCCTCAAGCTCGCCTCGGTGGGCACGTTCCTGTCGATCACCATGAAGGTGACCTGGTTCGCCTGGTTCGGCACCGACCGCGGGGTGGCGGTGCGCCCGGTGCCCGCCAGCATGCTCACCGCCATGGGGCTGGCCGCTGCCATCAACATCGGCATCGGGATCTACCCAGCCCCGTTCTACGACCTGATGCCCTTCGCGGTCGACTTCGAGCCCTACGCGGTGGGCCAGATCTCCACGGTGCTGCAGCTGCTTGCGCTGACCGCCGTGGGCTTCTGGCTGCTGGTCACGGTCGCCGCGCCCAAGCCGGCGCTGACGCTGGACCTCGACTGGGTATACCGCGGCCTGCCGCTGGTGCTGACGCGTCGCCGCGCCGCCGCAGCGCGCGAGGCGGCTGCGCCCGAGGCGGCAGCGCCTGAGGCGGCGCCTGCGGCCGCCGCGCCGGCCACCAACCCAGCACCCGCCTCGAGCGGTGCGCGCGCCGCCGTCGCACGGGCCCTGGCGCCGCTGGCGGCGCTGCAGACGCAGCTGGCCAAGCCCTCCGACCGCTCGCTGCCCAACCGCGCCGACGTGGTGCCCACCTGGGCGCTGGGATCGGTGGTGCTCGTGATCGCGGTGACGCTGCTGGGGCTGGGGCTGGTGCTGTGATGCGCACGCGGATCGGGCTGTTCGTCGCGCTGGCGGCCTTCTGGCTGGTGCTCACCGACCAGTACCAGCCGCTGTACCTGACCATCGGTGCGGTCTCCGCGGCCGGCGTGGCCTGGCTGCTGGGCGACTTCTTCGGCGACGCGCTGGGCGAGCCCAAGCCGCTGCGCCTGCTGCCGCTGCGCCTGGCTCGCCTGGCCCGCTTCACCGCGTGGCTGGTGGGCCGGATGATCACGTCATCCGCCGAGCTGGCGGTGGTGGTGCTGCGCCCGAGCCTGCCCACCGAGCCGGGCTTCGTGCGCTTCCGCACCGGGCTGCGCAACCCACTGGCGCGCTCGACGCTGGCCAACTCCATCACGCTGGTGCCCGGCACGCTCACCGTGCGCGTCATCGGTGAGGAGTTCCTGATCCACGCGCTGTGGCCGGCCGCCGCCGACGACGTGCGCAGCGGCGAGCTGCAGCGCCGCATCGCCGAGCTGTTCGGCGAGGAGCCCGACCCCCAGCCCGTGGCAAGCACCTGGGTGCCCGCGGAGGACGAGCGATGAGGCCGACCACCACCGATCCAGGAGGCTTGCGATGAGCACGTTCCTGCTCGGCGCGGCCATCGCCATCGCCATGATCACCGTGGCCGGCCTCTACCGGATCGCGGCGGGGCCGCGGCTGTTCGATCGTGTGCTGGCCTCCTCGCTGGTGGCCATCAACGGGTTGCTGCTGCTGCTGATCATCGGGTTCCTACTGGACCGCGTGGCCATGTTCGTGGACCTCGCGGTGGCCTTCGCGCTGCTGGGCTTCCTGGTGCCGCTGGCCACCGGCCGCCTCATCGGCGGAGGGCAGGAGCGATGACGGCCTCCACGGTGCTCGCGATCGCCCTGATCTCGGTCGGGGTGGTGTTCCTGGCCACCAGCGCGCTGGGCGTGCTGCGGCTGCCGACCTTCTACGCCCGCACCCACGCGGTCGGCAAGTCCGAGACGGTCGGCGCCATCTTCGTCATCGCCGGCCTGATCGTCGAGCACGGCTGGGACACCGGCACGCCCGAGCTGGTGCTGATCCTGCTGTTCGCGTTCCTGGCCAACCCCGTGGCCGTGCACGCCATGGCGCGCGCCGAGCACCAGCTCGGCGACGCGCCGGCCGACGCCGACGCGGAGGAGCCCTCGTGATCTGGCCGCTCGAGCTGATCATCTTCCTGATCATGATCCCCACGGCGCTGCTGGCGCTGTGGCTGCGCGACCTGCTCGGCACGATCGCGGTGCTGGCCGCCTACAGCCTGTTCGTGGCGCTGCTGTTCGCGGGCATGGCCGCCCCCGACGTGGCGCTGGTCGAGGTCGTGATCGGCGCCGGCGTCACGGGCCTGCTGCTGGTCGGTGCGGTGCTGCTCACCGGGCGGCGCGACACCTCGGTCGAGGGCGGGCGCTCCCGCTGGCTGCCGGGCCTGCTGGTGGCGGGCTTCCTCGGCCTCATGCTGGTCGGCAGCGTCGACCTGCCCGACTACGCCGACCCCGAGGCGCCGGGCCACCAGCGCATCTCGCCGGACTACATCGAGGGCTCGCTGGAGGACACCGAGACGCCCAACGTGGTCACCTCGGTGCTCGCCGACTACCGCTCCTTCGACACCCTGGGCGAGACGCTGGTGATCGTCACCGCGGGCCTGGCGTGCCTGGTCATCCTGCTGCGGGAGGCCCACTGATGGCCGAGCGCGAGCTGCCAGCCGAGCAGGGCCTGCTGGTCGGCGCCTACCCCAGCGAGGTGGTGCGCACGATCGCGACGCTGCTGGCGCCCTTCGTGATGCTGTTCGGGCTCTACGTCACCGCCCACGGCCACTACGGGCCCGGCGGGGGCTTCGGCGGCGGCGTGCTCATCGCCGTGGGCCCGGTGATGCTCAAGGTGGCCTTCCCCGGTGCCGCCATGGCGCGTCGACTGCCCGGTGACCGGGTGCTGGCCGTCGCGCTGGCGGCGTTCCTGGTGTTCGTGGCCGTCGGGGTCGCGCCGATGCTGTTCGGCGGGGCGTTCCTCGACTACGCCGCGGTGCCGATCGCCGAGCTGGCCGCCAGCCGCCTGCGCTACTTCGGCATCCTCATCGTGGAGCTGGCCATCGGCATCGCCGTGGCCGGCACGATCCTGGCGATCTTCGATGCCGTCACCGAGGGCGGGTCCTGATGGCCGAGCTGCTGTTCGACCGCACCGTGTACGTGGGCGTGATGGTGCTGCTCGCCATCGGCCTGTACGGGATGCTCGCCAAGCGCAACCTCGTCAAGAAGCTGGTGGGGATGGTGATCTTCCAGACCGCCATCTACCTGTTCTTCATCCAGGGCGCGGCCCAGATGGGCGCCACGGTGCCGGTGATCGAGGAGGAGCTCGGCACCGCCGCCGACACCTACGTGAACCCGCTGCCGCACCTGCTGATCCTCACCGCCCTGGTCGTGGGCGTCGGGGTGCTGGGCGTGGCGCTGTCGTTCCTGCTGCGCATCTACCGCCGGCACGGGACCTTCGACGAGGACGAGATCGCCGCGCAGCTGGCCGCTGAGCCGATCGAGGGCCACCGCGTCGATGACCACGGCGCTGATCACGGTGCTGATCACGACGCCGCCGACCCCGAGGAGCCGCGCTCGTGACCGCCCTGCCGCTGCTGCTGCTCGCGGTGCTGTTCATCACCGCCGCGATCGCCGGCATCGTCGGTCCCTGGCGCCAGCAGGCCGCGTTCGCGGTGGCGCTGGCCGGCGCCGGCGGCGCGTTCGCCCTGGCCGTCGCCGGCCTCGTCGTGGTCCTCACCGACGGCACCATCATCCACGAGCTCGGTGGCTGGCCGCCGCCGATCGGCATCGAGTACGTCCTCGATCCCCTGGCCAGCTACATGACGCTGGTGATCACCGGCATCGGGCTGATCACGCTGATCTTCCCGACGCGGGCGGGCTTCGACGCCACACCGCCGCGGCGGATGCCGCTGTACCCGCTGGTGCTGCTGCTGCTGGCCGGGCTGCTCGGCGTGGTCATGGCCGGCGACCTGTTCAACCTGTTCGGGTTCCTGGAGATCTACGCGATCGCCACCTACGCCCTCATCGGGCTGGGCGGCGCGCGCGCCACCTTCGCGGCGTTTCGCTACCTGATCTTCGGCACGCTCGGCAGCATGCTCTACCTGCTGGGGGTGGGGTTCCTCTACCTCACGACCGGGTCGCTGAACATGACCGACGTCGCCGCGCAGCTCACCGGGATCGCCGACTCGCCGACGGTGGCCGCCGCGTTCGCGCTGATCGTCATCGGCCTGGCGCTGAAGATGGCGCTGTTCCCGCTGCACGTGTGGCTGCCCGAGGCCCACAGCTTCGCGCCGCCGGCGGTGGCGGCGCTGCTGGCCGCGGTGCAGGTCAAGGCGGCCGCCTACGCGCTGGTGCGGATCCTGCTGTCGGTCGCCCCGCCCGAGCTGCTCGACGGTGCGGTGACCGCCACCTCGGCGGTGGGCTGGTTCGGCGCGGCGGGCATCGTGTTCGGCTCGGTGATGGCGATCCTGCAGCGCGACTTCAAGCGCATGCTGGCCTACAGCACCGTGGCGCAGCTGGGGTTCATCGGCCTGGGGATCGGGCTGGCCAACGAGCAGGGGCTGACCGGCGCGCTGCTGCACGTGCTCAACCACGCGGTGATGAAGAGCGCGCTGTTCCTGGTGGCCGGCAGCATCCTGGCCCAGACCGGGATCCGCGAGATCCCGCGGTTCGCGGGGCTCGCGCGGCGCATGCCCCTGACCATGTTCGCCGCGGCGCTGGCCGCCGCCTCCATGGTGGGCGTGCCGCCCACCGCCGGCTTCTGGAGCAAGTTCTACCTGCTGTGGGGCAGCGTCGAGGCCGGCAACTGGGCCTTCGTGGTGATCATCATGGCCAGCACGCTGCTCACGGCCGGCTACTTCGTGCGGGTGTTCCAGCAGGTGATGACCTTCGACCCGGCCGAGGAGGCCGTGGCCAACGCGGTCGAGCCGGCGCCGCAGTACCTCGCGCCGGTGGCGGTGCTGGGTGCCGGCGTGGTGGTGATCGGCCTGGGCAACTTCGCCATCGTCAGCGGCGTGCTCGAGCCCGTCACCGCTGCGCTGCTGCCGCTGTAGCGACCGCCCGCGGTGCTCGCGCTGGGCTGCGGCCCCGCTGCGGCCCCGCTGCGGCCCCGCTGTGCACAGCCAAGACGGGACTGTCGCAGGGTCCCAGTAGGATCAGCGCCATGACGAGGACCAAAGCGGGGACGCGCGCGGTGGTGCGCTGCGAGGCGTGCGGGCGCACCGAGCCCAAGTGGCTCGGCCAGTGCCCGGAGTGCGGCGCCTGGGGCACCATGGTCGAGCAGCCCGCGCGGGCGGGGGAGCGCCGCGACCCGGCTGGCGCGCGGGGCGCGGCGGCACCGGTCGGTGAGCTCGTCGCCCAACCGATCCACGCGGTGGCCGGCGACGAGCGCGACCGGGCCCGCACCGGGATCGCCGAGCTCGACCGCGTGCTCGGCGGGGGACTGGTGCCCGGCTCGGTCACGCTGGTCGGTGGCGAGCCCGGCGCCGGCAAGTCGACGCTGCTGCTGCAGGCCGCCGACGCGCTGGCACGGCAGGGCCGCACCGCGCTGTACGCCACCGCCGAGGAGTCGCGCGCCCAGGTGCGGCTGCGCGCCGGGCGGCTCGACACCCTCCACCCCGGGGTGCTGCTGGCAGCCGTGACCACCACCGACGACGTCGTGGCCCTGGTCGACCACCACCAGCCCGACGTGGTCATCATCGACTCGGTGCAGACCGTGCGCGACGAGGACGCCGGCGGCGTGGCCGGCGGCACCAGCCAGGTGCGCGCCGTCGCCGCGGCGCTGGTGGCGCTGGCCAAGGGGCGGGGCGTGGCCACGCTCCTGGTCGGCCACGTCACCAAGGACGGCTCGGTGGCCGGCCCGCGGGTGCTGGAGCACCTGGTGGACGTGGTGTGCGAGCTCGGCGGTGAGGCCCAGCACGCCCTGCGCCTGCTGCGCGCGACCAAGAACCGGTTCGGGGCCACCGGCGAGGTCGGATGCTTCGAGATGACCGGCGCGGGCCTGCGCGGCGTCGCAGACCCCAGCGCGGTGTTCGGCGGGCGCAGCGAGCCCGGCACCGCGGGAGTGGCACGGACCGTCGCGCTGGAGGGTCATCGCCCGCTGCTGGCAGAGGTGCAGGCGTTGGCCGCAGCCTCCTCGCTGACCCAGCCGCGGCGCGTGGCCACCGGGGTCGACGGCACGCGGTTGGCGCTGCTGCTGGCGGTGCTGGACAAGCGCGCCGGCCTGCCGGTCGGGGCGCGCGACGTGTACGTGGCAAGCGTGGGCGGCCTGACCCTGGCCGAGCCCGCGGTCGACCTCGCCGCCTGCCTGGCCGTGGCCTCCAGCGAGACCGAGCGCCCGCTGCCCGACCGAGGCGTGCTGCTCGGCGAGGTCGGCCTGGCCGGCGAGGTGCGCCCGGTGCCGCGCACCGCCGACCGGCTGGCCGAAGCCGCCCGCCTGGGTTGCGAGTCCGCGCTGGTGCCGACTGCGTATGATGGCCCCGACGCCGGCCTGTCGGTGCAACGGGTGCGCACGGTGAGCGAGGCCCTGGCCGTGGCCCTGCAGCCTCCCGCAGGCGCTGCCGGGGCCGTGGGCTAGGCACCGCCTGGCTCCGGTCGCGCCCGCCGGCGCCGCAACCCGAGCGCGCTGCCGGGCCAGGCGACCCGACGCAGACCACGACACGGAACCCGACACAGAGGAGAGGCACTCGTGCCGGTGCGCGACGAGCGCCTGCGGGCGGTGCTGGAGAAGGTCGCCCCGGGCACGGCGCTGCGCGAGGGCATCGACCGGATCATCCGCTCCGGCAAGGGCGCCATCATGATCCTCGGCGCGCCCGACCGCGTCGAGCCGATCCTGTCCGGCGGGTTCCAGATGGACACGCGGTTCACCGCCCAGCGCCTGTCGGAGCTGGCGAAGATGGACGGCGCGATCGTCGTCGACGAGGACGTCGAGCAGGTCCTGTGGGCCAACGTGCAGCTGGTGCCCGACCCGACCATCCCCACCAACGAGACGGGCACGCGGCACCGCACCGCCGAGCGGGTGGCGCGTCAGACGGGCGTGCCGGTGGTGGCCGTCAGCGAGTCGATGCGCTTGGTGAGCCTCTACATCGACGGCAGCAAGCACACCCTCGAAGAGCTGTCCAACGTCCTGTTCCGCGCCAACCAGGCGCTGGCCACGCTCGAGCGCTACCGCTCGCGGCTGGACGAGGTCTCCGCCCGGCTCTCGGCGCTGGAGCTCGGCAACGCCGTGTCGCTGCGCGACGTGTGCAGCGTGCTCCAGCGCGCCGAGATGGTCCGTCGCATCACCGACGAGGTCGAGAGCCCCATCGCCGAGCTCGGCACCGACGGGCGCCTCATCCAGCTGCAGCTCGAGGAGCTGCTGTTCGGGGTCGAGGACGAGCGACGCCTGGTGGTCCGCGACTACCGCCCCGACCGCCAGCAGCACGTCGACGGGATCCTCGCCGAGCTCGACGCGCTGCGCCCCAACCAGCTGCTCGAGCTGAGCCGGATCGCAAGCGTGCTCGGCTACCGCGAGGTCGATGACGGGCTGGACACGCTGCTCACCCCGCGCGGCTTCCGCCTGCTGTCACGCATCCCGCGCCTGCCGCAGGTCATCATCGAGCGCCTGGTCCAGCGCTACGGGTCCCTGCGCGCGATCATGGCCGCCAGCGTCGCCGACCTCAACGAGGTCGAGGGCATCGGCTCCGCACGGGCCCGGGCCATCCGCGAGGGGCTGGACCGCCTCAACGAGGCGTCGCTGCACGACCGGTTCTCCTGATGCGCGGCCGGCGCCGCCAACGACGTCGGTAGGACGGTCCCGGGTCGCCGATCGGGCCCTGACCTGCACGTTCATTGGAGTCCAGCACCCCTGGTGTGGTACGGTCCCAAGCCCGATCCGGACGTCCTGCGCCGCCCTGCTGGGCTGGCGCCCATGAAGGGGAGCGAATGAGCTACTCCGTAGGCGACACCGTCGTGTATCCGCACCACGGCGCAGCGGTCATCGAGCGCACGGAGAGGCGGGTCCTGGAAGGCGAGGAGCGCGACTACCTCGTCCTCAAGGTGACCTACGGCGACCTCACGCTCATGGTCCCGGCCGATGCCACAGATGCGGTCGGGCTGCGCGACGTGGTGACCCCGGAGCAGGCCGACCAGGTGGTCGAGGTGCTGCGGCGTCGTGACGGATCGATGCCCACGAACTGGTCGCGCCGCTTCAAGGCCAACTACGAGAAGCTGCGCAGCGGCGACATCTTCGAGGTGGCCGAGGTGGTGCGCAACCTCACGCTGCGTGAGGCCGACAAGGGCCTCTCCGCGGGCGAGAAGCGGATGCTCACCAAGGCGCGCCAGGTGCTGGTCTCCGAGCTGTCCGCTGCGATCGACAAGAGCGAGGACGACACCGAGGCCTTCCTCGATGACCTCCTGATCGACGAGGACCTCGCCCAGGCGGGCGCCGACGAGGCCGTCTAGGCGCCTTGACCGCCCGCGGCCTGCCGCGGGACGGAACACACCACAGGGCCGGCCTACGGGCCGGCCCTGTGGTGTGTTCGGTCACCGCGCCGGCCCGTGGACGCGACCGGTGGTGGGTGCCCTCACCGCGACGCCGGCGGGCCCGCCGCACGCACGACGGCGTCGAGGTCCTCGGCGAAGGTGACCTTGCGGTTGCGCTCCTCACCGGGCACCGCGCGCACCGTCAGCTGCGAGTGCCGCAGCACGGTCTCGGCGGTGTCGGCGCCCTGCGTCCCCTCGGCGTCGGCGGCCTCGTAGGCTGCCAGCAGCGCGTCAGCGCGAAACGCCTGCGGGGTCTGCACCCGCCGCAGTGCGCCGACCTCGACCGCCCGCGTGCGGTCGTCGTCGGCGCGCACCACCGGCGCGGGCAGCGGCAGGGCAGGGACGGCGCCACCGACCGCGCGGGCCGTTGCCACCGTCGTGGCGGTCAGCGCCGCCGAGGCCAGCGGGCGCGCGGCGTCGTGGACCGCGACCACCGCGATCCGCCCGGCGCGGATGTCGCTGGCCAGCGCGCGGATGCCGGCTGCCTCGCTGGCGTGGCGGCTCGCCCCTCCGGGCACCAGCCCCCGCAGCTTGCTCGGCGCGCAGGTGGCGGCGAGCGCCTCGGCGTCGGACCGGTCCTCCTCGCGGATCACCAGCAGGACTTCGTCGACCTCGTCGCAGGCCTCCAGGGTCTCCAGCGACCACTGGAGCAGAGGACGGTCACCGGCGGGGAGGAGCACCTTGTTGCGGTCCGCGCCGGTGCGGGTGCCGGACCCGCCGGCGAGCAGGATCGCCGTCACCGCCATGTCGCCTCCGGCTGTCGCTGACCGCCACCCTAGGCGCACGCACGGCTCACTCGGCGTGTGCAGGGGCAAGCACCGGATTTGCCCGAGTACGTCTTTCAGAACTCTGGGCGCTTCAGTACCATCCGCGCTCATCAGCGTTGCGGTGCCGAGCCGCAGGTGAGAGAGCCGGGGGTCAGCGGAGCCGTGCTGGCGGTCAACAACCTCGAGGTCGTCTACAACGACGTGATGCTGGCGGTCAGCGGCGCCTCGGTGGAGGTGCCCGAGGGGCGGATCGTCGCGCTGCTGGGCAGCAACGGGGCCGGCAAGACCACCCTGCTGCGCGCGGTGTCGGGGTTGCTGGACGTCCATCGCGGCGCGATCACCAAGGGCACCGTGACCCTCGACGGGGCCGAGATCCAGCGGCTGGCACCGGCGCGCGTGGTCCGGCGCGGCATCAAGCAGGTCATGGAGGGGCGCAGGGTCTTCGCCGAGCTCACCGTGGAGGAGAACCTGCGCGTCGGGGCGCACGTCAGCCCGCGCGGGATCGACCAGGGGCTCGTGCGCGTCTACGAGCTGTTCCCGCCGCTCGCCGATCGTCGCCGGGCCACGGCCGGCTACCTGTCCGGCGGTGAGCAGCAGATGCTGGCCATGGGGCGCGCACTCATGAGCGACCCCCGCTACCTGCTGCTGGACGAGCCGAGCCTCGGGCTCGCCCCGCGTCTGGTCGAGCAGGTGCGTGACCTGATCGTGGCCATCAACCAGCAGGGCACCACGGTCCTGCTGGTCGAGCAGAACGCGAGCATGGCCCTGTCCATCGCCTCCCACGGCTACGTCATGGAGAACGGCAAGGTCGTGATGGACAAGCCAACCGAGGAGCTCATGGCCGACGAGGACATCCGCGAGTTCTACCTCGGCAGCGCCGGCGAGGAGGGGTCGGGCTCCTTCCGGGACGTCAAGCACTACAAGCGCCGCAAGCGCTGGCTGTCATGACCTGATCCGCGCCGCGCACAGCCCGACACGCCAGGAGAGCAGCCGCATGGGCGCCAGCAGCCACCCGCAGCACACCACCTCGCACGCCACCCCGCAGTCGCGTGGCGATCAGCCCGCCGTGGGTGGCGACGACGAGGGCGCGCCGCTGCTGACCGTCGCCGACGTGCGCCTGTCCTTCGCCGGCGTCCGAGCGCTGGACGGGGTGTCGCTGACGGTGGGAGAGCACGAGCTGTTCGCCGTCATCGGACCCAACGGCGCGGGCAAGACCTCCATCTTCAACGTGCTCAGCGGGGTCTACCGCCCGCAGCAGGGGCAGGTGCGCTTCGCGGGGCACGACCTGATCGGCCGCGAGCCCTACGCCATCGCGGCGCTCGGGATGGCCCGCACGTTCCAGAACATCGAGCTGTTCGAGAACCTGACGGTGCTCGACAACCTGATGCTCGGGCGCCAGCGGCACGTGCGCTACGGCTGGGCGCAGGCCATGTGGTGGCTCGGCCCGGCGCGGCGCGAGGAGCTCGCGCACCGCCGCCACGTCGAGGACCTCATCGACTTCCTCGAGATCGAGGCCTACCGCAAGCACCCGGTGGGCCTGCTGCCCTACGGGATCCAGAAGCGGGTGGAGCTCGGGCGCGCGCTGGCGATGGAGCCGCGGCTGCTGCTGCTCGACGAGCCGGTGGCGGGCATGAACGCCGAGGAGACCGAGGACATGGCGCGCTTCATCCTCGACGTCCGCGACGAGCTCGGCATCCCGATGATCCTCGTCGAGCACGACATGCGCGTGGTCATGGACCTGGCCGACCGGGTGCTGTGCCTCGACTTCGGCCAACCGCTGGTGACCGGCACCCCCGAGGAGGTGCAGCAGCACCCCGCGGTGCTGGAGGCCTACCTCGGCGGCGGCGCCACCACCCCCACCGCACCCACCCCCACCGCACCCACCTCCGACGCGGCCGAGGAGGGACCGCGATGACCGCCGTGCAGGATCCGCGCGCCACCGAGCTGCCCGAGACCGCGACGACCACGCTGGCGACCCGGGTGCGCGACTGGGCCGCTCGGGAGCCCGACGGCGTGGCGATGCGCGAGAAGCACCTCGGCGTGTGGGAGGAGATGAGCTGGGCCGAGTACTGGGACGCGGTCCACACGGTCGGCCATGCCCTGATCGCTCTGGGCGTGGAGCCCGGCGACCGCGTGGCCGTGCACGCCGAGAACCGGCGCGAGTGGCTCATCAGCGACGTCGCGATCGTGGCCATCAGAGCCATGACCGTGGGCCTGTACCCCACCAACCCGGCGCCCGAGGTCCACTACCTGCTGGGCCACTCGGGCAGCACCGTGCTGATCGCCGAGGACCAGGAGCAGGTCGACAAGGCGCTCGCGGTCGCCGACGACCTTCCCGACCTGCACACGATCGTGTACCTCGAGCCGCGCGGCGTCCGTCGCTACGACGATCCACGGCTGCTGTCGTGGGAGCAGCTGCTGTCCCGTGGTCGGGCGCACCGCGAGGAGCACCCCGACGCCGTCGCCGCGCGCATGCGCAGCGCCACGCCCGACGACGTCGCCACGCTCATCTACACCTCGGGCACCACCGGTCCGCCCAAGGGCGCGATGCTGTCGGTCCGCAACGTCGAGTTCGCGATCGCCACCCTCATCGAGCGCGGCGGCTTCGTGGACCCGCCACCCACGCGCTCGGATCTCGTGCTGTCCTACCTGCCGCTGTGCCACGTCGTCGAGCGGGTGTTCAGCGTCTGGTTCAACGCCGCAGCCGGCGTGCAGGTCAACTTCGCCGAGTCGATCGACACGGTCCAGCAGAACCTCGCCGAGGTCCAGCCCACCATCGTCTTCGGGGTGCCGCGGATCTGGGAGAAGGTGGTGGCCGGCGTGGAGATCCGCGCCACCAAGGCCACGCCCGTCAAGCGGCTGGCCTACCGTGCCGGCATGGCGCTGGCCCGGCGCATCGGCGCGACGCTGGTGGCCCGGGAGGGCAACCACACGCTGGGCACACGGGTGCAGTACGCGCTTGGCTGGGCGCTGCTGTTCCGGCCGCTGCGGGATCGCATCGGGCTGCGCAAGGCCCGGTATGCGGTCTCGGGCGCCGCGCCGATCGCACCGGAGGTGCTGGAGTTCTTCATGGGCATCGGCGTGCCCATGCACGAGGCCTACGGCATGACCGAGAACAGCGCGATCGCCACCGCCAACCGGCCCGGGCGGGTGAAGCTCGGCACGGTCGGCGAGCCCCATGCGGGCATCGAGGTGGCCGTCGACGAGCGCACCGGGGAGATCTGCACCCGACACCCGGGCAACTTCGTGGGCTACTGGCGCGACCCGGAAGCCACCCGGGAGATGCTCGACGGCCAGGGCTGGCTGCACACCGGTGACGTCGGGGAGGGGGTGGACGGCACTCACATCAGGATCACCGACCGCATGAAGGACATCGTGATCACCGCGGGCGGCAAGAACCTCTCGCCCAGCGAGATCGAGAACGCGCTCAAGGCCTCGCCGTATGTCAAGGAGGCGGTGATCATCGGCGACGGGCGCAAGTACCTCACCGCGCTCATCGGCATCGAGCTCGAGACCGTCGGCGACTGGGCCCAGCGCCACCACATCCCCTACACCACCTACCGCGACCTGACCGAGAAGCCCGAGGTCGTCGCGCTGATCCAGTCGATCGTCGACGAGACCAACGCGCGGCTGGCCCAGGTCGAGCAGGTCAAGAGGTTCCGGCTGCTGCCCAAGGAGCTGGACCACGAGGACGGCGAGCTCACCGCCACCCAGAAGGTCAAGCGCAGCGCCATCGCGCACCAGTTCAGCGACCTCGTGGAGGAGATGTACGGCGGCAAGGGGGCGGCGGCGTGAGCACGTTCGCGCAGTCGATCATCAGCGGGCTGGGCCAGGGCTCCGCCTATGCCATGCTCGCGGTCGGCTTCGTCATCATCTTCAAGTCCACCGGGGTGATCAGCTTCGCCCAGCCGGCGCTCATGGCCGCTGGAGCCACGCTGGTGTCCTACCTGGTGTTCCAGTTCGGGCTGGGCTTCCCGGCTGCCGTCGCGGTCGGCGTCCTGGTGCTGGCCGGCGTGGGTCTCGGGCTCGAGCGCGTGGCCCTGCGTCCGCTGGTGGGGCGCCCGGTGTTCGTGGCGGCCATCGTCACCCTGGGGCTCGACACCGCCATCCGCGCGGTCACCAACCGCTTCATCGGCCCGGACCTGCGCCCGGTCGGGGACCCCTGGGGCTATGACCGCCTCGAGCTCGGGCCGCTGTTCCTCCAGCACCGCTACCTCGCGATGATCGTCACCGCGGCGATCGTGCTGGCAGCCCTGTTCACGTTCTTCCGCTACAGCCGCGTCGGGCTGGCGATGCGCGCCACCGCGTTCGATCAGGAGACGTCGCTGGCCCAGGGCATCAGCGTCGGCGCGGTGTTCGCCCTGTCCTGGGCGCTGGCAGCCGGGCTCGCCACGCTCGCCGGCGTGTTCGTCGCCGCCGGCAGCGGCGTCTCCCAGGGGACCTGGGTGGTGGGCCTGAAGGCGCTGCCCGCGATCGTGCTGGGCGGGCTCGACTCGCTGCCCGGCGCCGTGGTCGGCGGGCTCGCCGTTGGCGTCGTCGAGGCGCTGGTGCAGACCTACCAGCCCGTGCACGCACCCTGGCTGGGCGGGAACTTCTCGCTGGTCGCCCCCTACGTGCTGATGCTGCTGGTGCTGCTGGTGCGGCCCTACGGGCTGTTCGGGACGCCGGAGATCCGACGGGTATGAAGCGCGGCGCGACGATCTCTGGTCGCCCGGAGCTGCGCACCAGCTACCGGGCCGACATGGCGCTGCTGAACTCGCGCCCCAAGCGGCTCGGCGCGGGCGTCATCCTCGCCGCAGCGCTTGCCGCGCCCTTCCTCATCACCGACGCGCTCCTCGCGATCGCAGCGCTCGCCTGCGCCGCGGCCATCGGCGCCATCGGCCTCAACCTCGTCAGCGGGTACGCCGGCCAGGTCTCGCTCGGGCACGCGTTCTTCATCGGCGCCGGCGCCTTCACTGCGGCCGCGCTCACCGGCGACCCCGGTGAGAGCGTCTACGGGCTCGGCCTGCAGTGGATCGTGGCGGTGCCGGCAGCGGGCCTCGTGGCCGCCGTGCTCGGGTTCCTCGTCTCGCCGATCGCCTCGCGGTTCCGCGGCCTCTACCTGGCGATCGCGACCCTCGGGCTGGTCTTCCTGGGCGAGCACATCCTCGACAACTGGCGCTCGCTGACCGGTGGGGCCGGGGCCGGACGCCGCGGGGTGATCGCCGAGATCGGCGGTGTGCGCCTCGATCAGCCCACCGAGGTGGCCGGGCTGGTGCTGACCACCAGCCAGCAGCTCTACCTCCTGGCGCTGGTGCTGCTGGTGGTGCTGGCCGTGCTGGCGCGCAACCTGGCGCGCAGCGCCGTGGGCCGGGCGTTCGAGGCCATCCGCGACCGCGACATCGCCGCCGAGGTGATGGGCGTGCGCCTGGGCCGCCACAAGATGATCGCGTTCACGCTGTCGTCGTTCTACGCGGGCGTGTCGGGCGCCGTCTACTACACGGTGATCAACCAGATCAACCCCGAGTCGTTCAACCTCCTGCTGTCGGTGCAGTTCATCGCGATGGTGCTGATCGGGGGGATCGCCACGATCTCCGGGTCGATCATGGGGGCGTTCTTCATCACGTTCCTGCCTCGCATCACCCGCGAGCTGCCCGCCATCGTCCCGTTCCTCACCGCCGAGCCGACCCTGCGCGACGGGGCGCTGCTGACCGTCTTCCAGCTCGAGGCGATCCTCTACGGCGTGCTGATCGTGGGCTTTCTGATCCTCGAGCCCCGCGGCCTGTACGGGCTGTGGGTGCGGGTGCGCAACTACTGGAAGGGCTGGCCGTTCACCTACTGACCGTCGCGACCGCAGGAGGCGGTGCCCGCTGACGACCCGACCCACCCCGACCCGACCCATCGCAAAAGGAGCCGAGGATGCACCATCTCTCACCGGTGCGCACGCTGCTGCTGCTGATCACGATCGTGGTCCTGGCGGCGGCCTGCCGAGCCGAGGACGAGGCCGCCGAGGACCCCGCGGACGACGTCGTCGATGACCCAGCAGCCGAGGAGCCCGCCGAGGACGACGAGGACGACGCAGCCGAGGACCTCGAAGACGCCGACGAGGTCGACGAGGACGCGGTCGCCGACGTGGAGTTCGACGAGCCCGGCGTCAGCCCCGAGCCCTGCCCCGACGCGGTGAACGAGGACAACGGGTGCCTGTACCTCGGCGTCCTCTCGGACCTGACCGAGGGGCCCTTCTCCGCGGCCGGCCCCGTCATCCAGCAGGCCCAGGAGGCCTTCTTCCAGCGCGTCAACGAGCAGGGCGGCGTGGGCGGCTACGACATCGACATCAGCACCTACGTGCGCGACAACCTCTACCAGCCCGAGCAGCAGGCCCAGGTGTGGGACGAGATCCGCGACGACGTCCTCGCGCTGGGCATGAGCCTGGGATCGGCGCCGACCCTGGCGATCATGGACGACCTCGAGGACAACGACGTCGTGACCGTGCCGGCCACCTGGAACAGCGACTGGCCCTTCCAGGAGGTCATCGCCGAGACCGGCACCAACTACTGCTTCGAGTCGATGAACTCCGTTGACTACTACCTCCAGGAGGAGAACCCCGACGCCGAGTCGGTCATGGTCGTGTACTTCCCGCAGGACTTCGGGCAGGACGGCGCCGCCGCGATCGAGCTCGCCGCCGAGGCCAACGACCTGGAGTTCTTCGGCGTGGAGACCCCCGAGGGCGCCGACAACCAGGGCGAGGCGATCGGGCGCATCATGGCCGAGGACCCCGACATGGTGATGATCTACGCCGGCCCGGAGGAGACGGCGGCGCTCGTCGGCGAGTCGGCCGCCCAGGGCTATGAGGGCCGCTTCATCGGCGCCACCCCCACCTGGAACGTGGCGCTGCTCGACACCGCCGCGGCGGATGCGCTGTCCGAGCTCTACATCAACCAGAGCTACTGGCCGGTGTTCGGTGCTGACACCCCCGGTCACGAGGCCATGCGCGAGGCGCTGGGCGATCCCGAGCGCGGCAGCGACTTCTCCACCGCCGGCTGGACCCACAGCTACCCGATGCTGGAGGCGCTGGAGGCGGTCGCCGAGTCCGACGAGGACTTCAGCCGCTCGGCGGTCATGGAGGCGTTCCAGAGCCTCGAGGAGGTCGACTACGAGGGCATGCTGCCCGAGGGCGCCGGCAACTACGCCGCCGAGCCGCAGGAGCGAGCCCTCCGCGAGTCGAACTTCAACGTGCCCGATCCCGACGAGCCCTCGGGGCTCGCCCCCGTCGAGGAGTTCTTCGTCGGTGACACGGCGGCCGAGCACGACTTCGACCAGCCCTGCATCGACTTCTACGAGTGAGCGCCAGGGGGCTAGCATGCGCGGCGGTCGTCCAGGCGAGGAGCGCCGCGCATGCCCCCCACCAGCAAGGGTCAGGGTGGCGTCTGGCTGGTGCTCGACCTGACCGCCGAGCACGCAGGCACCGAGGCGTCACGGGATCTGGCAGCACTCGCCGACCAAGTCACCGGCCTGACCGTGGCCGCGGGGCCTGCCCTGCGCGCTGCGCTGTCGGGCCGCGCTGACCGACCCGCCAGCAACGCAGCGCTCGTCGAGCCAGCCTCGCCGGCCGCGCTGCTGCACCGGGCGGCCCTCGCCGCACCTCCCGAGGTGACGGTCCTGGCCTGGGGCGACGAGGGCCTGCTCGACACGCGCGGGCAGGCGCTGCTCGGCGCGGCCTGCGCGCGCCTCGACCAGACCTCGGCGCAGCGGTGCGGGGCGGTCGCGTGCGCCACCCCCGTCGCCGACGCGGTGCGGGAGATCGACGAGCGCGGGAACCTCGTCGGGTGCGTCGAGCGGGCTGGGCTGTACGCCCTCGAGGCGCCGCTGGTGCTGCGCCGCGCGGTGGCGCGGGCCCTCGAGCCCGCAGACCGCGGCGTTGCGGTGGGCACCGACGCCGGCGCGCGGGGCGCCGCGGGCCTCGACGGGCTCCTCGCGCGCCTCGAGCAGGCCGGGCACGCCGTGCAGGTGCTGGACCGGTCGGCGCCCGGCGCGACGTCAGCCGACCGGGGAGGCGAGCGATGAGCGGGACGGGCGCGCTCCCGCCAGTGCGGGTGGGCCAGGCGGTGGACGCCCATGCCTTCGCCGGCGACGACCGGGTGCTGCGCCTGGGCGGGGTGGCGGTGCCCGGCGCGCCGGGCCTGGCCGGGCACAGCGACGGCGACGTGGTGCTGCACGCGGTGGCCGACGCGCTGCTCGGCGCGTGCGCGCTCGGCGACCTCGGGGCGCTGTTCGGCACCGACGACCCGGCCTACGCCGGCGCCGACTCGGCGGTGTTCGTCGGCCAGGCGCTCGCCCGCGTCGCGGGCGCCGGCTACGCGCTCGGCAACGTCGACGCCACGATCGTGGCCCAGCGCCCGCGCCTGGCCGCCCACCTGCCGGCCATCCGCGCCAGCGTCGCCGCGGTGCTCGACGTCGAGGAGGCGCTGGTGAGCGTGACCGCCACCTCCACCGACGGCCTGGGCTTCACCGGCCGCGGTGAGGGCCTCGCCTGCACCGCGGTGGCCACCGTACTGGCCCGCACCGGGCAGTAGGCTGTCGCGCGCGCGGCGCTGGCGTCGCGCAGCCACAGCGGAGGTCGTAGATCGTCATGCGCCTGCACAACACCCTCACCCGCCAGGTCGAGGAGCTCGTGCCGCGCCGCCCCGGCGCGCTGAGCCTCTACGTGTGCGGCCCGACCGTGCAGGGCGCCCCGCACTTCGGTCACGCGCTGGCTGCGATCGTCCCCGACGTGCTGCGGCGCTGGCTGGAGCACCGCGGCTACGACGTCTTCCTGGTCCGCAACGTCACCGACGTGGACGACAAGATCATCACCCAGGCCCAGCAGGAGGGGGTCTTCGCCGCCGAGGTCGCCGAGCGCTGCGGCCGGCTGTTCGACGAGGTGTTCACCCGGCTGCGCCTCCTCCCGCCGCGGGTCGAGCCGCGGGCCACCGGGCACGTGGACCCGATGATCGACCTGATCGAGCAGCTCGAGCGCGTCGGCGCCGCCTACGCCACCGGCGGTGACGTGTGGTTCCGGGTCCGCTCGTTCCCCGAGTACGGCAAGCTGTCGGGACGCGACCTCGACGAGCTGCGCTCCGGGGTCCGCGTGGAGGCCGACGAGCGCAAGGAGGACCCCCTCGACTTCGCGCTGTGGAAGGCCGCCAAGCCGGGTGAGCCCAGCTGGCGGTCCCCGTGGGGTCGCGGTCGCCCGGGCTGGCACATCGAGTGCTCGGCGATGTCGGCGGCCTACCTCGGCACGGGCTTCGATGTGCACGCCGGCGGCGCCGACCTGATCTTCCCCCACCACGAGAACGAGATCGCCCAGTCCGAGGCCGCTACCGGCGAACCGTTCGCCCGCCACTGGCTGCACAACGGGCACCTGACCATGGGCGGCGAGAAGATGTCCAAGTCGCTCGGCAACGTGGTGTCGCTGACCGAGGCGCTGGACACCCACGGGCCCGACGCGGTGCGCTTCTTCTTCCTCTCGGCGCACTACCGCTCGCCGATGGAGCTGTCCGACGAGCGCCTCGACGAGGCGCACGCCGGCCTGGAGCGGCTGCGTGCGTTCCATCGGGCGACCGCCGCGCTGACCGCCGAGCCCGCCGAGAGCAGCGAGGTGCGCGCCCACCGCGAGGACTTCGCCGCGGCCATGGACGACGACCTCGCCACCCCGCGCGCCCACGCCGCCCTGTTCGCGCTGGTGCGGGCCGGCCACGCCGCGCGCGAGGCCGGCGACGACGGCGTCGCCGTCGCAGCGCGCGACGCCGTGACCGAGCTGGCCGGCGTGCTCGGCTACGACATCACCGCCGAGGAGGGCGGCGCCAGCGGCGCGCTGGTCGGCGGGCTGGTCGAGCTGCTGCTCGCGCTGCGCGCCGAGGCCCGCAGCGCCCGCGACTTCGCCACCGCCGACCGGATCCGCGACCGCCTCGCCGAGCTCGGCGTCACCGTCGAGGACCACCCGGACGGCGCTCGCTGGCACCTGCGATGACCACCGCCGCGCACCCGCTGTGCGGCCCGCGTGCGGTGGCAGAGGCGCTGCGGGCGGGCCGCCCTGTGCACCGCGTGCTGCTCTCGCGGCGCGCCCGCGGCCTGGAGGAGGTGGCCGGCGCCGCGCAGGCCGCCGAGGTCCCTGCGGAGCGCGTCGATACGGCGCGGCTCGACGAGCTCGCCGCCGGCGTGACGCACCAGGGTGTGGTCGCCCTGGCGGACCCGCCGCCGCGCCGCGACCTCGCCGAGGTCGCCGACGCCGAGGTGCTGGTGGTCTGCGATGGCATCACCGACCCCCAGAACCTCGGGGCGATCGCCCGCAGCGCCGAGCAGGCCGGCGCGGGGGCGCTGGTGGTGCCCCGCAAGCGCAGCGCGGCGATCTCACCGGCGCTGGAGCGCGCCGCGGCCGGCGCGCTGTCGTGGCTGCCGCTGGTCGAGGTGCCCGGGGTGCCGGCCGCGCTGGCCACGCTCGCCGCGGCCGGACGCTGGACCGTCGGCCTGGACGGCGACGCTGCCGAGACGCTCTACCACACGCCGCTGCTGGCCGAGCCCCACGCGCTGGTGCTCGGTGCCGAGGGTCGCGGTCTCGCGCGGCTGGCGCGCGAGCGCTGCGACGCGCTCGTGGCGATCCCCACAGCGGGTCGACTCGCCTCGCTGAACGTCAGCGCCGCAGCCGCGGTCGCGCTGTTCGAGGGCCGCCGTCAGCGCCTGGCGCGGTGACGCGCGGGGCGGCCCACAGGCCTGCCGCGCGCGAGCGCTCACCGGAGGCGCGTCACGCCTGGCAGCCCCGCTCGGTCTCGACGCCGTCGACGGTGATGGTCACCCAGGTCGGCTGCCCGGACGGGCCGAGGTCGTCGTAGACCTCGTCATGCACCGTGATCTCCACCGGCGCGGGGTTGCCGAGGCACATCGAGATCGACTCGTCGGCCTCGATGGTCTCGGACCATCCCGCCGCCTCGGTGCTCTGGAAGAGCTCCTCGTCGTCGGCCAGGACCTGGAACCAGGACTCGCCGTCGGCGATGGTCACCTCGACCGCGAGCTCGTCCGGTTCCTCGGCGTCGTCCTCGTCGGCGTCGTTGTCGTCGGCGTCGCCGTCGTCGTCGGCCTCGTCGTCCTCGTCGGCGTCGCCGTCGTCGGCGGGCTCGTCGTCCGCGTCGTCCTCGTCCGCGTCGTCGTCCTCGTCCTCGTCGGCGTCGGGCTCATCGACCACGAGGCCGTCATCGACCGGGGCCTCGGGATCGTCGGCGCCGTCACCGTCCCACAGCGCGATGGCGATCAGCCCGACCACGGCGAGCGCCGCGACGATGATCCCCGCACCCCGACGACGACCGCCGGTCATCGGCGCGGGGGCCAGTGGCCGGCTGTCAGCCTGGGCGTGGGCGGGCTCGGGGCGCGTGCTGCCACGCTGCTCGTCGAACGCCGCGACCAGCGGCTCGGGGTCTGCCCCGACCGCCTTGGCGTAGTTGCGGATGAACCCACGCGTGTAGACGTCGCTGTCGAGCGCGTCGAAGTCCTCGCGCTCGATGCTCGCGAGATGGGTGCTGCGGATGCGCGTCTCGGACGCGGCGTCGTCAAGCGAGAGGCCACGTGCCTCACGCGCCTCGCGCAACACCTCACCGATGCCTGCGGACATGCACCTCTCCTGGGGGCGTCAGGCCCCACCATCGTAGCGGGGCCCCCCCGCCCCGGGTGACCGTGCGGCCCTCCAGCGTGGGAGGCGGCCACGGGCTGGGGCGCCCCGCGACCGTAGCGCGCTCGCGCCCGCAGCCGCGTTCAAGCCTGGTGCTCGGCGCGCTCCAGGAACGCGTAGGCCTCGGCGAGGTCCACCCCGGGGAACGTGCCGGCGGGCAGCGCGGCCAGCACGTGGCTGTGCGGACGCGGGCTGGGCCAGGCGTGGGCGTCCCACTTGTCGGCCAGCTCCGGTGCCGGTTCGCGGCAGCACGGCCCCTGCGGGCACCCCGACGTCGCGCGGGCGCTCGTGTTGCGGCCGCGGAAGTGCTTGGCGTCGGCGAAGCGCACCCCCACGGTGATGGCATGCGCCGGCTGCTGGACCGAATCGGGACGGGTGACGCACCAGTAGGTGCCGTTGGGGGTGTCGGTGTACTGGTGATGGGACAGCGGGTGCGGTGCGCGCGCGAACACCTGCCGGGTGCCCCACTGGACGCACAGGCGCTGGCCCTCGATCGCGCCGTCGGGGTCGCTGGGGAAGGGCACGTCGTCGTTCTCGTAGGCCTTCCAGATCACGCCGTCGCGGTCGGAGCGCACGAAGTGCACCGGGATGTCCAGGTGACGGGTGGCGAGGTTGGTGAAGCGGTGTGCCGCGGTCTCGTAGGAGACGCCGAAGAGCTCCTCGAGGTCGGTGACCGAGAGGTCACGGTCGGCGCGCGCCTGGCGCAGCACCTCCACCGCCGCGTCCTCGGGCATGAGCACCGCGCCGGCGAAGTAGTTCGCCTCCACCCGCTGACGCAGGAAGGCGCCGAAGTCGGCGGGGTCGCGGTGGTCCAGGGCGAGGTGCCCGAGGGTCTGCAGCACGATGGTGCGCAGGTCGCTGGCGTCGAGCTGATCGTGCGAGGGCACGTAGAGGCGCTGGTTGCGCGTGTCGGTCAGGGAGCGCACCGAGGCGGGCAGGTCCGAGGCGGGGTGGATCGCGAAGCCGAAGTGGCTGGCGAGGTCCTCCAACCGACGCTGCGACAGCGGCCCGCGGTCGTGGCCGATCGCGGCGAGGGCCGTGCGCGCCACGGCCTCGATCTCGGGGAAGTGGTTGTCGCGCTCGCGCATCTCGCGGCGCAGGCGGGCGTTGGCCTGGCGCGCCTCCTCGGGGGTCTGCGCGCGGATGCTGCGCTGGCGCTTGAGCTCGGCGAACAGGCGCAGGATGTGCTCCAGCGCCTCGTCGGGCAGGCGCGCCGAGGGCTGCAGCTCCGGCAGCCCCAGCTCGCGGTACAGCGGCTCGTGCTGCGCGCGACGCAGCCCGATCTCCAGCTCGGCGCGGCGGGTCGGCGGCGTCGGGTCGAGCAGCGCCGACAGCTCGGCCTCCAGTGCCTCGGCGATGCGCCCGAGCACCGACACCGTCGCCTCGCGCCGGCCGTTCTCGAGCTGCGACAGGAACGGCGCTCCGCGGCCGACGCGCTCGCCGAGCTGGGCCAGCGTGAGACCGCGTTGGGCGCGCAGGTGGCGGATGCGCTGGCCGAGCACGAGGGGATCCGGTGCGCCAGCCGATGAAGCAGCACCGGATAGTGCCGTATCAGAAAGTTCAATCATTGTTTCACCATCATCAGGCTAGCAGATGCGCTGAGTTTCAAGAACCATTGGGTTTGCACACACGGCGCGCCTCGCTGCTGGCGAGGGCGCTGACCCCAGCGGAGGCGCCATCGGCGCCACGCCTGCGCACCACCCCACGGAGGGATCGCCATGGTCAACGACACACCGCACCAGCAGCTGGCCCAGCAGATCGCACGCAGCTGGGAGGATCCGCGCTGGGACGATGTGCGGCGCGACTACGCCCCCGAGGACGTGGCCCGTCTGCGCGGCTCGATCACCGTCGAGCACTCGCTGGCGCGCCGCGGCGCGGAGCGGCTGTGGCGCCAGCTGCACGAGCGCGAGTTCGTCCACGCGCTGGGCGCGGTCACCGGCAACCAGGCCGTGCAGATGGTCCGGGCCGGTCTCGAGGCCATCTACCTGTCGGGTTGGCAGGTGGCCGCTGACGGCAACCTCGCGGGCCAGACCTACCCCGACCAGTCGCTGTACCCCGCCAACTCCGCCCCCGCGCTGGTGCGCCGCATCAACAACGCCCTGCAGCGCGCCGACCAGATCGCCTGGAGCGAGGGCGAGGACAGCCTCGACTGGATGGCCCCGATCGTGGCCGACGCCGAGGCCGGCTTCGGCGGTCCGCTCAACGCCTTCGAGATCATGAAGGCGTTCATCGAGGCCGGCGCGGCCGCAGTCCACTTCGAGGATCAGCTCGCCAGCGAGAAGAAGTGCGGCCACATGGGCGGCAAGGTGCTGGTGCCCACCCAGCAGCACGAGCGCACGCTGCAGGCCGCACGGCTCGCCGCCGACGTGATGGACGTGCCCACGCTGGTGGTGGCGCGCACCGACGCCAACGCCGCGACCCTGCTGACCAGCGACGTCGACCCGCGCGACCACGCCTTCCTGACCGGCGAGCGCACCGCCGAGGGCTTCTTCACGGTGCGCCCGGGCATCGAGGCCGGCATCGCCCGCGCCCTGGCCTACGCGCCGCACGCGGACCTGCTGTGGCTCGAGACCGCGACCCCCGACCTCGAGGAGGCCGAGGCGTTCGCCGCGGCGATCCACGAGCGGTTCCCCAACCAGAAGCTCGCCTACAACTGCTCGCCGTCGTTCAACTGGCGCGCGCACCTCGACGACGCGACGATCGCCAGCTTCTCCAAGGAGCTCGGGCGCATGGGCTACGCCTTCCAGTTCATCACCCTGGCTGGCTTCCACGCCCTCAACGCCTCCATGTTCGAGCTCGCCAGCGGCTACGCGGAGCGCGGCATGCCCGCCTTCGTCGACCTGCAGCAGCGCGAGCTGGCGATGGAGGAGCAGGGCTACACCGCCACCCGCCACCAGCGGGAGGTGGGTGCGAGCTACTTCGACGCGGTGAGCGCGATCGTGAGCGGCGGCAGCTCCTCGACGCTGTCGCTGCGCGGCTCCACCGAGGAGGCGCAGTTCACCGAGCGGTGAGCGCGACGCCGGCCCGGCGCGGCCGCGGCCCTTGCCGCGACGGCGCTGGGCCGGCCGGTCAGAGTGGAGCCGGGAAGGGGACTCGAACCCCTGACCTGCCGCTTACAAGGCGGCTGCTCTGCCGGCTGAGCTATCCCGGCGTCGCCGCGGATGCTAGCGCGCGCCGACCCGTGACCGGGCCGGTGACCGCGCCGCGCGGGGCCTGCGCGCGGGGCCTGGCGGCACGCCGGGACCGACCATCGCTCCACGGTGCAAGGAGGGGGTCCTGCCGCGCGGCGGTGAGATGGGGCACCATGGTCGCCGAGGGCTGCAGGTGCTGGGCCTGCAGCGAAGCGGAGAGCTAGAGGGCCACCGTGAGCGACCCGCAGAGCGCGCCGCCCCGCGAGCGCAGCCCGCGCGGGGATGGCCTGACCCGGCTGCAGCGCGCGACCTACCGGGTGTGGCTCGCCGTGGGCGTGCTGGTGCTCATCGCGGTCGCGGGTCTGCTGCTCTACCGGCCTCTGGCGGTGATCCTCGCCCCGCTGCTGGTGGCCCTGCTGCTGGTCTACCTGCTCGACCCGATCGTCTCGTGGCTGCAGCAGCGCCGCGTGCCGCGCTTCTTCGGGACGTTGCTGGCCTACCTGCTCGTCGCCGGCGTCGTCACCGGCGGGGTGCTGGCGCTGACTCCCGCGGTGAGCGCTCAGCTCACCGAGTTCGCCGAGGCCGCACCCGAGCTCGGTGAGGAGCTGGTCGAGCAGACCGAGGCGGTGGCCGGCGCCGTGGGCGTCGACCTCGACCCCGAGGACCTGCAGATCCCGGCGCTGACCGAGCAGGCGCAGGACTTCGCCGCCGAGGCGGAGAACCGCGAGGTGCTGGTCGCGCTGCTTGGTGGTCTGGCGGGGCTGGCGCGCGGGGCACTGTTCGTGATCCTGGCGGGGCTGCTCGGCCCTGTCATCGCGTTCTACATCCTGGTGGACCTGCCCAACCTCCGCCGCCGCACGCGCGCGCTGATCCCGCCGCGCCACCGCGCCGAGGTGCTCGAGGTCTCGGGCAAGCTCGGCGGCGTGGTCGGCGGGTTCGTGCGCGGCCAGCTGCTGGTGTCGCTGATGATCGGGCTGGCCACCAGCATCGCGCTGGCGGTCATCGGCCTGCCGTTCTGGCTGCTGGTCGGGGTCATCGCCGCGATCACCAACATCGTCCCGCTGGTCGGGCCGTTCGTGGCGGGGCTGCTGGGGTCGCTCATCGGGTTCGTCACCGAGGGCCTCGGGTTCGCGGTGCTCGTCGCGCTGATCATGACCGCGGTGCAGCAGCTCGACGGCCAGCTGATGAGCCCGCTCATCTTCGGCAAGACCGTGCGCATCCACCCCATCGGCGTGCTGCTGGGCATCACGGTGGCTGCCGCGCTGTTCGGCATCATCGGGATGCTGCTGGTCGTGCCGCTCGTCGCCGGCGCCAAGGTCCTGCTGCTGCACCTGTGGCAGACCCGCGTCCCCTGGGCCGAGGAGCTCGACGAGACCGATGCGGCACGCGCGCCCGACGATGGCGCCGCAGCCGCAGCGGCCGAGCAGGCACCGGCCCCGGCCGAGCAGGCACCGGCGGGGGGCACGCCGCCGCCACCGGATGGGCGCCTCACCGAGGAGCGCCGACCCGGGGAGCAGCCGGGCCGGGACCAGCCAGGCGGGGACCAGCTGCCCGAGGACCAGCCGTCGGAGGACCAGCCGTCCAGGGAGCCACCCGCGGCGGACCCCGCCGCAGCCCCGGTCAGCCGTCCCGGTCGCGCACGATCGCGCTGATCAGCTCCGCGACGCCCGCGCCCATCTCCTGGGTCAGCCGCACGACCCCCTCGCCCGCGCCACGACCGTTCGCGACGATCGCGCACAGCCCGACCACCTCGCCCAGGCGCGCATCGGTGGGGGAGTCGCCGACGGCGACCGCCTCCTGGGGGCGCAGTCCGCGGGCGCGCACGTCGGCGGCGACCGTCTCCGCCTTGCCCACCCCGCGCGGGAGCAGGTGGTAGGCCCGCACGCTGCGGCCGGGCCACCCGTCGGCCTCGCCGTTGTCGATGAGCTGGGCCCAGCCGCAGCCGGCCTGCGCCAGCACCGCGTCGGCGGCGGCGGGATCCACCCGGCCGCGCAGCAGCAGCGAGCCCTCGCGGCCGCGATGCCACGGCTCGTAGAGCGCGAGATCGTCGGGGAAGGCGCGCTGGAGCGCCCCCCAGGCACCGGAGGCGAGCAGCGCATCATGGGGCGTCTCGGCCAAGTCGCGGGGGGCCTCGCCCCACGCGTAGGCGACCTTCCCGTCGCGCTGGATCACCGCGCCGGCCTCGCCGATGCAGTCGGTCAGCCCCAGCAGGCGCGTGTCGTGCTGCAGCTGCTGGCGCTGACGGCCGCTGACCGGCACGACCGTGAGCCCCGCGGTCAGCGCGTCGACCACGGCCGAGGCCGCCACGGCCGAGGGCTGTCCGTGCGGCCCGTGCAGCAGTGAGCCGCCCGGTCCGAGCAGCGTGCCGTCCAGGTCGGTGTACAGCACCCTAGTCGGCGGCAGGGCGGCCAAGCGGGCCGCGAGGTCGGCGCTCATCCGCCCAGGATGCCGATGGCACGCGCGCCCCGCGCGTGCGGCTGACCGTCGCCAGGCGTCGCCGTGCGCACCACCGCGCCCGGCCGAGGGGCCGGCCGTGCGCACGGTTGCAGCGACCGCGGCGAGGTGCGACGCTTGCCCTCGTACGCCATCCAGAGAGGTCGAGGGACCCGGCCCGACGACGCCTCCGCAACCACGGCCGGCGCGGCCCGCGCCGCAGCCGCAGGTGCGACGTCCGGCCCCGCAGGACGGGGAAGATGGCGGCCTTCCAGCCCGAGGCTCGTGCCGTGGTGGGAGCGCCGGCGTCCCCGGGTGGGAAGGAGCCACGATGGGCAGTCACGTCAAGGGCCTGCGCTGTCGCGCGTGTGGCCTGGACACCGACCCGATCGCCGCGCACGTGTGCACCGCGTGCTTCGGCCCCCTCGAGGTCGTCTACGACTACGACGGCATGGCCGCCGAGGTGACCCGCGAGCAGATCGCAGCGGGCCCTCGCAGCGTGTGGCGCTACGCGCCGCTGCTGCCCGAGCTGCCCGGCGCTGATCCGACGGCCCGCGTGGACCTGCAGGCCGGCCTCACCCCGCTGCAGCCGGCGCCGCGCCTGGCGGCCGCCCTCGGCCTGCGGGAGCTGTGGCTGAAGAACGACACCACCAACCCGACCTGGTCGTTCAAGGACCGCGTGGTGACGGTGGCGCTGACCGTCGCACGTCAGCTCGGGTTCGACACCGCCGCGTGCGTGTCGACCGGCAACCTCGCCGGCAGCGTGGCCGCGCACGCCGCCAGCGCCGGCATGGACGCCGTGCTGCTGGTGCCCGCCGACCTCGAGCGCGCGAAGATCGCGACATCAGCGGTGTACGAGCCCACCCTCATCGCGGTGGAGGGCAGCTACGACGACTGCAACCGCCTGGGTGCCGAGGCCGCCGGCGAGCGTGGCTGGGCGTTCGTCAACGTCAACGTGCGGCCCTACTACGCCGAGGGCTCCAAGACGCTGGGCTACGAGATCGCCGAGCAGCTCGGCTGGCGCATGCCCCGGCACGTCGTGGCGCCCATGGCCTCGGGCTCGATGCTGGTCAAGATCGACAAGGCCCTCCAGGAGCTGGTGACCACCGGCCTCGTCGCCGACGAACCCTGGACGGTCAGCGGCGCGCAGGCGGCTGGCTGCGCGCCCATCAGCACCGCCTTCGCGGCGGGCTCGGACGAGGTCGAGCCGGTCAAGGCGGACACGATCGCCAAGTCGCTGGCGATCGGCACGCCCGCCGACGGCCCGTATGCCATCGACGCCGTCCGCCGCACCGGCGGTTGGATGCAGGCGTGCACCGACGAGGAGATCGTGTCGGCCATGCGCTTGCTGGCCCGCACTGAGGGGATCTTCGGCGAGACCGCCGCGGGCGTGACCGTGGCCTGCCTGCAGCGCGCGGTGGCGGCCGGGGAGATGGACCCCGACGAGCCGACCGTGGCGATCATCTCCGGTCAGGGGCTCAAGACCCTCGACGCCCTCACGGACACGATGGGCCCCTCGACGACGATCCGCCCGAGCATCGTCGCGCTCGAGGACGCGCTCGAGGACCTCTTCGACTGACAGCGGCGCGTGGCCAAGGGCGGCGGCGTCGCGGTCCCGGCCCCGGGTTTCCCGGGGCTCTGCCGAGGGCACGGTGCCCCCGGATATATGCGTGCGCAATGATCGGCCGCCCTGGAGGCGGGTGACACCACAGCGCCCACGCCGTTGCCACCCACGACACGAAGAGGAGCACCCATGGCCCGCGTCGGCATCGTCTACTACTCCATGTACGGCAGCAACGTCGAGATGGCGCGCACCATCGCCGCCGGCGTCGAAGCCGACGGCGGCACCGCCGAGCTGCGCGCCGTCCCCGAGCTGCTGCCCGACGAGGTGATCCGCGAGCAGGGCCTCGAGCCGGTCAAGGAGGCCCAGAGCGACGTCCCCCACGCCCGCGTGGACGAGCTCCCCGAGTTCGACGGGCTCATCATCGGCTCGCCCACCCGCTACGGGTCGGCGACCGGGCAGGTGCAGAACTTCCTCGACCAGACCGGACCGCTGTTCTTCGGAGGCGAGCTGGTGGGCAAGACCGCCGGCTTCTTCACCGGCGCCTCCACCATCCACGGCGGTCACGAGACCACGATCCTGTCGCTGTCCACCTTCGCGTGGCACCAGGGCATGGTCATCGTGCCGGCCGGCTACACCGCCACGGCGACGTTCAGCAGCCGCACCGGCGGTGGCCCCTACGGCCCGACGATCCTCGCCCCGACCGACGGGAGCAAGCAGGGCCTGTCGGACGAGGAAGCCGAGATCGCCCGCGCCTACGGGCAGCGGTTCCATGCCATCACGGCCAAGGTTGCGGCATGATGGGGGCACTACCCCGACTGGCCTGACCGTCCCGCCCGGTTACGGCCACCGACGGCCCCCGTGTACCCCCCGCACGGGGGCCGTCACCTGTGCGAGGGGCTGTCGCGCTCGGCCTCGGCGGTGGCGCGACCGGTGCCGTCAGCGCAGCACTGGGAACCGCGGGTCGCGGAACGTCACGCGTCCGGTGGCGGCGCGCACGAACCGCGTGCGCCCGAGGTTGCGTGGCCGCGGCCCCTCCAGCAGCTGCTCGAGCAGGTCCTGGGCGACCCGACCCGCCAGCGGGGTCGCCTCGGGGCCGAGCGCCAGGGCGGCGCGCAGATCCATGTGGTGGACGGTGACCTCCAGCGCCCGCACGGCCACCTGCTCGCCCACGGTCATCGACCCGTAGCGGGTCTCGACCAACGCCGCCGGATCGGCCGTCGCGAGCGTCGACGCGACCTGCGCGCGCGCGTCGGCGAGCGCGACCGGCCACTGCTCGGGTGGGCCGGGGTCGGGGTCGTCGGGCTCGTGCGCCTCGCCGGCCTCGACGAGGGCCATGTGGCGACGGTAGAAGCCGACCCGGTCGATCTCGGCCGAGGCGCCGGCAGCGTCGGGAGCTGCGCCGACCAGGGGCTCCGAGGTGAGATCCGAGCCGTGGGCCGGCGCCAGACCGTGGCCGGTGACCGCTGCCACCAGATGCCCGACCAGGCGTGCCAGCGACCACGTGCCGAGCCCCGGCCAGTCCGTCGCCTCGGGCGGCGCCTGCCCCGCCGAGGCTTCCGCTGCGGCCGCCTCGTCGAGCAGCGCATCCCGCTCGGGCCAGCTCACCGTCGTGCTCCTCTCGCTGCGGCTCGGTGGACCCGCTGCGACGCGCAGGCCCGTGCACAGAGGCTGTGCGGGGCGCGCTAGCCTCCCGGCACCAAGCGTATGCATGAGGGCCATGCGGTGCCCGGCGGCCGGCGCCCGGCGGTCGGCGACCTCAGGCCGACCGCGGCTCCCACGCCGTCCGTGCCGCTGCTGGTGAGCGATCTGGGAGCGAGCTGATGGGCCGGATCTACGAGACTCCCCTGCCCGGCGTGGGCGTGCGCCACGACTACACCGTGAGCGACGGCACCCGCGTCGGCGTCATCACCCACCGGTCGGGGCGCAAGGAGCTGCTGATCTACGAGAGCAGCGACCCCGACACCTGCGCGCAGAGCCTGCGGCTGGACGAGGACGACGAGCACACGCTGGCCGAGATGCTCGGCGCCGAGACCGTCTCCACGCGGCTGACCGCGCTGGCCCAGGAGGTCGAGGGCCTGGCCATCGACTGGGTCCGCGTCGCCGACGACAGCCCCTTCGAGGGTGCGACGCTGAGCCACCTCGCCGCCGAGCCCTACCACGCGGCGATGGTGGTGGCCGTGCAGCGTGGCGATCGGATGCACCCAGCACCCGGCGCGCACTTCGAGCTGCACGCGGGGGACGTCGCGATCGTGGTGGGCACGGTCTCGGGGGTGGAGCGGCTGGCCTCCACGCTGCGCGGGGGGCCATGAACCTGGCGCTCGCCCAGACAGATCCTGATCTGCCCCGCCTGCTGCTCGAGCTCGGCGGGGCGATCTTCGTCCTGTCGCTGCTCGCACGGCTGGCGCATCGCGCCGGGTTCAGCCCGATCCCGCTGTATCTGCTCGGTGGCCTGGCGTTCGGCGAGGGCGGCCTGGTGCCGCTGGGCCTGGGCGAGCAGATCATCGAGGTGGGTGCGGAGATCGGGGTCGTGCTGCTGCTGTTCCTGCTCGGTCTGGAGTACACCGGCCGGGAGCTCGGGCAGGGGCTGCGTGTCGGGTGGCCGGCCGGGCTGGTCGATCTGGCGCTGAACTTCACGCCCGGCGTGCTGGTCGGTCTCGCGCTGGGCTGGGACCCGGTCGCCGCGATCCTGCTGGGCGGTGTCACCTACAACACCTCGTCGGGGATCATGGCGCGCGTGCTCGCCGACCTCGGTCGGTTGGGAAACCGTGAGACCCCCTCGGTGCTGATGATCTCGGTGCTCGAGGACCTGGTCAACACGGTGTACCTGCCGCTGGTCGGCATCCTGCTGCTGGGCGTGGGCTGGGTGACCGGGCTGCTGTCGATCGCCGTGGCGCTGCTCGCGGTGGTGCTGGTGCTGCTGGCAGCGGTCCGCTACGGCACGCAGCTGTCGCGGCTGGTGGAGAGCCGCAGCGACGAGGTGGTGCTGCTGACCACGTTCGGGCTGCTGCTGGTGCTGGCCGGCGTCGCCGAGCAGCTGCAGATCTCGGCGGCCATCGCCGCGTTCCTGCTGGGCATCGCCATCTCCGAGCCCGTCGCTGATCAGGCGCGGCGCCTGCTGGTCCCGCTGCGCGACCTGTTCGCGGCGATGTTCTTCCTGTTCTTCGGCTTCCAGACCGACCCCACCCAGATCCCGCCGGTGCTCGGGCTGGCGGTGGGGCTGGCGGTGCTCACCGTGCTCACCAAGATGGTGACGGGGTGGTATGCGGCCGGCAGCTACGGCGTGGGCCCGCGTGGTCGGCTGCGCGCCGGCGCGGCGCTGACCCCGCGCGGCGAGTTCTCGATCGTGATCGCGGGTCTGGGCACCGCTGCGGGCGCCGAGCCGCTCCTCGGGCCGCTGTCGGCTGCCTACGTCCTGCTGCTGGCGATCCTCGCCCCGGTGCTGATGCGCCTGGCCGATCCGCTCGGCGAGCGCCTGGTGCGGCGCCGCCGCGTCGCTCCGCCCGGGCGGTGAGCGTGGCTTCGTGCGCGTGGGGGTGCAGGCCCTACCCTGCGGGCATGCCTGCCCAGGTCGAGCTCCTCGTGCTGCTGCTGGTCATCGCCGGTGGCGTGGCGTTCGTCGTGGTGCGCCTGCGCCGCGGGGCGCTCGAGGAGGAGCGCGCCGCCATCGCCGAGGCTCAGCGCGCGCAGCACAAGGCTGGCGAGGGCGACCGCGGCTCCGGCGACACCGCCGGCACCATGGACGCGCCTGACGCGCCCGACGCGCCGAACGCGGCTGGCGCTGCCGGGGATGCGGCCGCTGACCGCGACGACGAGGGGTCGGGTGGTGACGCCGACCGCCACGGCGAGGATCCCGGCAGCGATTCCGACCGCGAGCGCTGACCGGCGGCGTCAGCCCGGCGCGTCCGCCTCTCCCGTGCTCTCGCCTGCTGCCGCGGGCCGATGGGTGGCCAGGTAGGCCTCGTGGTCCCAGCGGTCGAGGAAGCGGCCAGCCGCCTCGTGGCCGCGCTGGCGCAGGTCCTCGGCGTCCGCGCGGGAGAGGTCGAAGTCGAGGCTCGACACGCCCGAGGTGTCCACGAACAGCGTGCGAGCGAGCACGTCGGGATCGTCGAGGTGTCGAGCGTCGTGTGCTCCCAGCATCGTGGCGAGCAGCGCGCCGCTCAGCGCCAGCGGGCCGCGCACGGGGCTTGGGGCCATCCCGGCGGGCTCGCGCTCGGAGAGCTTCACCCCGAAGGTCGGCCAGCGCGGCCGCTGCGCGTCGGTGCGGTCGAACAGCGCGACGGGGAAGTTCGACAGGAGCCCCCCGTCCACCAGGGTGGCCTTGCCCCCGCCGCGGTGGGCGAGCTTGATCGGGCGGTAGAAGAACGGGATGGCCATCGACGCGCGCACCGCATCGACCACGCGCTGGCGATCCGGGTCGCGCCCGAACTGCTCGCGGTAGTCCCACGGCAGGCGCACCAGGCGATTGCGCGACACGTCGGCGGCCACGACCACCAGGCGGTAGCGCTGGTCGGGCGGCACGTCGCTGCCGGGGTCGTCCACGCGCAGGTCACCGAACGTCTCGATCCCCTGGTCTGCCAGCAGCGCGCCGAGCCAGCGCACCAGCTCGTCGCCGCGGTGGATCCCGCCGTGGCGCACCACCGCGCCGAGGGGCCCGACCACCGGCACGCGCGTCAGCCCGCGGCGTGTGGCGAACCGGCGATAGTCGAGCTCGCCCATCACCTCGCGAAGGCGCGTCGGGGCGGTGCCGGCAGCCACCAGCGCACCGACGATCGCCCCCGCCGAGGTGCCGGCCACCCGCGGGAAGCCGTAGCCGGCCTCGGCCAGGGCCTCGACCGCGCCGACCAGCGCGGTGCCCTTCACGCCGCCGCCCTCGAGCACGAGATCGGCGCGCAGCCCAGCAGCCATGATCTGATCCTGCGGGCCCGGCCGGCGCAGCGCAAGACCTCGCTGCGGCGCTGCTCGCATGCGGCGCTGGTCGGCTGTGGCCCGGCTCCCGTGCGGCGCTGCGTGTCAGGCGCCGTCGGGCCCGCGCGGCGGCGGGTAGGTCCACAGGACCCGGCCGTCGGGGCTGGTCCACCGGCACGCGGCGGTGTCGGGGTCGAGCGCCACCCGCCAGCCCGCGTGCTCGATCAGATCGTGATGGGTCGCGCACACCGGGATGCTGCGCAGCAGGTCGGTCTCGCCGTCGTCGCGCCACGCGTCGAGGTGGTGCACCTCGCACCAGCGCGACGGCAGGTCGCAGTCGGGGCCACGACAGGTGGGCTGCAGCAGCTGCAGGACCGTCCGCAGCCACCCAGGCAGGGTCCGCTGCTGCCGCCCCACGCTGACCGGCCGCCACGGTCCCATCGTTGCCACCGCAGTGATCTGGGCGTCCCACAGCAATCGCGCGGCCCGCTGCTGGCTGATCGCTCCGGCGCGGGCCAGGCGTGGCGGATGCGGCCGGCCCGCGTGGCTGTCCTCGTGCCCGCCTCGGTGGCTGTCCTCGTGCCCGCCTCGGTGGCTGTCCTCGTGCCCGCCTCGGTGGCTGCCCTCGTGCCCGCCTCCGTGTCCGCCCTCGTGCCCGGCGTCGTTGGCAGTGCCGTCCTGAGCGGTGCTCGTCCACGGCGGTGGCTGGCCGTCGGGGAAGAGGGAGGCGAGGTCGAACAGCAGCAGCGCCTGCGGGCGGGCGCGCTGACGAGTCGGCAGGGATGGGTCGGCGGCGGCGCGCGTCAGCAGTGCGTGGAAGGCGTCGTGGCGCGTCTGGGCCGGGCTGCGCCGCTCCTCGGCGGGCGTGTCGACGGCATCGGGCGCGTGGAAGGCATCCAGCAGCGACAGCAGCCACTCGCCGGTGACCGGGTCGAGGAGGCTGCCGCCCAGATCGCACAACCCGTCGATCGTGCGGCGCACGTGCAGCGCCCGCCGCTCGTCGGGGCCGCCAGGGTCTGATCGGTCCCGCGCGGGCCGTGTGCTGCCGTCGGGGTCGCTGTGGTCGCGGATGCGAGCGACCGCCTGGCGCATCTCCTGCGGTCCGGCACGGACAGCGAGCTCGGCCAGGGTCACGTCGTGCTCGGCCAGCGACTCGCGGCGTCGTGGCACGGCCGCGCTGGTGACCGCGGTGACGTGCTGGCGACTCGTCGCCCCCGCAGCGAAGGCGTCGGCCAGCGCGGGGAAGTGCGGCAGTCGCCGCCCCGCGTGGACGAGCTGCCGTGCCGCGCCGCGGTCGATCCCCGTGCGCGACGCGATCCACGCGGCGCCCGAGCGTGCGCCGTCGCGCCGGTGGACCTCGCGGCGATCCAGCGCCCCAGCGAGCGCGACCTGGTGCGACTCGAGACGGTTGACCAGCGCCTGGACGGCAACCGTGGCGTGCGCGATCGCCTCGTCGGACTCCCCGGCGAGGTCGACCTGGTCCCAGACCCCCAGGGCCGCAGCGATCGCGTGCATCGCCCGCTCGAGCGACGCGCCTGGCGCGAACACCCCCGGGTCCTCCGATGCGAGGCTCGCACCGCGGCGCGCGGGCTGAGGCGAGGTCTGCGCGCCGGGGGCCACCGCGTGCTCGTGCCCGCGGCCCACGTGTGCCCCGTCTGCTCGGTCAGGGCTGTGCCCTCGGGCATGGTCGTGCGCGCCGTCCCGACCACGACGCGCGGTGGCGCAGCCTGGACGGAACGACTCGGCGCGATACATGTGTTCGATTCTACGTCACCCGTGTGACGCCCCTCCGCGGTGTCCACAGGCGCCGGGCCGGCTCTGCCCCGCGCGGGCGCCCGTCGGCAGCCACCGCTCCGGCCGCGGCGCACGCATCAGCGCGCGATCAGCGACAGGTGATCGGGGTGGGCCACGCGCAGGCCGTCGAGGCCGGTGCGCTGCGCGGTGCGGCACACCTCGCGCAGCACCTCGGACGAGACGTCAGCCGCAGGCTCCTCGATCGCCTGCAGCTCCCCGGCGCGAGCCGCGACCAGCAGCCGCGCCCGCGCCCAGTGCAACGGGCTCGACGGGTCGAGGCCGCCGTCAGTGCCACCCGTCGTCCCCGCGTCGTTCCCCGCCGCTCCGACCGGCTGCGGTGACCCCAGCGACGCGGACAGCGCGCGATGGCCGAGCACCAGCGCCTCCAGGCGCGGTGACGCACCGGCGATCTCGTCGATCAGCGTGAGCCCCGCGGCCGTCTCGACCTGGGCCTCGATCGCGATCTGGTGCTCGATGCCGAACGACTCCTCGATCATCCGCAGCAGGTGATCGACGAGCTCGATCTCGCCGGGGGACTCCACGCGCGGGAGAGCGATGGCGTCGAGGAGCTCGCCGGCGCCCTCGACCACCTCGACGAGGTCGCGGTAGGCGTGGCGTGCAGCGATGGCGCTGATGCGCACCGAGACCAGCCGCTCGCCGAAGTCCAGATCGCGCAGCGCATCCACGACCGTGCGCCGGGCGGCCGCCTGATCGGGTCCGTCGCGCATGCTGCGCAGCGCGCCTGCAGCGCCGCGCCCGCCCTCGGCGTCGCGCCCACCCTTGCTGCTGCGCCCGCCCTTGCCGCCACGCCGGCGTCGCTGCCCGCCGGCCTCCTCGGGCGCTGGCCGCGGGTCGGGGAGAGCGGCCTCGGCGTCGAGGTCGAGCACCAGGGCGTCGGCGGCGACCTCGGTGGCCCTGGCCAGCTTGGGCGGTGCATCGGCTGGCACGACCAGCCCGCGGGCGCGTGGGCGTGCGTCGGGCTCGTGGCGATCGGCCATGCGGCTGCCCTCCTTCTGCGCGCTGAGGCCCTGCTCGGGTCACCGGGCAGCCTGCCGCACGCGCACCGCCAGCGCGAGCCAGCCGCCGCGAGCGAGCCAGCCGCCGCGAGCGAGCCAGCCGCCGCGAGCGAGCCAGCCGCAGGATGTCGCTACCTCCCGAGACCTCCAGAGCCACTCGCTGGCCCCGCGACCACGCGTGAGCGACCGGCGGGTCACAGGCCGCTGACGGCCCCGGCGATCAGCAGGGTGAGGATGTTGGAGCCGGCGTGCGCGCCGATGGGCAGCCACAGCGTCCCGTAGCGGCGCAGCAACCAGCAGGCGAACAGCCCGAAGACGAAGGCGTAGCCGCCGAGGAACAGCGTGCCGCCCAGCGTGTCCTGGACGTGCACCGCAGCGAAGACGACGCTCGACAGCAGTGCGGCCGGCACCGCGCCCATGCTGCGCGCCAGCCCGAGGAACAGCACCCCGCGGAACACGATCTCCTCGGCGAGCGGCGCGATGACGCCCACCGCGACCCAGGTGGCGACCATGATCAGCCCGGGCGTGGCCATCGCCTCGGCGATCTCGGTCTGGACCTCGGGCGGCTCGTAGCCCGTCACGACCACCAGGGACGCGACGCCGATCAGGTCCACCGCGAGGTACCAGCCCACACCGACCAGGCCACCGAGCGCCAGCGCGACGCCCGCTCTGGGGCCGCGGGTGGGGTTCGGGCGCCAGACCAGCCGATGCTGGGGCCGATAGCGCAGCCACAGCCACGCCAGCGCCGCCACTGCCGGGATGGTCCCGTCCAGCAGCAGGATCGCCGCGAAGCGCGGGTCGTCGAGGCTGCCGTCCCACCCAGAGACCACCACGCTCGCCGACAGCAGGAGGATGCCCGCGATGCTCAGGCCCGCCACGACCAGCACGTCGGTCCAGCGCCAGGGGACCTCGCCCTCGGCGAGGTGCGTGGCCGGCTCGTGGTCATCGGGCGGAGGCGGAGGGACCGACGGGAAGCCGGTCAGCTCAGGTGGGGGAGTGGAGGTCATCAGATCCTAGGGTTCCCCGCCGGTCCACCGGCCACGCCGCACCCGCGCCGCACCCGCGCCGCACCCGCGCCGCACCCGCGCCGCACCCGCGCCGCACCCGCGCCGCACCCGCGCCGCACCCG
>PWER01000171.1 GCA_003553565.1 Nitriliruptoria bacterium | reverse complement strand
TACCGCTGCGCGGTGTGCGGCTGGGACGGCGCGCTGGATCGCACGCCGGTCGCGCTCGAGGCCGCCCATGTCCGCTGGCACGCCGCCGGAGGGCCGGAACGGGCCGACAACGGGCTCGCGTTGTGCGCAGTGCACCATCAGGCACTCGACCGCGGTGCGCTCGGGATCGACGACGACCGGCGCATCATGGTCGCGTCAGCCTTCCACGGCGGGATGGCGGCTCGTCACTGGCTCATCCGCTTTGCCGGCCGCCCTCTGGCGCAGCCGCAGTTGGACGCCGTGCTCGACGACGCCCACCGCGCGTGGCACGAGCGGGAGGTGTTCCGTGACCCGCCGCGCAGCGAAGTAGCGGTGGCCGCCGAGGACAGCGATGACTATCAGCCGTGATGCGTCACGTCCGGGCCGAAGACATGCCCCGGCCTGACGTGTCGTGCTGGTGACGCTGGACGCTGCAGTCTGTGGGCCGAGAGGCTGCGGTTCCCGACTCAACCGCTGCCCTCGCACGAGTAGTGCACGCTCAGCCAGGTGGACTGACAAGCTCATGCACCGGCTCCTCGAGCGCCTGCTGCGCGTCGGCGCGCGCGTCGAACCGGCGCTCGAGCAGCAGGAGCGCGAGATGATCAGGCAGCATCTCCGCGAACGTGAGGCTCTCCAGCCCAGACCGGGAGAGCTGGTCGCTGATGGAGGCCTCACCGAGATCCGCGTCGGCGAGCGCCGCGCGGAGCTCGCGCCCTGTGACGTCGCTGCCAAGCCGCAGCCGCAGGTTGTGCCGTGCCCCAACGGACTCGCGAAGCCCCCGCAGCGCCTCGGCGAGCCAGAGGTTGCCAAGCAGCCCCGCGAAGGTCCACCAGCGCGGGTGCCCGTCGGTGCCGGTGACCAGGGCGGTCTCCCCGGAGCGCAGCCAGCCGAATTGTGCACGCGCGTCGGCCAGCCCCGCTGTCGCGCGTTTGTTGAGCGCCACGCCCTCGGGGTCCTCGCCACATAGCACCTCGCGGATGCTGCGGCACAGCGCGGCATGCAGCGCCCGCGTCGCGCCGAACCAGTTGGCCACGCCGGGCTGGTCGCTCGGCTCGACGGTGACGAGCCTCCTGCCCCAGTCGATGTGGCGCACGAACCACGCCTGGCCCGCGAGCAGGATCACCCGCCGGTCCTGCTCGGCCGTCATGAGGGTCGTGTCGGGAATCGTGCCGATCTCCTTGTGGCCCCACAGCACGGCGAGCTCGGGCGCGGCGCTGAACACCGCCATCAGGTCCAGGAAGTGGCGGCGGCCGTAGTCGGCCTCCGCCTGGGCCCCGATGCCGAGCAGGCCACCGTCGTCGGCGAGCCACCCCTGCGCCAACAGATGATCGAGGATCTCCTCGGCGTGGGCGCGCACGTCCTCGCCGAGCACGAACGGCTCCCCAAGGCGGTCCAGCAGCGTGTGGCGACCCACCCCGCCCTCCTGCAGCACCAGGGCGAGTGCTTGTTGGGCGACCAAGTGCAGCGGCATCGCCGGGGGCTGCAGCGGCTCGACGAACCCCTGGGCGTACAAGCGCAGCAGGGCAGCGGCTTGCAGCAGCGCGTCCTCGTCGGTGGCCAAGAACAGCATGTTGCGGCGCGTGTCGGACCGACGACCGCTGCGTCCCAGCCGCTGCAAGAACGCCGCGACGCTGCTGGGCGCATCGATCTGGATGACCCGGTCGAGGTCCCCGATGTCGATGCCCAGCTCCAGCGTGCTGGTGGCGACGATGACGCAGTCGCTCTCCTCGGCGAACGCCGCCTCGGCGCGGCGTCGCTCGTCACGGCCGAGCGACCCGTGCGACAGGAACGTGGTGACGCCGCGCTGGCGCAGCTCGTGGCCGAGTCGCTCCACGCGAGCGCGGCTGTCGGCGAAGACCAGCCGCTTCTCCCCGCGGTGCAGACGGGAGATGACGGTGGCGGCGTTCTCGAGCGTGCCGACGTAGTCCACGGTGAGCTCGGGTGCCGAGTCCGGCCCGCCAGCGTCGGGGTGGAGCACCACCTGTGACGCCGGGGCGCCGGCGCGCGTCAGCCAGCCGAGCAGCTCCTCGGGATTGCCGACCGTCGCCGACAGGCCGACGCGCTGCACCGGGTGCGGGGTCAGCCGCTCGAGGCGGGTCAGCACCGCCAGCAGGTGCCAGCCGCGATCGTCGCCGGCGAAGGCGTGCACCTCGTCGACCACGACCGCGCGCAGGCTATCGTCGGACGGTTCGGTGCTGCTCACGGCGCCGCGTCGACCTCCGCCCAGAGCGCGAATCGGTCGACGACGTCAACCTTGAGGGCGCCACCCGCCTGCTCGGCGAGGCCCAGCAGCTCGTCGACCTTGTCATAGGTCAGGATCCGGCACACCTGGTGCAGCGGGCGCTGCATCGTCTGGAACACCGGGCGCAGCAGCTCGTCCTGGGCCTTGTCGAGCCGCTCAGCGGGGATCACGAGGTACAGCGGCACGTCGATGTTGGGCTGGAGCGCGAGCAGGTCGGCCATGCGCAGGATGCCCGAGTAGATCGACGTCGAGTTCTCCACCTCGAACGCCGCCTCGATCCGCGACCGGTGCAGCCACATCACGTCGATGTAGCGGATGGTCCGGTTGGTCGCCTCGTTGAACTGCGCTGGCAGTTGGGTGGTGACGCCTTGCCCCTCCCCGAGCGGCTGACCGGCGTCGTCCGCCGGCGCCGAGCGATCGCCGGGCGTGACCCACGGGGTGAGGCCGAGCCGACGCCCGAGCTCCAGCAGCTTGCGCTGGACCACCGCGTGCTGGCGCACTGGCGCGGCTGGCGACTTCTCTCCGCCGCCCATCTGCTCCTCGGTGTCAGACTCGCCTTCCGCTTCCCGTGCGGCAGGCGGGATCGCGACCGGCCCCTGGTCGGTGTCCACATGCTCGGCGCGAGGACCTCCCGAGGTCTGCGCCGCGGTGAGCTCCCGCCGCTTGGGCTCCCTGGCCCATTCGCGCAGCTCGTCGGCAAGCGCCTGGGCGCTCGGCTCCGGGAGCTCGACACCGGACATCCGAAACAGCACCGGTAGCACGGATCCGTAGCCGGCGTCCATGCGCAACAGGCTGTGCGGGCTCGGAATGTCGTTGGTCGTGAGCGCCTCCTCGGGGTCGAGTTGGACGTCAACCTCGTAGTCGGCGACCAACGGGAACTCGTCACCGAACGGAGACTCCTGTGGCGCCAGCCGCGGCCGCGACGTGGCGATCCAGATGCCTACCCAGCCGATGCGGCTGAGGTAGGGCAGGATCAGGTCACCGGGCTGCAGCTGCCGGCGCAACTTCTGGCGCTCCGACCACGCCGCCAGCCCCGCGCGCCGCGCGTTCCACGTCTGATAGTCGTAGCTGCAGGTCCAGAAGCGTGGCATCGCGGTCGTCCTGCCATCGAGTTGCGCTGGGTGCGTTCGCGGCTGGGCCCACGCCCAGGGGCGGCCAGTACGCTGACCTAGGTCTCGTCGCTGCCGTTCGGCTCTGGCTCCACCTCATCGTAGGACAAGTCCGGCAGCCACCCATCGTCACCGAGGTCCTGGGACGGCTTGCCCATCGCGTCGCTGATGGCCTGCAGCATCGCCTGAGACCGGCGCTCGAAGAACGTGGCCCAGTCATCGGCGCGGATCGCCTCGGGCTCGATCCAGTGCGAGCGCAAGTGGTCGTCGAGCGCGGTAGGAGCGACGCCGTGGTTGTGCTCGAGGCTCGACAGGTAGGTGCTCGGCGCGTTCCCACCCATGATGCGGTTGGTCCGGGACGTCAGCGGCGTCTTGTGGGCGATCGAGTCGTACACCGCCGCGTCGATGCCGTGCAGCAGCTCGAACTCCCGCCGCGCCGCGCGCTCGAGGGCATCGCGGTCGGCCTGGCTCATCCCCTCGGTCGGGCGGAACACCCGCACGCGATGCTGGGCCTTGCGCTGCTCGACGTGGCGCGCCTCGAAGTCCTGCCAGTGCGGCCCTTCCGCGATGGGACGACCCAGCTCATACGAGCCGACCCGCCGGTGGGTGGTCGACTCGCGGATGCCCGCCTGGTGCAGCGCCTGGCTGATCGCGTGCACCAGCGTCGGACCAACCGGGGTGTGGCGATGCGGATCCGGGCGCGTCAGATGGCGCAGGATGCCCGGCACCGGGGGGACACGCTTCTGGTCGGGCGCCGGGTCGCGGGCGAACACCCCGTGGCGCCCGGACTCCTCCAGCGCGATCCGCCCCTTGGGGTTGGACAGGAAGACTGCCGCGTCGATGTAGAGGTCCTGGGCGCGCAGCCCGTGGCGCTTGCACGCCGACTGGGCCAGCAGCAGGCTCTTGAGGCGCTTGGCCTTGCGGTCGGCGGCGATCCGCGGGTTGTCGAGGCTGTAGCGTGCACCCGAGGGCTTGTGGACCGTCCGCGTGCTGGCATCGCCCTCGACGGTCCCGGCGTAGTCCTTCAGCTTCAGCAGGTGCACGCCGGTCTCGGTGATGACCAGCAGGTCGACCTCGTGGAGCTTGCCGTCCCGGTCGGTGAACGTGAAGTTCGCCCACGCGCGATAGGACTCGCGATCCGGCAGGCCACGGCGGATGAACTCCAGGCCCGAGCGCTCATGGTCGAACTCCGACCGGGTGACCTCGGTCCACCGGGCGTCGCTCAACACCGCGCGACCCAGCCTCCAACGCGACGAATGTCCATAGCGGCCGGGATCCTATCGACTCGCGCAAACCCGCGTGCGGCACCCGCGCGCGGGCTGGGTCACAGGGGACTCGTGTCGGCGTTGGGGTTGCGGGCAGGGGTTCGGGGCGGGGACGCGCGCGGTGGGGTACGGGGCACCTCCGCGCGGGCTCCTTGCCGGCCGTGACGTTGAACCTGGCTCACTCCGACATTCCATGCGATGTCACAGTCACCACATAGATGTCACAGGCATGGCATACGCTGCTGAACACGTCAGGCACCGACGCCCACGTCCACCGTCCGGGTGGAGATCAGGTGGAGAGCCTCGGGTACTCGGCGCTGGTGGGGTCACGGGGCCGGCACTTGAGGCTCCGGGCCCGGCGACGACAGAGCACGCCCCGCAACACGACGAGGAGATGATCATGCGCTTGCTCGCCTTGATGGCAGCGGTAGCTCTCATGGCCACGGCGTGCCAGGCAGAAGAGGCTGCCGAATCCGATGGGGAAATCGACGACGAAGCGCTCGAGGAAGCCTTTGAGGAGGGTTACGACGAGGGCTACGAAGATGCCCTGGCAGAGGCCGAAGACCAGGCAGACGACGCGGCAGACGAAGCCGATGATGATGCCGGCGACGACGAGCTAAGCGATGAACTCGGCTCCCACAGTGATCCGCTGCCGCTTGGCGAAGAGCTCGTCATCACCGACAACGATCAGCCGACGTGGGAGTTCACCGTCACCGAGGTCGATCCGGATTCCGAGGACGCCGTCCTCGACGCCAACCAGTTCAACGACCCGCCGCAAGAGGGGCACCAGTTCGTGACCTTCACCGTCGATGCGACCTACGGCGGTGACGAGACCGGCAACCCCTGGCTGGACTTCGACTGGTTGATCGTGGGGTCTGACGGCAACTCGTTCCGGGACAGCTGCGGCTCCATCGACAACGCCCTACGAGACCAGGGCGAGACCTACCCGGACGGTTCGGTGTCGGGCGATGTGTGCATCGAGGCCGAAGCTGACCAGCTGGAAGGTGGAGCCATCAGGGTTGAGCCCGGGTTCGCCTTCGACGACGCAGCGGCCTACTTCGAGATCCCCTGATCGGGCCGGTCTGCCGCGTAGGCGCGCCGACCCGCTCGCGCGCCCTGGGCTGCCGCTGCCAGCCCAGGGCCTGGTGACTGGCCAGCTAGGCGATCTCGTCGGCGGTCTCGGGGATGCCTGACTCGATCAGGTCGGCGAACAAGCGGAGCCGGTCCGCAGCAGTGGTGCGAGAGCCCAGGGGCGCGAAGCGATCTTGCTCGCTGCGCAGCAACGACAGCGGCGGGTTTGCCAGCGCGTGACAGACCGCCCGAATCTCGTCCCGGGCGGCGCGCTGCCCCTCGAACTGCTCGGCGAACCGGTCGAGGTTCCAGTACAGCGCTTCGCTGGTGATCGCTCCCTCGTCACTGGCCAGCTGGTCCACCAAGCGGACGACCTCAGCGGCGAGGACCAGTTGCCGTCGCAGCGCGTCGCCGTGCTCGAGCACGCCGTCCGGCCCGATATTGGGATCGAACAGATCGCGGTACGCATCGAGACCCAGGGGTGCGATCTCGTGCTGCCGTATCACGTCCGCCAGGGCGGTGACGGTCAGCAAAGCGACTGAACGATCGCGCCGGGCCCGTTCTCCCAGCCGATCGCCCTGGAAGGCGGGGGCGACAACTGCCACATAGTCAGCGTCGTGGCGCTCCTGGTGCTCGTCGATCGTCACCCAGTTGATCTGCGCGTCACTCACCGCTTGACGTGCTGTCGACTTCGTGTCGACGGCGACGCGGTAATGCTCATCAGCACCCAGCGGCGCCCGAAGCAGCACATCGGTGCTGCCAGAACCGCCGAGCCAGTCGGCGTCGAAGCCAAGGAACGCGAACGCATCGCGGGTGGCCTGCTCGAACGCATTAGGCTGATCGGAGTCGTGAGCCGTGGCAAGCAATCGCGAGACGAGACGCTCTGCGGTGTCAGGCTGCTGGTCGTGCTCGTCGGGAGGCGGCGGTTCCTGTGACTCTTCTTCCCGGTGCTCCGAGTATCCAGTGCCGTCCAGGGCCGCGGCCAGCTCAAGCTCGGACAGTGCGCGATCACCGAACTCGGTGCGACGCAGGCGCTGTTCCTCATCGAACTCCACGGCCCCGACGCCGCCCAGGAGATGGCGGCGCCGAACGATCTGACCGCGACTCGTCCAGTTCATGCCATACCGCGCATTGGCATGGTCGAGCAGCTCCTCGGTGGTCCGGGGCTGGTCGAGATGAGCCAGCATCTCCCCGATGTAGCGCACGCGACCGTGGATCAACGCAAGAAGGAACAACCCATCGCGCTCGAACAGCCACCAGCGGCCCTCGGGTGTCAGCGCGACACGGCTGGCCTCGCGGCGCAGCAGGCCGATCCGCGACAGGAAGTTCACGACGTAGGCCGCACGCCGCTCCGAGACGCCCAGCTCATCGCGCAGCCATCCCACCAGCTCGTCGCGCGCAGGGTCACCATGGCCGACTCGGTCCAGGATCCGGGCCAGGACCTCCTGATAGGCGTCGATGCCTCCGGGCAGGGGCGTCACCGACTTCGTACGCTGCTGCCACGAGAACGCCTGCGGCCACCCAGGGTCCTCGCTGACCTCCACCACAGGCGGGGAGCCCAGCAACGGTGCGAGCTCCGCCCACTGGTCATCGGTGACCGGGAAGACCGTGCCCATGGGGGCCGTGACGATCTGGTGCGAGCCCCAACCGTTCAATGAAGCCACAGTGGACTTCGGAACAAGGTCAGTCGCGGCGACCTGCAAGGTCACCACCGTGGCCTGCTCCTCGCGAGGGATCTCGCCGCGGACGAACCTCTCCTCTGCCGGGGTCGGCGGCGCCTGACGCGGTCCATGTTCGACAGTGGCCACGCCGACAACGCCAGCCTGGTCACCCGAGCGCCACAAGACGACGGTGTCGCCAGGACGGATCTCGCTCGCGTACTGGGGCGTCCACCAATCGATCGTCGTCAAGGCAGCAAGCGCGCCATCGATGTCATAGCGCTCCGGGTTCGCCTGGAACACCCACACACGCGCCATCACAGACTCCCTCTACAAAGCGGGCACCGCTCGACGGCAAGCCTACTGGTGTGGCGACACTGCGATGATCACCACCGTTGCGGCCGACCGTCCCGGCGGGGCAGGGGGCTCCGAACGCCGACCTCAGGGGTCATCGGCTAGGAGCCTGCGCATCTGGCGGCGTGCCGTCGCTCTCAGCGCGCGGCGTAAGCAGGCCGGGCGCGGCAACGCGGAGCCATGAGCGAGACGACCCCTCGGGAGGTCGAGGCGGTCACCTTGCCGCCCCCGAACAGGATTCCCGTGACCGTCATCGGCATCAGCGATGCCTGGCGTCCCGTCGACGATCTCGCACCCCTCGGAGAGTCAGGACTGTCGCAAACACTCGGTCTCCGGTGGTGGACGCGGTCGCCGTGACAGCACCCAGCTCGACGGTCCTGCATATCCCTTGCTTGGGTGCCATCGGCACCACTCAGTGAGCACGCGTCGACCGGCGGTCGGCGAACCCCCGGCTTGCTAGTCGATGAAAGGCCCGTTGTACACCGGGGTCTCGCGGTAGGGCTCGCCGGCCATCACCATGAACCGGGTGCCCGGGGTGGCGTCGGTGACCGTCAGGTCGGCGCCGGGACCAAGCAGGGCCAGCTGTGGTGGGACCGCGCGCCGCTGGTTCGTGCCGAACGCGGCCTGCCCGTCGAGCAGGTAGGCGAACGCCTGGAACTCCGACGGGATCGGCGTGGTGACCTGTCCGCCCTCGGGCAGCGCGACATCGAGGATCAGCGCCGGCGTGCCGAGCTCGACCGGCGAGCCCTCCCCCACCAGCACCCGCACGGTCGCGTCGCC